>CAIVJE010000166.1 GCA_903906135.1 uncultured Verrucomicrobiota bacterium | reverse complement strand
GTTTGGTGGAGCCAATTTAGCAGCTCAGCCTCAGCGGCAATTTCCGTGAACATTTGGTAGTCGGTCGCGAGGAGTCCCGCGTAGCTCGGCTCCGCAAAACGGCAGCAATGCAGCAAAACTTTGGCGTGTTGCCCTGGCGCCCGCACGAGTCGGCCGAGCGCTTGATTCACTTTCTGCAGGCCAGGAATTTGATAGACGTGGCGAAAAGCCGCTTCGCGCCCGAGCCCTGCTAGCGCCGCGAGTCGGGCTTTTTGCACCGCATTAACTTCGGGCAAGGCTGGGCCTACGACCATCGCATGCGTAACTCGTCCGCCGAGGAGATCGATGCCTTCGGCGAAACTACTGCCGAGAACCAGGAAAAGGGCGTCGGCCAGCTTGAGGCTCTCTTCCACCCAAGCTGATTGCGCGGCGAGGTCAGGTAACTTGGGTTGCAAGGCCACGCGCAGCACGGAGCCACTTTGCTCCAGCGCGCGGAGGACGGCTTCAGCGTAGGCGTAGGAGGGAAAGAAAATGGCGACGGCCACGAGCGCGGCGGGTTGGGCGCGAAAGGCCGAGATCCGGGTGGCGGCCGCGTGCAGGGTCTCAATCGTGGCGGCCGTCGTGCCATAGTGACTGGCGCGTTTTTTGTAGGTCGTCTCAACGCGCAGATCCACGGCGATGTCATAGGCGCCCGCGCGCCAGGGGGTGGGCGCGTGCAGGGTGGCATAAGGCGGGGGAGGATTGGCTGATAAATTGCGATTCATCATGGCCGCCGTTGCCGGCTCGTCTTCGCCTGTTAGTCCACAAGCCGCGGCGATATTATCGTAGGGCTGCAGGGTAGCTGACATCAGGATTGCGCCGCCAAATTTTCTGAGCGTATCACCGATGGCCGGAGCGGCATCGACGCAGGTAAACTCGAGCTCACCCTCCCGGGGCACCCAGAGCAATTTTGTTAAGGTGCGATCATTTAGAAAGTCGCCTAGGGCGGCAAATTGCCAAAGAGCTTCGGCGTGCTGGGGCCCAAGCGCAGCATAGTCTAGCGGGAGCGTGCTAACTAAATTGGCTACGCGGGCGATGAGTTCGTGAATTTCATCTTCCAGCGCATGGTCCAGCGATTCCGCCGGTTTGAGGGAGGCGAGCAACATGATCCAATCCTCGATGGCCTGCCCCAAAGGTGCGGGGGCCTGTAAATGCTCGAGCTCAACCAAGAGGAGGCGAGCCGTTCGCTCATTGGCGCGGTGGGAATAGGCTCCCGCCACCCGCGAGGGCAGGTTGTGGGCCTCATCGATAATTAACAGCGTCTCCGCCGGATTAAAGCCGGGTTGATCAAAAAAAACTCCACGATTACCGGGGGCGAAGACATAATTGAAATCGCCAATCCAGACATCTTGAAAAGCCAGAGCGGTGCGGGTTATTTCATAGGGACAAATCCGCGCCTCGCGGCCGGCCGTGCGGAGGTAATCGAGGTCACGCGGTTGTTGGTCATCGCGATAAAATTTGGCCAGGCCGCTCTGCGCCCACCGTTCGGGGGCCCCGGCGAGATAATCGCAGCCATCGCGCACGCAGTGAAAAGTATGATTAACGCAGTGCTCCGATTTATTCCGCACTTGCCAGAAAGCTAAAGGGGTCTGGTGGCCTGACTGGTTATGCTCTCTCGGGGTGGTCATCTGCTGAAGGGTGTGCACCACTTGCAATTGGCCGGTGGCTTTACCGGTGAGCCAGATGAGACGAGCGAAATGTCCCGCCCGCAGCTGGGTGAGAGCGAATTCGAGCACGCAGCCAGTTTTGCCATAGCCTGTGGGGGCTTCGAAAAAAAGAATTTTTCTCGAGATCCGCTCCTTGCTGGGGGCGCCGCCGTGGTCGGCAAAGGCGGCGGCTAGATCTTTTTGGATATTCTCCTGTCCTGAGCGGAGGGTCGTAAAGGCCGGCTGAAAATCCAAGCCGCGGCGCCGCTCGGTGGCGCGGGCGCGCAGATTTAGGAATTCGACGAGCGCATCCAGCTGATGATAGATGAGCGCTTCGTCGAACGGGGTTAGCGCGATTGTTTGGGTCAGCCCCGAACTGGTTTCGACAAAAATGAGTTCGGCCCGAAGTGGCGCAGGCTGGGTTGGGCGGTCGCCAGGGTTAACGAGGGCAGTCTTTAATGGGTTCTGCGGCAGCGCGGTCGTGCGGGCGAGCACCAGGTAAGCGGCGAGTTGGCGAAAATAGCTGGGGTAGTCGGCCCGCAGCGTAGCCTCGTCAGCGGGGAGGCGCTGGGTAACACTTTTTATTTCCCGCAAGGTGCGTCCGATTATCTGATCGATGCGACCGGCGAGCAGAAAGGTCCAACCGCGGTGCACCAGTTGACCGCTAATTGCGGTCTCAAATTGCACGTCTGCGCGCAGCGTGCCATCGATCGTGAATTCTTGTTCGACCTGACGGCGTAATGTTTGGTGCCATTGTTGGCCTAGTTGGGCGCGCTCGATGCCTTGGGGGCCGCCGACAGCTGATTGGGGCCCGAGGGTAAAGCTGGCGAAATCGCCGACGCTTAGGCTGGCCGTTTTCTGTTCGAGGGAGAACTCCATGGGGCTAGCTCACGCCACGCGCACTTCCGTTTCGCGCTGCATCCATTCCTCGAGCCGGCGGATGATTACGGCGACGGCCTCGGGAGTGGCTAGTTGGGCGGCGAGGGGTTGATTGATGAGGGTAGCCGCGAGCTCACGTTCGCTCGTGGAGAGTTCTAGCCACCACTGTTGTTTCACGGGGTAGCCTTCATCGCGGAGAAAACAGAAGAGTGTCTTGAGCCAGATAATATCTGGTCGGCCACCGGCCCCGAGCGCGGTTAGGCTGGATCGGAGTAAGCTAGCGACGGCCGCGCGAGATTCGTCAGCTACGGGGTTACGGCTGACGAGCGTGGCGAGGGCGGCGGCGGCGCGGAGGGTTTCATAGGATCGGCCGATGCCAGGTTCGCGCTGGATGAAGCGGTGCTCCTTGATGAACCACGTGCGACCTTGGTTGGTGGATTCGAGCCAAAGTTCAGCCTCGTCAAATAGGTCGAGAGGCGTGAGCGCCGTTTTGCTCTGACTGATTCGTCGTAAACAATGCAAGATACCCTGCAAGCGGGAGAAGGCCGTCAACTGCTCAAACGAATCGGAACCTGAGGGCTGCTTAGCGAGGATAAAGGCCTCGGTTTGGAGCTGTTGACCAAGCATAGGGGGTGACGGTCAAGGCGCAGAGCCGGTCTGCTTAGACTTTAGCTTTCAGCTCAGCTTGAGCGCGCTCGGCCTCCGGCCAGGCAGGAATCATCGCACCGCCTGAAATCACCATTTTCATACCGTCGCCGACAGACATTTCTAGCTCGATGATTTCGGTTGGCGGGAAGAATAGCATAAAGCCGCTGGTCGGGTTTGGTGAAGTGGGGATAAAGACGGACCAGAGTTCACGGTCGGCGCGGGTCTGCGCCTCTGCTTGGGTTTTGTTCGTGAGAAAACCGAGCGTCCACACGCCATGCCGTGGATATTGCACCAGAACGACGCGACTGAAGAGATTTCGATTTTGGGATCCGAAGGTGGAGACCAGCTGTTTGACTGAGCTATAAACGGTATTGAGACCGGGGATAGCGAGGATCAGCCGTTCACCGAGATCGAGCAGGTATTTCCCAAAAAAATAATGGGAGATCAGTCCGAACAGTGTGACCAAGGCAAAGACTACCACCGTGACCGCCATTTCCCAGACCAGCGGAATATCCTGCAAGCCGTGCGGGATGAGCGTATCAAAAAGTGGCCGGAAACTTCCCCCTACGATATCAATGATTTTGAGAAAAGCCCAAACCGTGACGACGAGCGGTGCGAGCAAGAGCAGCCCTGTGAGAAAGGCATTGCGCAGCGTAGTGAGGCGGGTGGTAGGCATAAGGTCGCAGTGAACCAGAGATGACTAGGGATGCCACTGATTTTTTTTAGATGTTGGCGATGGCCGTCTTCTTCGCCTGTCCGTTGGCTCTGCGGTTAGCGGATTAACTTAAAAGCCGGCACAGCTTGAGCCGTCCGCAGCAATTTCATCGCGCGCGTTTCGGCCGCCCGCATTCGGCGTTTTTTAGCCGGCTCGAGGTCATCATAACCGGCCAGATGCAACCAACCGTGGACCACATAAAGCATCAGCTCCTCTGCGAACGGGGTTGGTCCAGCCGTTAGCTTCGCCTGGCGCCGAGAAGTTTGCGGACCGCTTGACTTGAGTCGTATAAAACGGGCGGCGGTGTCAGCCGAAACGCAAATTTCCCCAGCGAGGCCAGCCGCGGCATCGCCTTCAAAGGTGATGACATCGGTCGCAGTTGGGTCGTTCATGAAATCGGCATGAATTTTCGCGAGTGATTGGTCGGTGAGGAACGCCAGTGATAATTCGCCGGGCGGACAGCCGCCGAGGAAGCGCGCCGCGTGTTGATCCAGGATGGCGATCGCCGCGGTGATGGCGGGGCGGGCCAAGCGCAATTGCGGATGGGCGTTGCGGATGGCGACGGTACGAGCTGAATTAGCCGGTGAACTCATGGGCTGCGGTCGTCGGTGCCTTTCGCGTGCTCATAGGCTTCGATAATTCTTTGCACCAGCGGATGGCGCACGACGTCCGAGGAGGTAAAGGTATGAAATTCAATCCCTGGGATATTTTTTAATACGCGCGGAGCCTGGGTTAATCCGGAGGGTTTATTACGTGGGAGGTCAATTTGCGTAATATCACCAGTGACAATCATGCGCGATTCATCACCCAAACGAGTGAGGAACATCATCATTTGCTCGGGGGTGGTATTCTGCGCTTCGTCGAGGATGATGTAAGCATTGGCTAAGGTGCGGCCGCGCATGTAAGCGAGGGGGGCAATTTCAATTACGCCTTTTTCGGATAAGGTGACCACATCTTCGGGGTCGAGCATATCGTGTAAGGCGTCGTAGAGTGGTCGCAGATAGGGTAGAATTTTTTCGCGCAGATCTCCCGGGAGGAAGCCGAGTGTCTCGCCTGCCTCAACGGCTGGGCGGGTTAGGATGATTCGTTGAACTTGGCCTTGCAGCAGAGCTGAAATTGCAGCGGCCATGGCTAAGTAGGTCTTACCCGTGCCCGCTGGACCGATACCAAATACGACCGGATTTTTTTGGATGGCTTGAAGGTAAAGCTTTTGGCCGATGGTTTTAGGGACCACGCTTTTGCGATTGGTCGTGATTACCAGTGGTTCCGTAAACAGCGCGCGCAGGCTGGTGCCGCCATCATGAAGATACAGTTCGAGGAGCCGGATGAAATCGGGCGTGCGTAAGGTGAGGCCCTGCGTGCGCCCGCCGTTAAGCAGCGTAAAAAACTCTTCAGCTCGGTCCATCGCGGTCGGCAGCCCTTCGATTTTCAGCCATTCATCCCGGGTGATCAGCCGCACGTTAAGAGCGCGCTCAACGAGTAAGAGATTGTCCTCGCTGCCACAATACAGCTGTTGCAGGTGGCGGGCGTTGGGGTAACGGAGCGTTTTGGATTCGGACACTGGGGGAAGGGAGAAGCTGGAGCGCGGGCGAGAGGTCGGTTAAGCCGTGGATTTTAAGTGATCGGCGATACCGCGGAGTCGTTGATACATGGAGGCCAGGGCTTCGGGGAGGACGCGGGTTTGGCCAATGACGGGCATGAAATTGGTATCCCCATTCCAGCGGGGAACGATGTGAGCGTGTAAATGGGTGATGCTCCCGCCCGCACCAGCGCCGAGGTTGAACCCCAGGTTGAAGGCATCTGGTTTTAGGGCGGCCCGCAGCACCGTTTGCCCAAAGATTATGGTGTCCATGAGGTCGGCTCGTTCTGCGGACGTGAGTTCGACCAGATCAGCTACCTTGCGAAAGGGCACGGCGAGGAGGTGGCCCGCATTGTAGGGGTAACGATTGAGAATCAGATAGCTCAACGGGCTGCGATAGATGATGAGGGCCGCGACATCATCACCGAGGGCGGGGAGCTCTAAAAATAAATCGCCGCCAGCCTTGGTGCGCGGCGCTTCAATATATTCCATGCGCCAATAGGCGTGCAGCTGTTCCATATTTCCCGAGCATGATTGCTCGTCACCTCGGCGATGTCAAAACTGGGATTGGCGGGTCAATCTCCGACCACCAACAATTATATCGATGATGGGGCGGAGCTTGAATTCTCACTGCTGAATTTTTGAGAAACGGGCCGAAGATTCCAAGCTGCTGGCTGGCGATGGCCTGCCCGAGTGAGCCATTACTCTTGGCGATTCAGGGTTGGGCTAAAATATAACATTAATTTTTAGATATAAATTTTATTTAACTGTTTATCAGCATGTTATGGATTTAGTTAATATGAGTCGGGCGACTTTTGTGTGGCCAAATGGGCAGCCCATACGCTTGCTGAGATCTATGAAAGCGAAGTCCAAGCCCGAATTCATCAATGCCGCCCTGGCGCGGAAGAAGGGACCGGTATCTCAGTTCATCGCCCATAATTATCGTCACTTTAACGCGGCCGCAATGTTGGACGCCGCGAAGGGTTATGAGGCGCATCTCAAAGCGGGTGGGCAAATGCTCGTGACGTTGGCTGGGGCGATGTCGACGGCCGAACTAGGCATTTCGCTGGCCGAGATGATTCGTCAGGATAAAATTCATGCGATTGTCTGCACCGGCGCCAATTTAGAAGAAGATATTTTTAATCTGGTGGCGCATGATTATTATGAGCGGGTGCCGCAGTATCGTCAGCTAACGGCAGCCGATGAGCAGGCGCTGCTGGGGCGTCATATGAACCGCGTGACCGATACCTGTATTCCTGAAATGGAAGCGATGCGGCGCATCGAGCGAGTGGTATTGGCCGAATGGATTAAGGCTGATCGGGCGGGCGAACGTTATTTCCCGCATGAGTTCATGTATAAAATTATCCGGAGCGGGAAGCTGCGGAAGAGTTACCAGATTGATCCCAAGAATTCTTGGTTAATCGCCGCCTGCGAAAAAAATCTGCCGATTATCGTGCCTGGTTGGGAAGATGCCACGCTCGGCAACATGTATGCGGCGGCGGTGATTCGCGGTGACGTCAAGCATGTCCACACGGTCCGGACGGGGATCGAGTACATGACTTGGTTGGCGCAATATTATACAAAGACGGCCACCTGTTTAAAGAATGGGGAGGGCAGTTTGGGTTTCTTCCAAATTGGCGGTGGCATTGCCGGAGATTTTCCCATCTGCGTCGTGCCAATGTTGCACCAAGATCTCGAACGCCGCGGCATTCCGTTGTGGGGGTATTTTGCGCAAATCAGTGACTCCACGACCAGCTATGGCAGTTATTCGGGAGCCGTTCCAAATGAGAAAATTACCTGGGGTAAGCTGGCGGCTTCGACGCCCAAATTCATTGTCGAGAGCGATGCCACCATCGTCGCTCCCTTAATTTTTGCGTGGGTGTTGGGCCAATAAATAACGTCACTTAGGTTATTGATGCGAAACAGAGTGCATTTTAATCCGGTGGTAAAGCCGCGCCGCCGCTGGGCACTTTTGTAATCGTGATCTGGGTTTATCGATTTCTTTTTCTACCGCTGTTGCTGATCGCGACGCCCTATTATTTATGGCGGATGCGGCGCCGCGGGGGCTATCTCGAAAAATTCAGCCACCGCTTTGGGGGCACGGATCCATTGCCGGCGAAACCATTAGGGGTGCGGCGGATTTGGCTGCAGGCGGTAAGTGTTGGTGAGATGCTGGCGCTCGCTCCCTTGCTGGAGTCGTTGCAACAAGAGGGGCGCACGGAAGTTTATCTCACTACGACCACGAGTACTGGTTATAAATTAGCGAAAGAAAAGTATGCCGCCTTGACCATTGGGATTGGTTATTTCCCGTTAGATTTCTGGGCTTTTAATGCCCGCGCTTGGCGGCGGATCCAGCCAGATCTTTGTATTTTGATGGAAGGAGAGCGCTGGCCTGAGCACGTGTACCAAGCGGCGGCGCGCGGCGTGGCCGTACTGAGCATTAATGCCCGGCTTTCGGATCGGAGCTTTCGCCGTGCCTTGCGTTTCCGAGCTTTCCTCCGACCCTTGTCACGCGGTCTCACTCAAGTGCTCTGTGCTTCACGGCGAGATGAGCAACGCTTCAAGGCTTTGGGCTTAAAGCCGGAGCATCTGCAGACAACTGGTAATCTTAAGCTTGATGTCGCTATTCCGTTGATGGCTGAGAGTGCGCGGGCGGCCCTGCGACGTCAGCTGGGGCTCGGGACTGGTTTGGTGTTACTGGGTTCCTCTACGTGGCCGGGTGAAGAGGCGGCGCTGCTCACCGCGTTGCGCTCGGCGCGTGAGCGCGGCTTGAACGTTTCCTTATTGCTGGTGCCTCGTCATGCGGAACGTCGGGCGGAATTGCGGAGTTGGCTGGAATCATCAGGACTCACTTATCATTTTCGCTCCACTGGTTCCTATCGTGATCAAGTGCTCGCCGCTGGGCGAGAGTCCGCGTCGGTTGATGTGGTCGTCGGCGATACTACGGGTGAGCTCCGGCAATTCACCCAGGTGGCCGATTTAGTATTCGTGGGGAAGAGTCTGGCTCCGCATGAAGGTGGTCAGACGCCGGTCGAGGCAGCGGTCCTCGGTAAGCCAATTCTGCACGGACCGAACATGAGCAATTTTCGGGAGATTATCCGTACCCTAACCGAGGCTGGGGCGGTGTGCAAAGTCGCGTCCGCTCCTGAGCTGATCACCGCGGCGGTCGCATTGTTACAAGATGCGCCGCAGCGCGAGAAACTCGCGGCGGCGGCGCGGGCATGGCATGCGGAGAATTGCGGAGCGACCGAGCGCACCCTGCTCGTCATTCGTGCGCAGCTCGCGGCGCGCGGGGCTTAAGTTTCGCGCCAGGCCAACAGGCGATCACTGATCGCCAATTACGACAGACTTACTCAGCACCGTGGTGGCGATGGTTCGCGCGGCGGCGGGTTGGGCGAAGCGCTGGAGGTTGGCGCGCCAGTATTGCCAAATCGCCGCGTCGCTGGCGAAGATGCGCTGAAGCGTCGCGATGATAGCATGAGGGGTTTCCGTAAGTGCCCCTGCGTTGTGTCGGCGAATGAGTTCATAATTTCCTTCTTCCTGACCGGGTACAATTTGACTCACGAGTAAAGGGCAGTGCGCATTGATGGATTCCTGCGTCGTCGCCCCTCCGGCTTTGCTGATGACAACATGATGGGTCATGAGCAGTTCGGGAATGTTATCGGTCCAGCCCAGCACCGTCGCCTGAGCGGGAGCCCCGGCGGCGAGGTTTTTGAGCTCTTGCTGCAGAGTTAAATCACGTCCGGCGGTGAAAGTAATTTGCCAGTCACGGTGTTGGAGCAGCGCTCGGGCAATCTGCAAGGCGTGGCTGCGCCCTGAGTTAATCATAAATAAAATTTTCCGCCGAGTCGTCCGTGTGAGTTCCGGGGGTTGCCACTCTGGCCGGCGATCAGCGAAAGCCAGGGCAACGGGAAAACCGCTGACGTGCACCTGTTCGGCCGGAATTCCCCGAGTGCAGAGCATGGCACCAGAATCTGGGTCGGTCACAAACCACCCGGCGGAAGGCGTGCGAAACCAGAGCGAATTGATCGTAAGCGCGTCGGTTATAATTGTGTAATGCGGGCAGAATTTTCGTCCGCGGCGCCGGAGATCGTTGAGCAGCCAAGCGTAAACCGGGTAGGTGGAGCAAATGGCGCTGGGCTGTTTTTCCGCGATCAAGCGGCCAAGTAATTCGCGATGACTGCCGAGCGCCTTAAAAGTCAGCGGCACGAGGGGCGAGCGATCGAGCCAGCCATAAATGGCGCTCCAGATTTTCGGGGCGGTATTGATAAGCTTGAGATAAGCGCGCCGGGAAAAATTATTGAGGCGGGGTGCGCGCAGCGCAAATAGATCGATCAATTCAGCTTCGACCTCAGGGTTTTCGTTGAAAGCACTTTGGAGTGCGCGGGCGGCGCTGTTATGGCCTTCCCCATAGCCGGCGGTGAGGATGAGGATTTTTTTCATAGGTGCGGGCGCTGCGGTAGAGCGTTCCATCAGGCCGGCAGCGGCGACAGCTCATCAATTTCATCAATCGTGTGAGCGGAGAGTCCTGGAAATTGGGCCAGAAATTGCTGAAAGGTGAGCAGTTCAAAGCGGCCGTCGTAGTGCTCGACGATGGCCGTGAGTGACTCAACCCAGTCGCCCGAGTTGAGGTAATGGATATCGCCAATCATTTTATCGGCCGGGGTATGTATGTGGCCACAGATGACACCGCAGCAGCCGCGATCACGCGCGAGTGAGGCGACTTGGTCCTCAAATTTCCCGATAAAACTAACTGCTTGTTTGACGCGGGCCTTGATCGCTTGGCTGAGTGAGAAATACTCTTTGCCGCGAAGCGCGCGAAACCAGTTATAGAAGCGATTCAGGCGCAAGAGGAGAGCGTAGCCGGCGTCGCCGAGGTGCGCTAAAATAACCATGTGCTTGATGATCCCATCAAAAACATCGCCGTGGAGGACGAGGTAACGTCCTTGGGCGGTTTCCAAGATATACTCTTCCACTAAGTTGAGGCGGTCAAATTGCAGTGGCAGTAAGCGGCCGATGAAATCGTCATGATTCCCTCGTAAATAAATTACTTCCGTGTCGCGTTTTTGAATCATGGTCAGGACGCGCCGAATAAAACGGGTGTGCGCTTTAGTCCAAGTTCCCCCGCGGCGCAGGCGCCAGCCGTCAATGATGTCCCCATTTAAAATAAGCCGATCGCAGCGGACGTGTTTGAGGAAGTGTGTTACTTCCTCGACCTTGCTGTGGGCGGTGCCGAGGTGAACATCGGAGATGATAACGGAGCGGACATGGAGGGCGGGTTTGCTCATGAGCGAGGTGATGGGCGAGTGGTCGTGGGCGGTTTAATTTTTGGTGGCGCTCGGTGGCGCGAGTGGTTCGCGCATCGCTTCTGCGAGATCGGCGGCAAACCCATCAATTACGGCGTCCCATGATCGGTTGTGGACGGCGGCGGGTGCGGCGGTGCGTAGGCGCAGGCGCAGCGTGCGGTCAGTCATGAGCCGCGCGGCGTTGGCGAGAAAAATGCTTTCATCACCGGCGGGCGCAACCAGCCCATTCTCGTTGTGGCGAATGAATTCATGGGCCGCGGCGTAATCGAATGCACTGACAGCTAGTCCGCTCGCAAGGGCCTCAGTAATAACGTTACCGAATGTCTCAGTAGAGCTCGCGTGGAGGTAGAGATCACCCGAGGCGTAGTGTCGGGCGAGATTAAGGCCGGTGTAAAAGCCCGTGAAAATTACGTCGGGACGTTGCCGTTGATACACAGATAGTCGGGGGCCATCGCCAACCAGCACGAGTCGAGCCCGTGGTTCGACTGCTTTAACCGCGTCGAAGGCGCGGAAGAGCAGTGGGTAGTTTTTTTCCGGAGCGATTCGTCCGACATGCACAATAACGGGATCATCCGGTGCTACCCCCCAGGAGGCGCGCAATGATGCATCGCGCTGAGCGGGATTAAAGAGTGCCGTATCAACGCCCCGCGAAAGTAAACGCAGGTTAGTGTAGCCCTCTGTAGAAAGCCGCGTGAGCAAGGTCGGCGTGGGCACGAAAGTGCGGCGCGTTCGATTGTGGAGGTGGCGCAGCCACGCGGCGACGACCGGCTTTAACCAACCAATCCGATAATCGCGGGTGTATTGGTCAAAATTTGTATGAAAGCTCGAGGTCACGGGAATGCCGAATTCGTGCGCGGTGGTGATGGCCGAGGCGCCGAGGGGGCCTTCGGTGGCGACATGCACTAAATCAGGGCGACTCAAGGACCAGAGTTGGCGGAGGCGCCGACCAGCGGGCAGGCCCAGTCGAAGTTGAGGGTAACCAGGAATTGGAATGCCTGGTAGGCGCACTTGGCGGCAGGCGACGCGTTGAGTTATGCTGAAGCGCGGGGACTCATGCCGTTGGCGCGGACGAATAATTGTCAGCCGATGGCCGCGTAGAGCGAGGCCGTCCACAAGGCGGCCTAGGGTCATGGCGACACCATTTATTTCTGGAGAATAAGTTTCTGTAACGAGTGCAAGGTTCACGCAGGTTAGCTCGTTCGTCGGTCACTGACCCCCGATCGAGTTATTACCAGCATGTGCTCGCAATGTGAATTCAACGTGGCGCGTGCGTGACAATGGTGTGAATTATGGTCGATAGTGAGCTGGGGTAAAAACGCCAAATAGGAGTTGCACGCCGTACGCGAAAGTTCCTAGCGTTTATCCTTTAGCTTGATGCAAACCCACGGGCCCAAGCGTATCTATACTCCGCAATCGCTCGAATTCTGGTTCGGCCGCCTTGAGGCCGACTGGGAGGGGCATTTTGACGCGACTCAAGTAGAGCGCGGTCATGAGATGTATCGTAACGGCGAGATCCGCGAAGTAGAATTGGGCGCGAAGGATGCCATTATTCACCGCAAGGTTGAGAAACGCGAAGAATATGCGGTCATCGAGTGGGACGGGGAGGAACTCAAGGTGCGGTCCTCGTCAACTGACTTAAGCTTAGCTCACGCCATCGCGGTGGCCGGGTTGCATGAGATTGAAGAATTATTGGTTGATGAAATCGCGTCGCTGCTGCCGAGGACATCGGCCAAGTCGAGCGTGGGTCAGGGGACCAACGGTCACGGTGCGGTTAGTAACCCATCCACCCCTAAGCATGATCCTAATCAGCCCCCGCGGGATCTGCTCTTAAGTTTCACCACGACGGCAGACGGATTGGTTTTTCTCGCTTACTGGAAGCAAGGGCGCAGCCGGATCCCGGCGCTCGGCAATACCTTAAACCATCCGACGGCAGCTGAGCGGGCCAAGCTCATCGCGCTGGCGACCTATGCGCGAAAGGCTCACTTCCGTTACAACCAAAGCACCCACGCTTACGCGCTCGATGCGCTCAGTGATATTCCCGGCTTTCTCCGTGACCTCTTGCCCCACTGGAAAAAGCAATTCGCGATCGAACTCGATGTGAAGGTTGGCAATCTCAAGCAGGGTGCACGGGTGATTGAGATTGAGGCCGTGGCAGATCGCCACAGCGGCGGCGGACTCAATTTGCGCTGGATTTTCCGGGCGGGTGAAAAGCTCCTAACAGAGGAACAAGCGGCGGCTTTGCTGAAGCATGGGCGGACGCCCATGCTTTTGCCCGATTTAGGCATCGTCACCATGACGCCGGAAAAGTGGGAGAGCTTTAACCAATGGCGCCGCAATTTTGAGGAAACTTCTATTGATGGGACAATTCCTCCTTATTTAATTTTCTCCCTCTTCAACGACAACCGCATCAAAGTTACACTCGGCACAGAGCTCGACGCGTGGCGGCAGAAAGTTTTATCACCATCGCCGGCGCCACCGGCGCTCCCAGAATTTTTGCGCCAATATCAATGCCGTGGAGTGGAGTGGATGCACCATTTGTGCGAGACGGAGTGTCACGGCCTGCTCGCCGATGAGATGGGTTTGGGCAAGACCGCCCAAGTTATCGCCTTGCTGGAATCCCGGCCGATGTTGGGCCGGCGGCATTTGGTGGTGTGCCCAGCGAGCGTGGTGCCGGTCTGGCGAGAGGAGTTGGCCCGCTTTTATCCCAGTGCCAAGATCGACACGCTAAAATCAGGTAATGATTTCAAGACCAACCCAGCGCCCTGCATCTGGCTCGCGAGCTATACGCAACTCCGCAAGCATCGGTCGCTCCTGGATGGCCTAGAATTTGGCTACGCGATTCTTGATGAGGGTCAGTTTATTAAAAATCCTGACGCTAAAGTAACGCAGGCCTGTTTCGCTATCCGCACTCAACACCGTTTAGTGCTCACGGGTACGCCGCTAGAAAACCGGCAACTCGATCTCTGGTCGATCTTCCGTTATTTGCTCCCCGGTCTGCTCGGCTCACGCACGGCTTTTGAGGCCGCTTTACTGCATGATCGCGAAGGCACGATGAATCGGCTGCGTAAGCAGGTCGCGCCTTTTATTCTGCGGCGGACAAAAAATGAAGTAGCCAAAGAGCTGCCGCCCAAAGTGGAAATGGATTTATTGTGTCCGCTAACCGATGTGCAGCGCACCGAGTATGCCCGTATTTGTACGGAAGGTTTAGCGCGGCTGGGCGAGGACATCGGGTTGGCCTTGCGGGAAAAATCATTTGGATTTCTCGCGCTCCTGACCCGGTTGCGGCAGGTGTGTTGTGACCCAGATTTGCTGCCGTGGTTAAATTCTCCGCTGACGGACAGCGGCAAGCTGCAGCTGCTGATTGAAAAATTAGCCGAGGTGGTGGGGAGTGGCCACAAGGTCGTGATTTTTTCACAATTTGTTACTCTGCTGGACCGGGTCCGCGCGGCCCTCATTCAGCATTACCCAGAATTACCCCGTTATGAAATTACGGGCATGACGGTTGATCGGCAGAAGCCCGTGCGAGATTTTCAGACCGCGCAAGGCGCCGCCGCCATGCTCGTTAGTCTTAAAGCGGCCGGCACGGGCATTACCTTGCATGCGGCCGACTATGTTTTCCTGCTCGATCCCTGGTGGAATCCGGCGGTGGAGGATCAAGCGATCGACCGCGTGCATCGGATTGGCCAGACGAATACGGTGTTCGTCTACCGCATGGTTACCGCGGGCACCATTGAAGAGCGCATCCAGGCGCTTAAGGTCGAGAAGAAGCAGCTCTTTAATCAGGTCATCGATGGGCATGGCGGTGATTTTGAATGGGCAAAGCATTTCAATTCGCTGCACAGCTTGATTCAGCTCAGCGCCGTTGAGACCGGTGAAGCCGAGCAACTCAATGCGGTGCTCGCCGTTCCCCCGACTCCGGTATCGGCTCCGGTCATCTCATCGGCCTAAAATTTTCTAGGACCGACCTTCCTACCGATAACCCAATTGAGTGCAGAACAATTGGGTGAGATAGCCGATGAGGCCACACGCTGGCAAGGTGAAGATCCACGCCCAGATAATGCGTTCGACCACGCCCCATTTGACGGCGCTAAAACGTTTCGCTACGCCCACACCCATAATCGAGGTGGAAATAGCGTGAGTGGTGGAGAGGGGAATGCCCAAGGTAGAGGCAAAGTGGATGACCATGGCAGCAGTCGTCTCGGCGGCGAAGCCATGCACCGGTTGGAGTTTAACCATTTTGTGACCCATGGTGCGAATGATGCGCCAGCCGCCAGCCGCCGTACCCGCCGCCATCACGACAGCACAGGTGATGACCACCCATTGATCTACGACGAATTCCGGAGTGCGCAGAAAAGCCAGCCAGTCAGGCAAATCCTTAAAGGCGCCCGATTTGGTGCCGGTGAAGAGGGCGAGGGCGATGATGCCCATCGTTTTTTGCGCATCATTGGAACCATGACTATGCGCCATAAAGCCAGCGCTCACGAGTTGTAGCTTCCCGAAAATGCCATTCACGATTCGCGGCCGGAGGCGGTGCACCAGCATGGTTAGAAAAAGCATGAGCAGCGCCCCACCCAGAAAGCCGATGAGTGGGGACGTGAGCATGGGCAATACCACTTTGGGCCAAAGGCCGGCGGCGGCTCCCTTGGCATCGGTCGTCGCCCAGTGCATTACGTTCCAGTTGCCATCAGCTGAAGCGATGGCCGCACCACATAGTCCACCGATGAGAGCATGACTGGAGCTTGATGGTAGACCCAACCACCAGGTGAGTAGGTTCCACACGATCGCCCCGGTGAGGCCGGCCAAGATCGTAATCATCGTAACATAATGAGTGTCCACCAGCCCCTTGCCAATTGTGCTGGCGACGGCGGTACCCATGAGCGCTCCCACTAAATTGAATACCGCGGCCAGCGCAATGGCCTGGCGTGGCGTCAGCACTTTGGTCGAAACGACCGTAGCGATGGCATTCGCGGCATCATGAAAGCCGTTGATGTACTCAAAAACCAACGCTGCCAGGAGAACAATTAAGAATATAGTCATGGGCTCGGTCGCGTGCAGCGGCGGGCTTAGGAATATTTTAACATGATCTGAAAGACCACGAGGCCGGCGTCGCGGGCGCGATCGACGGCGGTCTCCACGAGATCGTAAAGCTCCATTAAAATAACCACTTCCTTCGCTTCGTACGGGCCGTTGTAGAGGTCCTTGACGAGGGCTAGCATGACTTTGTCGGCCTCGCCTTCAGCGAATTGGAGGCGCGAATGCGCATCTTGGATGCGTTCAATCTGCGTGCCCTTGCGCAATTCTTTAACCATGAAGACAACCGAGTCGACCGCTTCTTCCAGCAGGACAACCTGGCGCTGCATACTGGCGCGAGGCACGCGGGCGGGGCAGATGGTTAAGCGCTCCACAATTTTCTCGACCGTCTTGGGGATGCGATAGAGGGCGAGCGAAAGAGCCTCGATATCCTCACGTTCGAACGGGGTGACGAAAGTTTTGCAGAGTTCCTCGGTGATTTGCTGGGTGATGCGCTTATCCTTGCGGCGAGTCTGGATGA
The DNA here is from genome assembly GCA_903906135.1 of uncultured Verrucomicrobiota bacterium. Classification (GTDB taxonomy): domain Bacteria; phylum Verrucomicrobiota; class Verrucomicrobiia; order Opitutales; family Opitutaceae; genus Lacunisphaera. Next base: position 19,361 of record CAIVJE010000166.1, on the reverse strand, counting down.
TATCGTGAATGCTCGACGTCTGAGCCGCGCTATCGTTCGCCAGAATCTTGGCGAGCAAGCCCGCGCTTACTTTAGCCTCTTCAGCACTCGCCTCGAGCAAGTCGTAAAACTTTTCTTCCTTACCCAATAGCTTTTTGAAGGAAATCATGGATGAAATTCGATAGCTCAAGTCGTGAGTGAGGCGAGGTGATTTTTACAAAAGTTACGAAAACGAGCGGGTGTATGGCGCCGCGTTGAGCTGATTCAGCTGAAGTTGGCGCCATGAAGGAGAATAGGGGGTTTGGGCCGCTTCGGGAGAATAGTTGACAGCGGTGGGGCGGATATGGATGTTCCCCGTTCCAGATTTTACGGCGGCCATAGCTCAGTTGGTTAGAGCACAAGATTGTGATTCTTGGGGTCGCGGGTTCGAATCCCGTTGGCCGCCCCACTTTTCATGGCGCGTTATCGCCTTCTCACCTTCAATATTGCCCACGCTCGCGGGGCAATGCCTTGGCCTCAAGGGCTTAGGACTAAGGCTAAGATACGGGCGAATTTGCTGAAAATTGCCCGGCTGATTCAGCGCCTAGACGTTGATCTCGTCGCTTTGCAGGAAATTGACGAGAATTCGCGCTGGAACGGCAGTTTTGATCACCTCGCATCCTTGAGTGAGCACACCGGATTAGCGCACTGCGTCCATGGGGTGAATAACCGCCACGGCGGTCGGTATCATTTGAACTACGGTAATGCATTTTTATCGCGATATCCCATCGCGCATAGCGAGACAGTGCCTTTTGGGACCGGAAAGTTGGGGGAGAAGGGTTTTGTTTTTGCTGAAATCGAATTTCCCCATCAAAGGCGTCTGCCGATCATTAATGTGCATCTCCACCATCGCTCGCGTCGGCAACGGCTGCAGCAAATCACCCGATTACAGCATTATGTGGCGGAGCAGCACGCGCATCGTTCAGCCCATTGGCTTACGCCGCCGCTGGTGGCGGGGGATTTTAATAACCCCGCCCATCGGCCTGATGCTACGGCGACCTTGTTGGGTTATCTTGAAGGGACGAATAACTATACCTTGTGGCCGAAAACGGGGCGGACCTTTCCGGCGCTGTGGCCCGCGCGCATGTTGGACTATGTTTTCCTCCCTGAGGAATGTCGGGCCCCGAAGGCGAAGGTCATCCGCAGCTTGCTGTCGGACCACCGGCCGGTGCTCGTAGAATTTGGGTTACCCTAATTTCAGGGCGGGCAGTTTCGAGACGATCGGGCGAGTTCGCTTGATCCCCATCGAAAATGACCAGCGTAATTTTCTCTCGACCCCTGCCGCCTAGCTTTCGAACCTCATTATCCATGGATCGTCTCGCCCAAACTTTTGCCCGTGCTGCTCGTGAAAAACGTGCCGCTTTTATTGCCTATCTGTGTGCCGGCGATCCGGACTTCGATACCTCGCTCGCGGCGTGTCGCGCCGTCTTAGAAGCTGGCGCTGATGTGTTGGAACTCGGGGTGCCGTTTTCTGATCCCTTAGCTGACGGACCGACTAACCAGTTGGCGGCGCAACGGGCGCTGGACGGGGGGATGACTGCTGCGCGCGTGTTTGAACTCGTCCGCCGCATTCGGGAATTTAGCGAAGTCCCTATCATTTTCTACACTTACTATAATTTAATATTTTCTAATGGGGTTGAGGCTTACATCCAGGCGGCAAAAGCGGCTGGGGTAGATGGCATGTTGACGCTGGACCTGCCGCCCGAAGAGGCGGGCGAAGTCTTGGCGGCGTGTACCCAATACAAATTGAAGACGGTTTTCATTGTTGCTCCCACGACCCCCCCGGCGCGCTTGGCGATCATTAGCGCAGCGGCGACAGGATTTATTTATTATGTGTCACGCGAAGGGGTCACCGGCGTGCGTCAGCAAGTGGCCAACAATATACCTGAAGCGGTGGCGCGGATTCGGCAGCACACGAAACTGCCCATTGCGGTCGGCTTTGGTATTTCCACCCGTGAGCAAGTGCGGCAAGTGGCTCGTTGTGCAGATGGCGTTGTGGTGGGCAGTGCGCTCGTCAATGTCATCCGCGATAATCTTGCCAACCGCGCGGGGCTGCCGGCTCGCTTGCGCATCACGGCCGCCGATCTCGTGGCTGGCGTGGCCTCGCCGGCGGCTGAGCGATGAATCGGTTAAGGAAAATTCTTCTCATTGAAGATGACCGTCATCAGCAGCGGTTGCTGGAGGAGATGGTTGGTGGTTTTCGGCGTAAGCCCTTTGTGCTCACCGTAGCGGTTACCTCGAGCGACGGGCTGAAGAAATTATTAAGCGGCCAATACGCGGCCGCCTTGCTCGTTGATCGCTTGGGCGGAGATGATGGCTTGGCGCTGCTGCGGGAAGCTCGCCTCCGCGGTTGTGTAACCCCGGTCATTGTCTTGACCGCTGAAGACAGCGAAGAGGTTGACTTAGCGGCTATGGAGGCCGGGGCCGTGGATTATCTGGTGAAGGCCGCGGTAACGCCCCGCTTGCTCGAACGGTCACTCCGCTACGCTTTAAAATTAGATGAAACGCTAGCGCAAATGCGTCAACTGGCGCAGCGGGATGAGCTCACTCATTTGCTTAATCGCCGTGAATTTCAGCGAATTCTCGAGGAAGAGTGGGATCGGGGCATGCGCTTTCATCGCCCCTTTTCTCTCATCATGGTCGATGTCGATTACTTTAAGCTGATCAATGACACGCATGGTCATCAAGTGGGAGATGAAGTCTTGCGCCATGTGGCCAGCTTGTTCGCTGGGCAAATTCGCAGCGTTGACCGAGTGGCGCGCTATGGTGGGGAAGAGTTTGCTTTAATCATGGTGGAGACCGATCGCGCTACGGCCATCGCGAGCATGAAGCGGTTGGGGGTCTTGTTGCTCGAAACTCCCTGTATCGTGCGCCCCGATTTGACGATTGCCGTCACTTTGAGTGCTGGGGTGGCCTCTAGCCTCGAGGACGGCTCGAGCACAACTGAGCTCGTGGCGGCGGCTGATCGCGCGCTTTACGCAGCTAAGAAATCGGGGCGTAATCGAATCGTCGGTGCTGACGGCACGACAGTATTATTCACTGATAAATAGTCAGCGCAGTCGTGATGCTTGGTCCACGGTTGCGACCGTTGCCAGTCACGAAGCGGCGGGCACCATGATGCGGAGACTCTGGGGCTTGAGCGCGATTTCAAGTCGGGCGGTGGTCGCCCGCGGTTCGCCGTCGGTGTGGATCCAGCCGGGCTTACTTCGCTCAATCACGAAATTTGCCCCATGTAAGCGAGTCACTGCCTTAACTTGATCAAAGCTATCGGTTCCTAAGCGATAAAGCATACCGCAGGCACTAAAAAATCCCACTCGTGGTACGCTTACTAAGTCAAAAATTCCGTCATCCATTTTGGCTCCTGGAGCAACGCGAGCGTCGTTGCCATATTGGTCAGAATTCATGACTGCGAGAGTGAAGGCCTGCAATTGAGCGGTACCGCGAGGATGGTGGACCGTGACGACTTCGGGCTGATGGGAAAAAAATGAGGGGACCCCAACTCGAAAATAGCCGCTTAACCCCCGGCGCGTCAGGCGGCTGAAGCGAACAGCAATATCAGCTTCAAAGCCCAGCCCCATGGCGTTAAAAAATGCAAAACCGTTGACGGTGCCAGTGTCGATGGCCCGTGGGCGACCGTCCAGCAGGGTGCGAAAAGCGCCGTGACCAGGCCGACTGATGCCGAGGTGACGACCGAGGCCATTGCCAGATCCGCAGGGAATTAAGCCAAAAATAGCCGTGGTGCCCACGAGGCCTGTGGCGACTTCGTTCATGGTGCCGTCACCGCCTATCGCGACGACTAACTGGCAGCCTTCCGCGACTGCTTGTTGGGCCAGTTCGGTGGCGTGACGTGGTCGTTCAGTCGAGACTAGCGTGGCGTCGATTTTATGCTCAGCAATAAATTCGATCGCACGGTCGCGCAAATACGGGTTTTTCCGATTTGAACCAGAGTAAGGGTTAAAGATGAACCGAACTTTCAAGGGCGAAGGCTTAAACAAAGCGCGGGCCGGGTTTAATTGCACGAATTTAGTTTGTGACAATCAGCCGCGCTCACTTTGGGTCATTAGAGAAAAACTAGCTTTGCGGCGGGGGTGGCACGTGCTTGGATTACATCGTGTCACGCTTAATTCATGTTCTCACTGGTTGCACGGCTGTTGGTAAAACTGAACTGGCTTTGCGTTGGGCCGAGTCGCGGGGGGCAGAAATTGTTTCGTGTGATTCGCTTTTGTTTTATCAGGGTATGAATATCGGCACGGCTAAACCCACGGTCGCTGAATTGGCTCGGGTGCCGCATCATCTGATCGATATTTGCCCGATTACGATGCAGATGGATGTGGCGACTTATCTGGTCAAGGCCCGGCGCGCGGTGGAGGAGATAACTGCCCGCGGTCACCCAGTGCTGGTAACTGGCGGCAGCGGATTTTACCTTAAGGCCTTTTTTTCCCCGATCGCGGATGAAGTTGAGGTGTCACCGGAATTACGGGCTGAGTTGCGCACCCGACTCAGCGCGGAGGGTTTAGGCAAGTTAGTCGATGAGCTGCGCGCGTTGAATCCCGCTGGCTTGGGGGCTCTCGATATTCAAAATCCGCGCCGCGTACTGCGCGCACTGGAGCGCTGTCGGTCGTCGGGGCAGACGCTCGCGGTTCTACAGGCAAGTTTCGCGGCCCAGCCCGCCGCGTTTGCTGATTGGTCCGTTCAGCTTTGTGAGTTGGTGCGCCCGCCGGAGGAACTGGACCAGCGGATTGCGCAACGTGTGGCGCAGATGATGGCCGCTGGGTTGATCGAGGAAGTGCGTGCTTTAATAGCGCAAGGGCTGACCGCTCAGTCCAGCGCGGCGCGGGCGATCGGCTATCGGGAAACCATTGATTTTATTGAAGGTCGCTTAGCGGCTGAAGCGCTGGCTCCGAGCATCGTACAGCACACCCGAGCGCTCGTTAAAAAGCAGCGGACTTGGTTTAAGACCCAGTTACCGGCGCATCGACAATTGGCCGCGGGGACGACTCAAGTTGGCGACTTATTTGGCTAACGCAGCTGGGTTTTCTCGCTGCAGGCGCTGGTAAATAATAAGGTGGGTAACAAGAATTAGCGGGCTGAGGAAAATCGGCAATAAGCTCAGGGGGAGGGTGGCGAAGGCGCGCAAGGCCATTGGATTCTCCAGCGTCAGGCGCGTGGCGGTGATAAAAGCTAACGTGATTTCGGTGAAGCCAATTACATTCCAAATAGTCAGCGCACGGTGCCGGTGACGGACGCTCAGGGGCAGAAAGCATACGGGTACGACCAGCGCGGCAACGAGCATTTCACCCCAGCCGCTGGGGACGGCGAAAGCATACGGCAGTTCACCGCGATTGTAGAGCAGTAGGAAATAATATCCCACCAAACGGGTGCTGTGGAGCAAAACTAAGGAACGCAGATCGAGTGCGTTGATCCAGGTGCGGAAATTAGCTGCGCGCGCATAAGCGATCCAAAGGCCGCTGGTGAGCAGTAGGGTAAGGCCTAGAGTCGCTGGACCGGGCAGTCGCCCCAGCGCTTGCGTTCGGCCGAGTAAGAGCGCGCTGATTAACCAAGCCCAGGCAATCAGACGAATGGCGAACGGGGTAGACATAGCTGTGAGCAGAGTAGCGGCCGAGCTGGGGAGTTATTTGGGCTGACTCGAAGGTGGGAGGAGTCGGAGGAGCTTATCCAGGTCTGCTTTATTCGGGGTCGTCGAGTTGGCCCTTGGACCAGCCAGTGATTCTGCCAGGACGCTTTCTGCTTGAGCCAACCATTGCTGTGCGCTGGCGGTATTTTGACCAGTAGGGAAGCGGCGTAGATATTCACGCCAAGCGGTAACGGCTTTTTGTGGTTGATGCAGATCTTCCAAATAGAGCCCCCCTTGATTAAATAAGCTGAACTCGTGGGCGGGATTCATTTGTTGAGCGAGCTGGTATTGTACCAGTGCGTCATCTGGCCGTTGAGAAAATCGATAGGCATTACCCAGATCAGTGCGAATATCAGCATCATCGGAGCCTTGCTTGATGGCTGATTGATAAGAACGGATGGCGGCCGGCCAATTTTGGTGGTCGTAATAAAAATTTCCTAAAGTGCGCTCGGCTTGAGCGGGCGATTGGCCGGCCGTGAGTTCCGGCGGGGGTAAGTGGGCGAGTGGATCAGCGGCGGTCTTAGCCAATGACCCTGCCGCTATTGGGGTGACGGATAATTTAGGCAGTAAAACCAAGTAAGTGGCCGTTGCTCCGATCAGTCCGCCACACAGGCCGATCACAGTGAAAGCCAACCAGGTTGAGCTGGCTGATTGTGTGACCGATGCCGCTCTGGTAAGCGATTTTTCCATACCAGCAAGGTGAGCGACGCTCGGGCTACGTCGAGCGTACAAATACCAGGGCGAACCTTCCGCTAAAGCTCATGAGGCATTGATCAACTCGAGCGCTAATTGGGCGCCAGCCTGAAACTCTATTTGTAATATATTATATTACAAATAGAGCGAACTCGGAAAGGAGCGGGTCGCGTCGCCAAAAAACCCGCATTGAATAATCAGGGCAGTGTGACGCTGTAGCGCTGCAGTGAGCTGCCCTCAATGCGATGCAAGGCGGCTAGAGCGGTATGCAGAGTGACTTTAGCCTGCAGTTCATTAACGCGGGCAGTGTCTAGGTCTGTTTGAGCTTGGAGTACGCGATAGGAGGTCGAGAGGCCGGCGTCGAAGCGGGCTTTTTCGAGCTCATATTGCTTGAGGCTTAGATTAGAAGCGAGGGTCGCCAGCTTGACGCTCTCAACGTTGGTTTCAACGGAGCGAACGGCACTGCGAACCTGCACTTCGATTGTTTGCTCAATTTGGCGAAGGCGAACTTGCTCACGGTTGAGCGTCGCCAGACTTTGGCGGTAGCGTGCTTTGTCAGCTTTTTGGCCCCAAGGATAGCTGAAGGAAAAATCAACCTGCCAAGCATGATTTTGCTGATCGAGCGCATCGCCGAAAGCATCGGTACCGCTCCCGTTGGTCCCATTGAGGCCAAGCGCAGCGCCCACGCTGAGGTCGGCCTTGGTTGCGTCGCGGGCGACAAGCAGATCGAGCTTATACTGATCAATGGCTTCGATGGAGGAAAGGTAATCGGGCTGGGTTTGTTTGGCCATCTGGTAAGAGGAAGCGAAAATCGGCGTGGCTTCGGTGACCTCGCTAAAGCGTACTGTGCCCACGGCGCCATCGAGTTCAAATTGCCCAATGAGGGCCAGCAGGGCATCTTGGCGGTCCTTGGCGGTCTGTTCAGCTAGAATCACATTCCGGCGGGCGTTGGCGACACCGACATCGGCCGAGAGTACATCGAGATCAGTGGCGACTCCGGTATCGCGGCGGACTTTAGCCTCTTCATAGAGCCTTACGGCGAGGGCTAAGGAAGCATTGCGCACCGTTAATTGTTCGCGAGCGAAGGTTAAATTATAATAAGCACCTTCGGTGTCTTGAATTACGTTCAAGGCTTGGGCTTTGAATTCGAGATTAGCGCGAGCCAAACCAATTTCAGCGCGGCGGAGGGAAGCCTGATTGACGGAAATCGTTGCCCCGTTGAGTAAATTTTGACGAACGGCGAGAGTAAGATCGGCATTATAGGCGGGGTTAATGGCCGTATAGGCAGGGTTAGCGGCGCTGCGGTCGAGCTTGCTACTCGCGCTCAAGGACGTGCCGCTATAAAGTTGCTGACTAACACCCACACGAAGATCTGAACTGGTGGCGCTCGTGGCGCGGGAGGTGCCGCTGGCGCCAGTGGAATTTTTTCCGTGGGAACCGCTGATCGTGAGAAGGGGATCGTACCCGCTTTGGGCGAGGTTGATGTTTTCCGTGGCGAGTTGCGGATTATAGCGGCTGATTTCTAAGTCAAAATTTTTGAGAAGGGCGCGAGCTACGCAGGCCGAAAGCGTGAGTTCCGGTGGGGTCGGGGTCCCTTGCGCGAGCACACGGGTGCTGGCGAGTGCGGCGGCGAGGATGACAGTGGAGCAGAGGCGGAAAGGGATGGTCATAATTTAAAAATTTAGGTGACTAAGCAATAACCCGCGGAGGAGCTGGAAAGTTTAATCTTTTTGTGACGACAGTCAGTGGGCGTTGGCTTCAATCCAGAAAAATGCCACCGCGGGTGAGCGGTGGCAGTGACCTGATAGGTGGGCGGCTTTATGGCGGGATGGGCGGCCCGGACCATGAGCTCAGGGCGTCACGGGAGTAGATTTCTTGAGTTCGCTTTCCACTAAGCTGCCGAGGTAGGAATTTTGATTAGTGCCGGCCGTAAAAAGCATGAGCTGGGCTTGAAGCTCGGCATAACGCGGATTAGCTGGACTGAGGTCGGGGAGCTTTTTGTCTTGGGCGTAGACGATCAGGCCCTGCTCAGCGGTAGCGGTCATCGCGGAAACTTCGCCCGGAGCGAGATTCTGCAAGGCACTGAGCGCGGTGCTGGGTAAATCCTTAGGCGGAGTCCGCAGGGTGAAATTCGCAAAGCTTTTAACCTCTAATTTCGCGTTAGCCGCAATCGCGGTGAAATTTGCGGACCCCGTTTTGGCGGCGGCTTGCAGCTGTGTGTGCAAAGCGCGCCCTCGCTCGCTGAAAAGCTTCCGTTTTTCACTTTCCTTATAATCGCTAGCGACGCGCTCACGCACCTCGATAAAAGTCGGTTGATAGCCTGACAGACTTTCGTGCCAGAGTAGCACGACGATGCTGTCGGCGGTGGGCAGTGGATCCGAGAAGAAGCGTTCGGCTGAGAGCCGGGAAATCGGCTCGGCGTAGCTGGCGAGCCACGGGAGATTTGCGGGTGGGAAATCTGGGGAAAAAGGCGTGATCGCAACTGCTGGCCGGCGCTGCGCGGTTAGAAATGCCGTCAGGCCAGTTGAGTTTGCGGCAAGCTTTTGCTCAAACAGGGCGACCGTGAAATCATTGGCGGCCTTGGAGGCCAGTTGGCCGGCGGCGGCATTGCGCAAGGCGGTCTCAACCTGGGCCCGGACTTTTGGAAAGTTATCCACTGGGCTGGTCGTTGGGGCAGGATCTTTTTTCGTCGTGTCGATCGGCGCGGGAAAGCTGGCGATATTGGCGGAATAGAATGCGCGCAATTCAGCTTCGGTCGGTGCTCCCGGCGGCATAAACTCTGCGGCCTTAAACTCAACGTAACTAAAACGAGGCCGAGCCGGTACCTCGTAGCGGAAAGAATTTTCCGTATGGAATTTTTTAAGCAGCTCGTCCGTGACCACCAGGGTGGGGGTGAACGTCGCATAATCGAGCGTGGCAACCTGCACCGTCCAGTTGGACTCGGCCCGAATCAATTGCTGCTTAATATCTGCAGGGAGTACGTAACCAGGCCCGCCAATGACTTGGCCTACTTGGGAAAGGCGCGTATCATCGCGAAGTACGCGATTAACATCGGCGGTAGTGAAAGAGGAGTCGGTCTTGAGCGCATCGCCAAAAGCGGCATAGCGCTTTTGGTCGAACTGGCCTGTTTGATCCTGAAATGCGCGCAGGGTTAAGACATATTTGGCCACTTGATCAGCGGTTGGTGCTGGGAGGTGGATTTCGTCGGCCACAGCTAAGCCCGCAATGCGCTGGAGAGCGTATTGCTGGAGTTGGGCTCCCTCGATGGCGTTATAGCCGGCCTTAAGTTGGGCGCTCAGGTTGCCGTCACCCATGACGCGGCGAGCATCGCCTTCCTTGCCAAGGTTCACACCAAAGAACATCTGTTCTTTCACCTTGTTGCCGGCCTTGCCGATGCCAGGGGCGGCGCCGATCGTGAAGACGAAAGGAATCGTGATGGCGAAAAGGAGGAACAGGAACACCAGCTTAGTGTGCCTCTGGAAAGTGCGTTGAATCCAAGTAATCATAGGGGGAAAGAGGCCCAAATTAGAAATGGCTCGCTGGCTGTCAACAGGGGAAGCAGTGACCCGGTTGGGGGCGCGCCTGGCCTCACCCGTTGCTGGGTTAGGCATTTTATCGAATGCCGCGAGGTAACCTAGGTCATCTGCTGATGTGCTCCGCCGGGCCAGCGGCAGCAACCCGAGCCGATTTAGGGTGACCCTCCTTTAACAATAAATGCTACTCGGCGATAGCGAGTTAAAGCTGGGCCCGCCTTCAGGTATGCGTGGTGGCCGGCTCCTGCGGCTCATAGCGATAGTCGGAAAATCCCTTGAGGATAGCCCAGTGGATGAGCTTCTCCGTGCTGTGAATGTTTAACTTGCTCAAGATATTCTGGCGATGAGTCCGGATGGTCGCGGGACTGATGCCGGCGCGGCGGGCGATTTTATCATTAGCCCAACCGTAGCCAAATAACGGCATGAGTTCGAGTTCCCGGGGGGAAAGGATTTTCGTAAAATGATTCGGCTCCGCGCGAGCTGCCGCCATCGCGTGACGCACGGTCTGGGAGAAATATCTTTGGCCAGACTGGATGGCTTGAATCGCGACCAGCAGTTCGGTGGTGCTGGTATCTGTCTTTAACAACAGGCCGCTTACCTTGCTCCGCTGGACTAGGGCAAGCACTTGATCCGGAGCTGAAGCCGTGAGAATCAAAATTCGTGTACGGGCCTGGAGGTGATGGAGTCCCTCGATAACCTGGAAGCCGCTAATATCCGGCAAGCCTAGATCGAGCAAAATGAGATCGGGTCGATGTTCGCGGGCTAGGCTCAGACCTGAGGCGCCATCTCCAGCCGAAAAAATAATAGTTTCAGGGGGCGTGATTTCGCGTAATTGCCTGATAAGGAAATCGCGAATTAAAGTATCATCATCGATGCAAAGGAGAGTGAATGGTAGCATGGTGAGCAAATTCAGAGCATGGCTAGTTAATGAAAAGCCAGTCCCGACGGCGGCCTGCAAATGAGCCTTTATTTAGGTGAGTACGCCGCCAAAACGGGCTAAGCTCACTGCGTGAGGCTCGAGGCTATCCCACGGGCTGATCGCGTCATGCCCTCGAGGCAGTGCGTGCGGCGGCGGCACGCCGCGGGGCCCATCAAAGATACGCCATCGTCGTCAGTAGGGCCATGCCACCCACGCCTAAGAGCGCCGCCAGGGCGAGGGGAATGTAGCTGAGAAAAATGGTGCTAAAATATAACCCAAGAGAACCGGCCGCGATCGCTAAGGCCGGCGCGTATTGATTTTGGGCGATAAAAACGACCCCAAGAAATCCTAACCCAAAAGCGGCTCGAAAGCGGATGAAAGGATAAATGCTGATGACGCCGAGCAGGAGCAGGAGCCCGATAAAAGCATCAACTAATCCTAGCAGGATAAACGGCTGGCTTCCGAGCTTAGCCCAATCCAGCGCGAGGACTACTTCGATGCTCGGTAAAAGCAGTGCGACTGCGCTAAGCAGGCAGATCAGGGCCGCTGACCGGGTGCCCCACTGGGCCGCATTCATCATGGCAATGGACCGGTCGGCCTTGCCTTTCGTTTCCTTCGTTTTGCCTTCTGCTGCCGCGAGAAAATCTTGAACGGTAATCGGTGCAGCGCTGTCCGCTTGCTCGATATTGATGACTTTAAAGTCTTTTTGTTTGAACCCTAACTTTTTCTTCTCCGGCCAGAGCGTGGCTTTCAGCTCAGCGTGGCTGCCAATGGTGGCCCACTGATCAGTGACGTTATCATAATAAAAAGTTTCCGGCGTTACACTTTTCGCGGGATCACTCGATTCAGTGAGTGAAGCCAACTGCTCAGCGGTAAAAGGCCCCCGCGCCTCGGTGTCATGCTGGCCACGGATATAATATTCTAGTCCGGAGGAGGCTGAAGAGTCGCGCGACATAGCGTTAATCTGCGATTCGTCGCAGATGCGGCAAGAGTGAATTGCTCGAATTACATGCGAGCTAAGTCCGTCCGTAGTCCGAGCAGATGCAGCCCAGTTTCCAAAACCGTGAGGGTGCGATGGCAGAGGAGAAGTCGGCGTGCGCGCAAGGCCGGGTCATCAACGATCACCTTATCCGCAGCATAAAAAGAGCTGTAGTCGCCCGCTAATTCATAGAGGTAGAGACTGAGGAAATGCGGGCGCAGATTATTGGTGGCGAGTTGGACCGCATCGGAGAATTTGACCAATTTTCGGGCGAGCATGATTTCAGCCGCCGTGGCTGGGGCGGTGGCGCCACTTACCGGTGGTTGCGCTGGATCAAAACCGGCTTTGCGGAAAATGCTACGGATGCGCGCGACGGCATATAAAAGATAGGCCGCCGTGTTGCCTTCGAGGGAGATCATTTTTTCCCAGGTGAAGACATAATCGCTGGAGCGATTCTGTGAGAGGTCCGCGTATTGGACTGAGGCGACGCCGACGACATCGGCGATAGCGCGCCGTTCAGCTTCAGGGAAATCTGGATTTTTAGAGCTGACTAACTGGAAGGCACGCTCGCGCGCCTCGTGCAGCAGATCTTTTAAGCGGATGTTTTCCCCGTTGCGAGTTTTGAGCGGTTTATTGTCTTCCCCGAGCACCGTGCCGAAATCGACATGCTCGAGTTGGGGGAGCGGGCGCCGCGTTTGTTCGAACCATTTTTTGGTGGTGAGAAAGAGCTGATCCATGTGATCGCTCTGGCGAAAATCGATGACGTAGGCCACGCCATCGGCTTGGAAATTCTCACTGCGATAGAGCGCCGTTGCGAGGTCGCTGGAGGCGTAGTTGGCCGCGCCATCTTTTTTGCGGATGAGGAAGGGTTGGGTTTTGAAGCGAGGATGTTCGGGGTGGAAGACGACGAGCGCGCCTTGGCTCTCGGTGGCGAGGCCGCTGGCGGTGAGCTCTTGGTAAACGCGGGCAACCTTGTCGTTATAGAAACTCTCCCCGAGGGTGTAATCAAATTTGATGCCCAGTTGGTCGTAGATGACTTGGAAGGCGGCGAGGGAGACATCGTTGATTTTCTGCCAGATGGCTAAATTGGTCGCATCGCCCCCCTGGAGTTGCACGAGCTCTTGCTGGGCTTGGGTGAGTACGGCTGGATCAGCTTCGGCGGCATGGTTGCCAAATTTATAGAGCCGCTCAAATTCTTCTAACGGATCAGCGGCGAGGGCCGCGGGATCAAGGTGGCGTTTGTAAGCCCAAATGAGTTTGCCGAATTGGGTGCCCCAATCGCCAATATGATTATCGCGAATAACTTTCGCGCCGGAGAAAACCAGCAGCCGGCAGAGCGCCTCGCCGATCACCGCAGAGCGCAAATGGCCGACGTGCATTTGTTTGGCGGTATTCGGCGAAGAGTAATCCACAATCCAGGTTTGTCCGCGGCGCGCACTGGCTGCACCCGACTGGAGGTGCTGTTCTGAATCGTAAATTTGTAGCCAGCGGAGGAGGGCATCCGGCTTCAGGCGGAAATTGATAAAGCCAGGCCCAGCCAAGGTTAGTTCAAAATCAGCGGAGAGGTCGCCGAGTAAGTCGACGATCTGTTGCGCGAGCGCGCGCGGGTTTTGCTTCTCGCGCTTGGCAAAAGCTAAGGCGCCATTGGCCTGAAAATCTCCATTGGCTGGGTCGGCCACGCGCACCTCAGGCTGGAAGCCACGTTCGAGCAAACTGAGCTTACCGGCGGCCACTCGCAGGGCGGCATCAAGGTGATTGGCGATGTTAAACGGGAGATCCATTAGCGGATTCAGGAATCGCGCTTGGCATTGCGCAAGAAGGATTTTGGCGCCATGATGACCGGCAAAAGGGTCCAATTGCATGACCCTACCGATCTCTTGGTTTAGACTTAAATGGCTTATTTTAGTCTCGACAAAATCGATAAAACTCGTTGCTTTTTTCCCCCTTGCGCCGCACGGCGTCATCCCCCGCAACACTATGACCTCCATGAGAAAACGTCCAATTCCTACGCGCCGCTTTATTAAGCCTTCGTTTACTTCCTTAATTGAGAAGAAACGTGATGGTCAGGAATTCACGCAGGAGGAAATCCGTTATATTATTGATTCTACCTTAGATGGGGAAATGCCCAAGCACCAACAATCGGCGCTCCTCATGGCGATATACTTCGCTAATATGTCCGCCCAAGAAACTGCTATTCTCACTGAAGAAATGATGCTTTCGGGCGAAGTCATCGACTTATCGCATATCGCCAAGCCGAAAATTGATAAGTACTCCACTGGCGGAGTGGGTGACAAAACGGCGCTCGTCTTAGCTCCTTTGGCCATGGCCAGTGGGGTGGTGGTGCCGATGATGTGCGGCGTAGAACAAGAGTATGTAATTACGACGCTGGATAAACTCTCGGCCGTGCCGGGCTTCAAGAGCCACATGACGATCCCGCATTTCGTCGACCAATTAGCTCGGGTGGGCGGCGCAATCGCTGAGCAGAGTCCTGAGCTCGCGCCGGCGGACCAGATTTTCTATGATCTTCGTCTTGAGACTGGCACCATCCCTAGCCTGCCACTGATTACTGGCAGTGTGCTTTCAAAGAAACTCGCGGAAGGGGCCGAGGGCCTCGTGATTGATGTGAAGTGGGGCAATGGCTCTTTCATTCGCGACCTCGAGCAAGCGAAGCAATTGGCCCGTTCCATGACGCGCGTGGGCCGTTCGATGAAGCGCCGCTGCGTCGCGTTGGTCACGGATATGAATCAGCCGCTCGGCGACACCGTCGGCACAGCGCTTGAAATTAAGGAAGCTATCGCCCTGTTGAAAGGTGAAGGTCCTGAAGACATGAAAGAGCTCGTGCTGAAACTCGGCATGGAAATCGTGCGTCTCGCCGGCGTAGCTGGCTCGACCCTTTCAGCTAAGCAGACGGTGCAGCGTCATCTCACGGATGGTTCGGCACTCGAAAAATTTAAGGACATGATCAAGGCACAGGGCGGCGATATTTCCTATATCGACCATCCTGAAAAATTCCCCACCGCGCGCCATATTCGGAAGCTGCCCGCGCCCAAGCGCGGCTATGTACACACCATCAATGCGGCGATGATCGCCAAGGGCGTATCGATTCTGGGCGCCGGCAAGGACGCTGCCCATCACGATAAAATTGATTATGCCGTCGGGGTTTCGGAAATCAGAAAGGTCGGCACGCAGGTTAAACAAGGTGAACCGTTGATGATGATCCATTACAACGATGAGGCTAAGCTCGAGCAGGCCCTCAATTATTTCAAAGATGCCTATCGGCTCGCGCCGAAGCGGCCGATCCCGCCTCCGCTGATCGTTGAGCGGGTGGCTTAAGTTGCCCTCGTGTTTTTTCAGGCCGATCCAATTTTGCTGGATCGGCCTTTTTCTTTGCCCTTGGGGCTCGAGCGGCTTTGCGTGAGCTCGCATGGAAGACCTCGATGAAAAATCACCCATTAATCCTGGGCGCGCTGCTCTCGGCGAACCGCTGCCTCCTGAGCAATGGTCGAAGCCGTGGGCGCAGTTAAAGTTTGTTTCCTTTCAGCCTGCCATTTTCCCGCGCATGCTCGGGGAGGTTTCGCGCGATGCACGGCCTGGCGATCTGGTGTCGGTTTATGATAAATTTGGCCATCGCGTGGGGACGGGACTATTTAATCCGCGGGCTAAAATGCCATTACGCGTCGTCGTTCACTCGAGCGAACCCATCGGTGAAGAATATTTCGCATTGGCGATCCGTCGGGCGATCGCGTTGCGCCAGACGCTGTTTAAACTCGATGCTCAGACCGACGCCTATCGAGTAATTAACTCGGATGGGGATGGGCTGAGCGGGCTCACCATTGATCGCTATGCCGATGTTTTGTACTGCGATGTTTATTCGCTCGGGATGTTTCAGCGGCTACCGCAATTTCTGCCGCTGCTCCATGAGTTACTGGGGACAAAACATGTGCGCGTGCACGTCGATCATGACCTCGGTAGCCTCGAAGGCATTAAGCCCTCCCAGATGAAGGAGCTCACCGCTTCCGCTCCCGATAAGGTGCGGATCAAGGAAGGCGGCGTGAAGTACGAAGTGGATTTTACCGAAGGCCACAAAACCGGCTTCTTCTGCGATCAACGCGATAATCGGCGGCGTTTTGGGTCAATGGTCTCGGGCGCTCGGGTGCTCGATCTTTGCAGCTATACCGGTGGTTTTGCCATTAACGCCGCCTTGGGCGGAGCGAGTGAGATCACGGCAGTAGATCTGGACGAAACCGCCATCGCGCAAGGGCGGCGCAATGCTAACCTTAATCAAATCTCACCGAATAAATTGAAATGGGTGCATACGGATGCTTTTGCTTACGCTCGGCAGATGCAAAAAAATGGGGAGCAGTTTGATGCTGTGCTCTGTGATCCCCCGAAATTTGTCATGACGCGCGAGCCAGCCGGAGCCTCTGAGGGCATGCGAAAATATTCCGACCTCAATCAGATCGCGGCTAGTTTGGTTAAACCGGGCGGTCTTTTCGTTACCTGTTCCTGCTCCGGTCTCGTCTCACTCGAGACTTTTGAGGAATGTGTGATTAAGGGCGCCCATCGGCTTAATCGCCGACTGCAATTCTTCGATCGCACCGGCCCGGGCGTGGATCACCCCGTTTATTCTAACTGCCCCGAAAGTCGCTACCTCAAGGTGCTCTGGTCGCGCGTGGTCTAGGGCTCTGCGCGCTGGCTGGTCATTTCAGCCGAGCACAATCCGGTGCCAGGCTTCGCGGGCGTGATATTCGGGCACTTGGAAATAGGCCGTCGACGATAGCACGTAGGGCTGCGTCGAGGTACAGTCATAACGGCACGCTGCCCCGCGCAATGATTGGCCCGCGCGCAATTGCTCCAGCCCGAAACGAGCTGCGGGCATAAAAGTCCGGGTGGCCCAGAAATCCGCAGCGATGTGGACCGCACTTTTCACCCAATCCCCTTGGGGGATCATGAACTTTTCCAACGGCAAGGTGCCCGCGCGTACCGCTTGGAGCGGCTGACCGATCACCGGCCAGGCCAGTTGGAGCCGCTGATTCTCTGGGGTAACATGGAGTTCAAGGTATTCGGCTCCGCCGTCGATCTGCAGGAAGAATTCACAAATATCGCCGAGTTCCCACGTGTACTCATTCAGCTGACGCGCACGATTGCCGGGAGCTTTCCCCATAAAAATCGACTCTAGCCAAAGTCCGTGCGACTCCCAGCTGATGCGCGCCCAGCCCGGTTGAAATCCCGATTCAGCGCCCGCCGCCCGCCACGCTTGCTGCAGGGGTTGCCAGCTGGCCGAGATTATTTGGGGCGAAAGTTCTGCGAGGTCCGCGGGTGGTTTACGCCATGGTGCTGCGATCCAGACTGAAGGGTTTATTTGAGTAGCCATGGATGGTACAAATCAAAGGGGGCTAGTTCAGGAGCTACCAAGGATGTCCAACGCGGGATGCCTTTGGCGCTTTAATCCTAAGAAGCAGCGGCAGTGGCTGGGGGCGTATCCCAGGACTTGATCTCGGCCAACCACTCGGGAGCAAAGTTCATTTTCTGCGCAGCCAAAGCGTTATCGAGATGGGCTGGGGTGCGTGCGCCGACGAGAACGGTTGTTACCAGTGGATTTTGGAGCACCCAGGCCATCGCGAGTTGCAGCGGCGGAACGCCCACTCTTGCGGCCAAGCGATGCAGCAAGGTTACGCGGGAAAAATTGCGCTCATTAAAATAAATATCCGCATGCCCAGGGATCACATCGAAGCGGGTGCCTTTGGGTACAGCCGTACGATCAGCGGTGTATTTGCCGGTGAGAAAACCCGCGGCGAGCGGACTGTAGGCCATTACGCCGACCTGCTCGCGCTGCACCACGGAGAAAGCATCGTGAGTGGATTGCAGGAGGTTGTAAGGCAGCTGGATGGTTTCAAAGCGCCGGAGGCCCAGTCGGCGACTAGCTTCGAGGGCGGCTTGCAGTTGCGGGCCAGAATGATTGCTGCAGCCAGCGGCGCGAGCGAGACCAGCGCCGACGACTGCATCAATCGCGGCGGTGGTTTCTTCGATCGGCGTGACGCCATCGTAACTGTGATAAAGATAAAGATCGATGCGGTCGGTCTGGAGGCGGCTGAGGCTGGCCTCGATCGCGGTACGGACGTGGGCGCGGGTAAATTCCCGAGTAACCTTGGTCACAAGGGTAATTTGGTCGCGACAGCCGCGGGCCTGTAACCAGCGCCCCACAATTTTTTCCGAAGAATGCATTTCATCGGATACTTCCCGCGTGTCAGTTATGCCGAGGTGGTCACGGCGATAGGCTTTCGCTTGGCCGCCGCCATAGGCTTCGGCGGTATCGAATAGGGTGATGCCGTTTTCGCGGGCATAATCCATCAAGGCAAAAGCGGTTGCTTCCGGGATTTCCCGGCCGAAGGTCGCACAGCCGAGTGAGAGTCGACTAACGCTGAGGGCGCTACGCCCCATCATAGCATGCATGGTGGTGGTCTGGATTTACCAGCTCGTCCAGCCGCCGTCGACGACGAGATTATGGCCGGTGACGTAGGAGGCGCTGTCGGTTAAGAGAAAAAGCGTAGGCCCGACAATTTCTTGATTATGGCCGATGCGATTGAGCGCGGTTTTTCGATCTAAGTCTTGAATAAGACCAGGGTGGGCTTTCTGCACTGCTGGGTTGGGAAAGGGGCCTGGCGAGATGCAGTTGAAGCGAATGCCGGCCGGTCCATAGTGAACGGCGAGATAGCGCGACATCTGTAAAACGGCCGCCTTGCTGGCGCCATAGTCAATGGGGTTAGGCGCCATCGGGTCATGATAAATGCGCGGGTCAGGCGATACGATGCCGTACATGCTGGAGTAAAGTACGATGCTCCCCGAGCCCCGGATTTTCATTTTCTCAGCCAAGGCTCGGCAAAACACGAAGGTCGGGGTGAGCGCCAGATCGAAGGTGCGTTGGAATTCATCCGCGGTGAGCACTTCCAAGCGTTTGCCGCTCGATGAGGCCGTCACGAGATGCACGACTCCGTCGGGCAAGCCGTGAGTAGCCACGAGCGTATCGATGGCTGCGGGTAGACCCGCGGCATCATAAAAATCGAGCGCGAGAGGCACCGTGCGGGTGAGTTTTTGTTCACGGACCAGCGCTTCCGCTCGGCCGGGTAAGTCAAAGCAGATTACCTTGGCACAGTGCGCATCGAGTTCGCGCGTGATGGCTGAGCCGAGATAGCCGGCTCCGCCCGTGACCCAGATCGTTTTACCTTCAAGAGAGTGCCAGGATTTCATTTTGCAGTATAGCCGCCGTCGACCGGTAGATTAGCTCCCGTGATATAAGTTGAGGCATCGCTGAGCAGAAAGACCACCGCGCCGCCCAGTTCACGCGGGTCCGCCATGCGACCGAGCATGGTCATTTTTCCATAACGCTCGAGAAAGGCTGGGGCTTGGGGTTTGCTGGCGTTAAAAATACCGCCGGGCGAAACGACATTTACCCGAACCCCTTGGGTGCCGTAGTGGGAAGCGAGGTAGCGCGTCAGATTAATCATGCCGCCTTTGTGGAAAAAATAATCCGGCGGGGCTTTCATCACCGTGCCTTCATACAACCATGGGTTCATGCCAATCGTG
>CAIVJE010000165.1 GCA_903906135.1 uncultured Verrucomicrobiota bacterium | reverse complement strand
CAACACAGCTAACATTTCGGCGCCCGCTAAAGTACTCTCGCGGGCGAACTCCGGAAAAATATCCTCGTAGCAAATCAGCACACCCACCCGCACCTGACCCGATCTCATCGGCACCAGCAAGGGTCGCGCCTCAGTACCGCGCTGAAAATCGCCCCCAATCGGAACTAATTTATCCAGCCAACCCAAGACCGGTCGCAGCGGAATATATTCTCCAAAGGGCACCAACTTGCGCTTCGCATAACCTTCCCGCGCCACACCTGCCAAGGGCTCGACCACGAAGGCCCCGTTATACCACGAAACGGGCTCCGACGCTGAGCCCAGCGCGGTGTACACCGTGCCGACGAGTAAAGGCCGCCCCGCCCGCTTAGCCACAGAGGCCAACCATGGCTCAACATTCGCATCACGAAACAGCGGCCATGGGACCACCGACTCCGGCCAGAGTATAAAATCACCGCGCCCCCCCTTCTGGGCCTCAAACGTAACTTGTTCGATCGTCTGCAAGACCTCCTGCGCACGAGCGCTATCCCATTTTTCATTTTGTGGAATGCCGGGTTGCACCAGAGTAATCCGGGCCAATTTTTGCCGCTGTACCCCCATCGTCTCGGCCAAAAAGGGAAACGAGGCCGACACCAACAACATCAAAGCGACCATGAACTCTGGACTACGTTTCCGCAGGCCAGAGAATCCCTCGTAGAAAATGCGATGCGCATAGGCCGCGCCAGCGAGGTTGAAATAAATTAAGATAAAGGAGACCGACCACGCTCCGGCATAAGCCGCACTCTGCAGCACCAGCGGCCGCTGCCACTGACTAGCCGCGAGCGTCAGCCAAGGAAAACCTCCAAAAATCACGGTGCGCAACCACTCCAGCATAACCCACAGTGCCGCCAAACCTAACAAAGCGCTGATGCGTACGACGGCTTGGTGACCGCGCAACCGCGGGACCACCCACCATACGGCCAAATACCAACTCCCAATTAAAAGTCCGACGAAAGATCCCAACAAAAACGGCCCCAGTAACGTGACATGCCGCAGCCAGCCCAGCAGCGCCACCCACGCCACCACCTGTGCGCCCAGCACGGTCCCGGCGTAAATCCAAAAAGGCGGACGGCGGTAAGCCCACAAGACGGCGGGGAGAGCGAATGCATAGCCGGCATCGCCAATATTAAGCGGGGGGAAAGCCGCAAAAGTTAAAAATGCCGTGAGCCCAAATACCGCCAAACCCCAACCCAAATGCGGCCGCCGCTGCCATAGCGTTAGCCTAGGCTCATAAGGATCAAGCGCGAGAATCGGCTCAGCCGTCATGGGACTTAGGCGGCCCCGTGACAATTCTTGTACTTTTTCCCGCTACCACACGGACACGGATCATTACGCCCGACCTTGGGCGTATCGCGGCGAATTGTGACGGAAGGAAGTTTCACTTCATTCTCAGCGGGCGCGGCACTGGCACCCGCCGGGTTCGCATCCGCTAGGACCGCCGAATTAAGAGCGGTGGGGGCTGAAGCCGGACCTTGTAAACGCGCCGAACGCGAGAGAATCGAAAAAAGATTTTCGAAGGCGTCTCGATTAGTAGCCGACCGAAAAAGACTCGTGCAAATCTGGAGACGAACATTGTTCATCAACTCTTCAAAGAAACGGAAAGCTTCGCCTTTATATTCTGACAGCGGATCTTTTTGCCCATAACTGCGCAGACCGATCGAGCGACGCAACTCCTCCATCTCGGTCAAGTGCTCCTGCCAGTGATGGTCAATGGCGTTGATCACAATGTAGCGCTCCAAGCCCCCCAAGGCCGCCCCATCCTCGACCGATTCTTTCAGCGCATAGGCTTTGCTGATGCGCTCGACCAATTGCTTGAGCAAATCATCAAAATCAGCGCGCTCAGAGATTTCGGTGACCTTGGCGCTGACGGGGAAATGAGAGTTCAGCCAACCAATGAGGCTTTCAATATTGGCCACCGTCGCACCACCTTTCTCCCCGAAGCCAGCCGCTTCTAACCGCGCGGCCAACTCTTCCTCAATCATCTCAAAAATAACATCCTTCGGGCGATCACTGTGCAACGCCCCGTTGCGAATCCCGTAAATTACTTCGCGCTGCTTGTTGAGCACATCATCATATTGCAACAAACGCTTACGCTGAGAAAAATTCTGCTGCTCTACTTTTTTCTGCGCCGACTCAATCGATCGATTGAGCAATGAATGCTCCAACTCTTCGCCTTCCGCCATGGCCCCTTCCATAATGCGCGAAGCAATGTTCCCTTGTAGGAAAAGCCGCATGAGATCGTCTTCCAGCGAGAGGAAAAACTTAGTCGCCCCAGGATCGCCCTGCCGAGAGCAACGACCGCGTAATTGCCGGTCAATGCGGCGAGATTCATGGCGCTCCGTGCCCACCACAAAGAGTCCGCCTAATTCGCGCACGCCTTCACCCAGCTTAATATCGGTGCCGCGACCGGCCATATTAGTGGCAATCGTGACCGAACCCTTATGACCAGCCCGGGTCACAATCTCGGCTTCCTGTTGGTGAAATTTAGCATTGAGCACCGTATGAATGACGCCAGCGCGCTTGAGCATACGACTCAAGACCTCGGATTGCTCCACGGTCACCGTGCCCACAAGCACGGGCTGACCACGCGTTTGCGCTTCCTGAATTTGCTTCACGACCGCGGCATACTTATCGCGCCGGGTCTTAAAAATAGAATCGTTCCGATCAATGCGGATGCACGGCTGATTCGTGGGAATTTGCGTAACTGACAGTTGATAAATTTCGCTAAACTCCGTCGCTTCCGTCTCGGCGGTACCCGTCATACCCGCGAGCTTTTCGTACATCCGGAAATAATTCTGAATCGTTACTGTCGCGTACGTCCGCGTCTCACGCTCAATATTAACATTTTCCTTTGCTTCGACCGCCTGGTGCAAACCATCGGACCAGCGCCGCCCCGTCATAATGCGTCCGGTGTTTTCATCGACGATCACGACCTTACCATCCTGCACGACATACTCGACGTCGCGCTCGTAGAGCGAATAGGCCCGCAGCAATTGCGATAGCGCATGAATATCCTCTGAGACTACCTCATAGCGCTGCTGGGCCGCCCGTTTAGCCTGCTCTTTCTGCTCAGGCGTCTGCGTCGCATCCTTTTCAATATCGATAAAGATCGTCGCAAGATCTGGGAGCACAAACGCGTCACGATCGTTTGGCCGCAACTGAGTACGTCCCACTTCGGTCAAATCTGCTTGGTGATTTTTTTCGTCGATGGTGAAAAATAGCTGCTCCTTGTACTTGTAGAGCTCGTCCTTGTTAAAATCACTGTGCATCTCGACGTCGGTTTTATCGAGGAGCTTACGCCATTCTGGATTTTCCTGGAGCCGGAGTAGCTGCTTATTCTTCGGCATACCCAATTTAACCTGGAGCATTTTCATCGCCGCATCTTGCCGCTGCTCGGAGGTTGTCTCAGCTTTGGCGAGAACATCGCCCGCTTCCTTGACGAGATTATTGATCTGCCGCAATTGGGCACTGACCAACTCTTCCACGCCGGGCCGCAACCGGGTAAACGGCTGTTCGCGCTCAATCGGCGCGGGCCCTGAAATAATGAGGGGCGTGCGCGCCTCATCGACGAGGATGGAGTCAATTTCGTCGACGATGCAGTAGAAATGATCGCGCTGCACCTGATCTTCCTTGCGCGTGGCCATGCCGTTATCGCGCAGGTAATCGAACCCAAACTCAGAAGCGGTTCCATAGGTAATGCCGCGGTTATACATCTCCCGCCGACTCTCGGAGTGCATTGATTGCTGGATGCATCCGACCGTGATACCCAAAAAATTATACAAATGCCCCATCCACTCAGAGTCGCGGCGCGCCAAGTAATCATTAACCGTCACCAGTTGTGCATTTTTCCCCGTCAGCGCATTAAGATAGAGTGGCAGGGTCGCGACCAACGTCTTGCCCTCGCCAGTGGCCATTTCCGCGATCCGCCCTTCGTGCAGCGTAATCCCACCGATTAACTGTACATCAAAATGCACCATGTCCCAAGTGAGCTCATGATCACATACGAGCAGCTTACGCCCACAAAGCCGACGAGCGGCATTTTTAACAGTGGCAAAAGCTTCCGGGAGAATTTGATCAAGGGTCTCCCCCTGCTGAACCCGGGCCTGAAATTCCGTGGTCTTAGCTTGGAGCTGCTCATCGGTGAGCTGCTGATATTGCAGCTCGAATTCGTTGATGCGCGCGACGACCGGGCGGCATTTTTCAACGTACTTGCGATGGTGACGGCCCGAGAATTTCTTGAGAATGAAGCTTAGCATGAAAAGAGGTACAATCGTTAGCCGCCAACGGCAGGTTGGCAAATGACAAATCGTGCACTTAGCCCCTGCCGCAAACCACTTCGAATCAAAAATTTAGCAAATAGCGGCTTCCCTGCATCCGGCCCTGCTCAAATCTTTGTCTTAAAATAATCGATCGTCAGCTTGAGCCCTTGCGCGAGCGGCACCTTGGGCTCCCATTTAAGATATTTTTTCGCGAGGGTAATATCAGGCCGACGCTGCTTAGGATCATCGGGGGGGAGCGCTTTATGGATGATCTTTGACTTACTCTTCGTCAGCTTAAGCACCTGCTCGGCCAACTCGAGCATCGTGAATTCTCCAGGGTTGCCTAGATTGACCGGACCGACCGTGTCCGTCTGCTCCATTAAGCGCACGAAGCCCTCAAGCAAATCATCCACATAGCAAAAGGAACGGGTCTGCTGCCCATCACCATAGACGGTGATATTTTCACCCTTAAGCGCTTGGACGATAAAATTGGAAACGACTCGGCCATCATTCGGATGCATCCGCGGGCCGTAGGTGTTAAAAATACGAACCACTCGGATATCGACCTTGTTTTCTCGGTGATAGTCAAAGAAGAGCGTTTCCGCACAACGTTTACCCTCATCATAGCATGAGCGCCGCCCGATGGGATTAACATTGCCCCAATAGGACTCGGGCTGGGGATGCACCGAAGGATCACCATAAACCTCAGAGGTACTCGCCTGAAAGACCCGGGCCTTCACCCGCTTGGCCAGACCGAGGCAGTTAATTGCCCCCATCACCGAAGTCTTGGTCGTCTTAATCGGATTGAATTGATAATGTGGCGGCGAAGCTGGGCAGGCGAGATTGTAGATCTGATCCACCTCGTACTTAAACGGATCAATCACATCGTGCCGCACAAATTCAAAGCGGGGGTGATCCAGTAAGTGCGCGATATTAGCCTTACTGCCCGTGAAAAGATTATCGAGACAGACGATCTCGTGTTTTTGCGCGAGAAGTTTGTCGCAAAGATGACTACCTAAAAATCCCGCTCCACCGGTGATGAGAATGCGCATAATAAGAGGAAGCAGTAAGTAAAAGAGAGCCCAAGCACCTTGGCGAGCCTGCAGTCAGAGGGTGCCGTCGCCGGCCGTCGCGCGTTATTTTCTACGACGATCATTTGTCGCTATCTTACCGGGCCCGGTCGTTCTAAAATTTTCTTAAATAGGGATAAAACTCAGGCAACGCTCTTGACGCACCCCACGTAAAAATCCACAAAAACACCGTATACAAAAAACTTTAGATTCATTTATTGCAGGATTCCCTGTAACCCCAACGTGAACATGATCGTCACGCTGATTAAGCGGCTCGGTTAAATCTTAATTTAACTATCTCTCCTTCAGGCGCATCATTTTATTTATCCTCAGTGCTTTCTATTCTTCTCACCAGCAATTTGCTCCTTGGCAGCAGTATGATCTGCTTCGCCCTCACCAGAAAAAGTCGCCGCACCCACTTTATATTTGCAGGCATAGTCGCCCTTCATCTCGCCCTTTCTGCTGCATGGCTCGTGATAGATAACATCACGGGGAATGGCATTAATGGCGCGACGATCTTCCACCTGCATTATGGCTTTTTAAATGCTGGGGCGATTTATGACCGCTGGCCCAGCTTGCTGCTTACCGCTAGCGGACTACTCATCTTCACTTTCCTGGTTAAGAAAAGCACCGGCTGGGGGCAACTTGGCCAGCTACGCCCTAAATTCTTAAGTACTGCCTTCCTCTTGATCATCGGGGCCCTCGGACTGCACCCCGCCACCAAGAATTTAATGCAATTAAATTGGCCGGCCGAAGAGGCCAAAGATTTCTACGCAAATTATCGCCGGCCCATAATTCAGCGCATTGCGCCAGAGCCCAAGAGTTTTATTTTTATTTATGGAGAAAGCCTAGAGCGGACCTACTTGGATGATAAACTATTCCCGGATTTAGTGCCCGAACTGCAGCAATTAGAGCAAAGCGGCATTTCTTTTACTAACATTGATTCGTTACTCGGCACTGGGTTTACCATGGGGGGATTGGTGGCTAGTAATTGCGGTATCCCCCTCATCACCCCCTCACACCCCAACTCGATGTCAGGCATGGATAGCTTCTTGCCTGGCGCAATTGGCCTAAGCGATCTCTTACACCAAGAGGGCTATCGATTAGCATTTTTGGGTGGGGCTGATTTAAATTTTGGCGGCAAGGGGAAATTTTTACACAGCCACCACTTTGATGAGGTCTTGGGCCGAGCAGAATTAGAACCTAAGCTCAAAGATCCCACTTATGTTAACGGCTGGGGTTTGTATGATGATAGCCTGCTTGACCTCGTCTATGATCGCTACACTGAGCTCGCAGCCAACCACCAGCCATTTGGCTTATTTCTATTAACGCTTAATACCCACTCACCTCACGGCCTGCCCTCAAAAAGCGATGAACTCTCTCCGTACGGTGATGGCAGCAATCGTATGCTGACCGCGGTCAAGGCCTCCGCCCTTCACATTGTTAAGTTCGTGCGGCGCGTCCAAGCTTCACCGTGGGGTAAAGACACGGTTATTGTTATTGTTTCTGATCACATCGCTATGCCCAACGAGGCCACCGCCTTGCTGGATCGGGGCATCCGCAAAAACTTATTCCTGATCCTTGACCCAAAAATTAAGAGGGGGGCGAGCATTTCCCGCCTCGGCTCCACTTTTGATATCGGCCCTACCTTACTCCCCTTCCTGGGCTTCACTGGCTCAATTGGCCTAGGCCGAAATCTCCTCGATCCGAATGTATTAGATAGCGATATCGCCCATATCCATGACCCGGCCGTGCTCGCATCATGGCGTGATAATTTTGTCGAGTTCTGGAACTTCCCCCAATTGAGTCAAAAAATTTATTTCAAAGCTGGCATGATCAGCATTGATAAGCGCCATCTGGGGGCACCAGTCCTAATAACTCTAGATGAGCACGATAAACTATCCTTACGATTCGAATTCGATGCCGAATGGGACGTACGGCTAGCGGCACAAGCCCGCGAGCTTGCCCGGGGAACTCGCTATTTATTATTTGCCCAAGAAAAAGATATCGCGACTAGCTTTCCTCGAGTCGTTACCGGCCAATCCGATCGGTGGGTTTTACTTTTAGGCCGAGCTGGCGCGGGGTCGCACCTGATCGCCTTATCCGAAACCGCCGAAACGACGCTGTTAAAAACAGATCTATTGGCTCGGTGGGATAAATTGCGCTGAAAATCACCCCGCCACCGTATTTTTAGCGGCGCGCTCACCGGCCTCAAAGCGCTCAATCCAAGCACGGTGCCAAGGCCCGTAATCGCCAGCCTCAATATGCGCCCGAGCCTGTGCCATCAAATCGAGGTAAAAATGCACATTGTGCAGACTAATCAAAGTGCTCGCGAGGATTTCGCCCGCCATGACCAAGTGACGCAAGTATGCGCGGGAAAAATGCCGACAAGTGTAATTATCTAATCCCTCAACCAGCGGCTTGGGATCGGTGCGGTAGCGCTCGTTGCGTAAATTGATCAAGCCATCTGGGGTAAAGGCCGCCCCATTACGGGCCACCCGCGTCGGGTGTACGCAATCAAAGAGATCCACGCCGAGCGCGATCATTTTGAGGATTTGGGGCGGTGTCCCCAGTCCCATCGTATAGCGCGGCTTGTCTGCCGGCATAAAGGGAATGGTGGCCGCCACCTGCTTCAACATCTCTGGCTCCGGCTCTCCCACACTGACACCGCCAACCGCATAACCCGGAAAATCAAGCGCCGCCAGCGATTCCGCGGCCTCACGCCGCAGATCATCAAAGGTCGAGCCCTGAATAATCGCAAAAACGTGATGCCCCGATCCCAGGAAATTATTATCCGTGGCGATCTGCTTACACTGCTGAGCCCAGCGCAGACTGCGATCGATGGCTAGACGACACTCCTCGCGAGTACAGGGCCAAGGCGGACATTCATCAATGACCATAGCAATGTCTGACCCCAAATTAGCCTGGATAGCCATAACCTCACGCGGCCCAAGGAAAAGTTTCTGGCCGTCGATATGTGAGGCAAACGCGATACCGTCGTCACGAATCTCTCGGAGTTTAGCCAAACTAAAAACCTGAAACCCGCCACTATCAGTTAAAATTGGGCCATCCCATCCCATGAATTTATGCAAGCCGCCGAGATCTCGCACCAACTCAGAGCCTGGGCGCAAATTGAGATGATAAGTATTCCCTAAAATAATCTGCGCACCTGTCTCCCGAATCTGCGCCGGCGTCAATGCCTTGACCGTCCCTTGCGTACCGACCGGCATGAAGATCGGGGTCTCAATCTGGCCATGCAATGTACTCAGCCGACCACGGCGAGCAGCGGTTGAGGGATCCGTCTTGAGTAATTGAAAGGGAGGAAGCATTGGGCTTTTTATGATGAGTCAGTCTTGGTTGGAGGTAGCAATTCATCTTACAGTAGCCCCGAGTGACTGATGATTCATCTCATTATGGTAAACACACCCTGTCCGCGGTCTTGACCCTCTGTCAATTACGGGGTAGATTGATCAAAAGTGCTGCTGGTCATCGACAACTACGATTCGTTCACCTTCAATTTGGTCCAATATTTTGGCCAGCTGGGTGTTGCTATGCGCATTTTCCGCAACGATGAGCTGTCGGTCGCCGATGCCGTAAAACTAAACCCCGACCGGATCCTGATTTCTCCCGGGCCCTGCACCCCGACCGAAGCAGGTGTAAGTCTCGATCTGATAAAAGCTTTTGCAGGTAAAAAACCGATCCTCGGCGTCTGCCTCGGCCACCAATCCATCGGCCAGCAATTCGGGGGGAAAGTAATCCGTGCCGATCGCCAGATGCACGGCAAACTCTCCCCCATCACGCACCGCGGGACCGATATTTTTAAAGGACTACCCTCGCCTTTCACCGCGACTCGCTACCACTCCCTTTTAGTCGAGCGCTCTAGCTTGCCAGATTGCCTAACAATCACGGCTGAGACCGCCGAAGGAGAAATAATGGGCCTACGCCATAAACATTTCCCTATTTACGGTGTCCAATTTCATCCTGAGTCCATCGCCACCGAAGGCGGTATGCGGATTCTTCAAAATTTTCTCGCCCTGCCTTAAAGTCATGCGCTGCCCCAAGTGTACCTCTATTGCCGATAAAGTAATCGACTCGCGCATTGCTCGCGACGGCAACAACACTCGGCGCCGACGCGAATGCCTCGAATGCGGCAATCGTTATACTACTTCGGAAACGCTCGTGCGCGACAGCATGGTGGTAGTTAAGCGCGATGGCCGCCAAGAGCCCTTCGACCGCGATAAACTTTTCCGCGCCGTCCGGGCGGCCTGCCATAAACGCCCGATCGATAATGAACAAATGACCATGCTCATCGAGGATGTGCTCGATGCCGTCGAAGCTCTCTACGACAATCAAGTCCCGACCAGCGCCATCGGTGAGCATGTCATGCAGCGCCTCCGCAAGACTGACCAAGTGGCCTATGTGCGCTTTGCTTCAGTTTATAAAGAATTTCGCGATGTCTCTGAATTCGTCGATGAAATCAGTAATCTTAGCCCCCACGACCAACCCGCGACGGTGAAAGCCAAGCAATGACGCGCCCCCTGCAACTGCGCCGGCTCCATTTTCTTAACGCCCTCTTTGCCCCGCTGACTGGGCACGACCTCTACCTGGCGCAACAAATTGATGACGCCATCAGCACCTCCCTCGGCGAAGCTGAAGAACGAGCGCCCAGTGATCCCGCCTTTGTTCAGGCCGCTGCCCTGTTACTCCAACGACTTTGCTCAGCTCAGTCGGAACATGGATTCTTTCACTGGGATGCCAGCGCTGATTACACTGGCGCCACCCCGCTCTTCACTCGTGCGAGCGTCATGCAGGGCTTAAAACAACTCGCCGGTTACTCAGAATCGACCCTGCTGATCACTAATCTGCGTACGGCCCATTGCCCACCCAGCAAACGTTGGACCGAGCGCCGCCGCCGCGAATACGATGAAACCCTCACCTTCATTCGTGAATTAGCCGCCGCGCGCTCATTACGGCACGCTACGCTCAACCTGCTGTTCCTGTAAATACGCGCTACGAACGAGCCATCGACGGCTTTGCCATGAAAACAATTTTTCAAAAGATAATTGCCCGCGAAATCCCCGCGAAATTTATCCACGAGGATGAACTCTGCATCGCGATCCATGATGTCACCCCCCAGGCACCCATTCATGTGCTCATCATCCCGAAACAACTCATTCCACGCATCGGCTATGCTAGCACCAGCGATCAGGCTCTTCTGGGGCATCTTTTACTCACTGCTTCCCATGTAGCCAAGCAACTGGGCGTTGCCGAATCAGGCTATCGCCTCGTCATCAACCAAGGCCGCGACGGCGGCGAAAGCGTGCCCCACCTGCATATCCACTTACTCGGTCAGCGCCCCTTGGCTTGGCCACCGGGTTAAGTGATCGAGCTTAGGGCAGAAGTGGCGCGCCGTCTTATTTAAGATATTTTGCCAGCCACGCGTGAACCTCTCCATACCAATAGCGACTATCCTCTCCGCGTAAAATATGATGACCGGCCTCAGGAAATACGAGTAATCGGCTGGGGACATTTAAGCGCTGATTCATGGTAAACCACATGAGCGCATTGTTTATCGGTACCCGATAATCTTGTTCGCCAATGGTAATCAAAATTGGCGACGTAAAGCCCGTCCCCTTTTCGTGATTTCCACCTTGCAGCGCCGGGCTCTGCTCCCGCCATACTTTGCTGTCGCCCCAAATGGGCCCGCCACTATTCACCTCACGGCCAAAAACACTGTCGCTCGTCCCCCACTGCATCATGAGGTCCGCCTCACCGGCATGAGAAATAATGCATTTATAGCGTGTGGTGGTCGCCTGGAGCCAGTTCGCCAAGTGGCCGCCATAACTGGCGCCGCCCGCAGCTAGGCGCGAACCATCAATGAATGAATAACGCTTTACCGCTTCATCGGCGGCTTGATTGATTTCATCGGCGGGCCCCTTCAGCGGATCAAATTGAATCGCGCGGGCAAATTCCTCACCGTAGCCAGTCGAACCTTTATAGTCCGTCAGTAATAAGACATAGTCGGACTGAGCTAATAAATGGTAGTT
The DNA here is from genome assembly GCA_903906135.1 of uncultured Verrucomicrobiota bacterium. Taxonomy (GTDB): domain Bacteria; phylum Verrucomicrobiota; class Verrucomicrobiia; order Opitutales; family Opitutaceae; genus Lacunisphaera. The sequence continues at coordinate 28,630 of CAIVJE010000165.1, read as the reverse complement.
CCAGCGCAACCCAAAGGCATCATGCCACATATTCGCGGCGCCGCCGTGGATGACCACAAAGAGGGGATATTTCTTAGCTGAGTCAAAGCCCGCTGGCCTCACGATCATATTATGAATTTGGCGGCCATCCGCCGCCTGGAATGTAAAATGCTCGAGCGGCAACCAATCGATCGCGGCCACCTGGAGCACATTGATCTGCGTGAGGGCTCTCGGCGACCCATTGAATGAATAAATTTCTGCAGGACTAGTCGCGCTCTCCCATAGTCCCACTAATGCCGTGCCGCCCGCCCGCAACGCGCCAATGCTCCCGGCTACAGGTGATACCTCAACGCGCTCATCTCCGCCCGCATAGCTCACAGAATATAATTTATCCAAACCGGCCTGCTCGAAGGTAAAGAATATACGATCTACTCCCGCCGGCGTAGCGTAACGGGAAACCGAGTGATCGAACGAACCGGTAATAATTTTCGGAGCAGGGCTTTTCCAGGGCCAAGAAAAGCTGCCTAGACGTGTGAGATCGTAAATTTTACCGGCGGTATTAAAATCAACGGCGCAGAGTAATTTATCGCCATTGGGAGAAAACCCCAACTGACCGTAGCTATAATTATCATTGGTCAAGCGCTGGGGCTCACCCCCACTAAGAAGCACTTGGAAAATTTGCGCATTGACCGAGGCCCTCGCCCCAGCCTCGCGATTAATGAGTGCAGTAAAAATAACGGCCGCTCCATCGGGCGTCCACTCCGCCTCTAAATTCTGGCCATCATCGCCGAATGAACCCCCAAAGCCAGGACTGGCCGCCAACTTAGTGCCGGCCAGCAAGTCTCGCGCCACCGCGCCCGCGCGCGCCTCTTGCACGAAAAGATGCGCCTTTCGATCATCGAGCCACTGATTCCAGAAACGTGGAGGAAATTGTTCGTAGGCCCGTACACTAAATTTGCGATCCTTGCGCTCCTTAGCCGCTTTTTTATTGGCGGTATCATCCTCGGCCCCGGGATAAACATTGCTCACAAAAAGCAAATGGCGGCCATCGGCGCTCCACTTAGGCGCACTGGCACCGGTTGATAGCGAGGTAACGCGCTCGGCTTCGCCCCCAGTGGCCAAATTAAGCACGTAAATTTGTCCGACTTCATCCCCTTCTCGCTTAGCCACGAAGGCTAATCTCTGACTATCTGGCGACCAGTTAGCCCCGCCTTCACCAGTCTTACTGTAAGTAATCCGCCGCGCCGGTGTCTCATCGCTCAATGATTTCAACCAGAGATCTGACCACTGCTCTTTTGCCTCATACGCAGGTTCGGTCACTGAAAAAACCACCCACTTGCCGTCAGGACTTGGGATCGGCGCCCCAACCCGTTTCATCAACCAAACATCTTCATGAGTAATGGCATGCTTCTTGATCGCCTCAGCAGCTCCAACGATGCCTGCCGCTAAAAATAAAACTGCCCCGATGAACCCCAACCATTTATTTTTCATAAAAAAATTAATCTAATTTATACTAGCGCGCTTCAAACGTGCCATCTGCTCGTTTGGTAACGAGCTTTTTTAGCTCTAAGCTCATTAATGCTGCCGCCACAATGGGCGTTGGGAAATTTGTGATGGCAGTCAACCCATCGATCCCAAGCAACGCTCCTCCCTTAAAAGATTCCATTATTTTTTGCTCATGTGCATCCAGTTGCGGCAGGAGTTGCTCCAGCAGACTCGGCTCATCCGTCAGCGCGGCTATTTTGGGATGCAGCCCATTGAGATAACTCAGCTCCGAGACGATATCATCCACGCTCGTAAGCAAAGTAGCTCCATCGCGAATGAGCTGATGGCACCCATTACTTGTCGCTTGGTCAATGCGCCCAGGGACCGCAAAAATTAACCGGCCCTGCTCTCCGGCAAAGCGCGCCGTGATCATGGCGCCACCCTGCACATCACTTTCTACCACCACGACGCCTTCGCTCATCCCAGAAACCACCCGATTGCGCATGGGAAAGGATTGTCGATCTGCTTTACGGCCAAATGGGAATTCTGATAAAATCGCGCCGGTCGCCGCTATTCGTCGATAGAGATCAAGATTTTCCGGGGGATAAACAATATCGATGCCACAACCCAGCACCGCGGCGGTCTTTCCCCCAACCGAAAGCGCGCCTTCATGAGCCGCCGTGTCGATGCCGCGAGCTAATCCACTCACCACACAGAACCCGAGCTGCGCAAGCTGGGCCCCCAATTTCTTCGCGATCGACTGACCGTAAAGTGTTGTCCGCCGGCTACCCACCACCGCAATGCAGGGCTGCTCAAATAAATAATCCCCTTTGCGATAAAGCCCAATCGGCGGATCATTGATCTCCCGCAATAAGCGCGGATAACCTGAATCGCGCGGGGTGATAAAAGATGCCTCTGCCTTAACTAGCCAGGCCTCTTCCCGCGGTAGATCAAAATGCGTGCGCCAGCTGAGCAAAGCAGCACTCGTCTCCGGGCCCACGCCGCGCACCGATTCGAGCCGATTTTTATTCGTATTAAGAATTGCTCGCGGATCACCGCTAAATTCCTCCAGCAAGCGATTCAAAGTGATCGGTCCAATATTTGGCAGGTCATTCAAAACCATGAACGCCTGACGCTCCGTTAATAAATCAATCATGCAGTGGGGTGAGCGCTGGCCCAAGCTGCTCTAAAAGTTGGGAAATTTCTATGGCCACTTGCCCGTGAGAGCGAGCTAGTAAATCAGCGGCCCGACCATGCCAGACCACCCCGCGACACGCCGCCAGCAATAGGTCCGCAGGTTCCTGTGCCAATAATCCGCCGATCAGGCCCGCCAACATATCTCCGCTGCCTCCCCGCGCCAAAACAGGCCCGCCACTCAGTGAGTGATAGATAATCGAGCCGCTACCGCTGACCTGATTATCGGCGAAAGCCGGCCTACCAATTTGCGTGCGCGAGCCTTTTAAAACCACCACCGCTTGCTGGTTCGCACAATATTCGGGCAAAGTCAGCCCCCCGGAAATTCGCTGAAATTCCCCTCGGTGCGGCGTCGCAATGAATGCCCCCGGCATGGCCGCCGCCATCACTTCAGGGCGCAAAGCATCAGCATCCAGCACGACTGGCACCTTCAACTCTTGAACTAACTGCACCACCCAACTGATCGTGGCAGGCTCCGAGCCTAAGCCTGGCCCAATCAAAACCGCATTAGCTCGCGCTAACCGTGCACGAACTAAGGGAAGGGTGCTCGCCGCTAATCCTCCGGCCGAGTCAATGGGGCAAGCCACCCACATCGCCTCCGGATAACGCGCGGCATATTCAGGCACTAAAAACGCAGGAACTAAGGCCGTGACTAATCCCACTCCACTGCGCAGAGCAGCACGAACAGCCAACAACACGGCCCCTGGATAACCGTGTGATCCCCCAATCACAACGAGATGTCCAAAAGTGCGTTTGTCCGATTGCGGCGACCGAAATTGAGTTAATGCACCAAGCACTGCTGGCCGTAACACCCGGTCTTCTTGGGTCGGGGAAACGTCAGCCTCTTTTAAAAACCCCAGATCAACCAAACGAACCCGCCCCACCCAATGCGCATTCGCCGGCAAGAGTACTGCCGATTTTACGATACCAGTCGCATAGGTAAAATCCGCCCGAAAGATAGTCGCCGCATTCACCTCGCCCAAGCCACTGGGTAAATCCACCGCCGCGCGTAATCGAATTCGTGGATGCGTATTCACCCAAGCCAACAATTCCTCACTCACCTCATCCAGCGGGCATCGAAAATTAAAACCAAAAACTCCATCCAAACATATCTCATAACTCGCCAACTCGGCCTTCAATTCAGTCAAGGTAACTAAACGCACCCGCGCCGCCCCCGTTTGGCGTAACTCCATCAGTGCCCGCGCCGCCAGTGGCCGCAGAGTAGTCGGATGAAAATTCAGCAATAAATCAACGGTCGCAGCGGGGCGCCCTTTTAGCAAAACTTGAGCGGCTAATAAGGCGTCACCTCCGTTGTGCCCCTTCCCCGCCAAGACGAGCAACCGCGGCGCCACGGGCAATCCGCCTATTTCCAGAAAATCTTGTTCCAGCGCCCGCGCCAGACCCCCACCCGCCGCCTGCATGGCCACCCACTCCAGCTCCTGATTTTTGAGTAACCCCGCCTCCCACCTCCGAGCTTCCGCGCAACTTAAAACAGGAACTGATGCCGGCTGAACCATGCCATGATCCTACTCGGCGCGGCCGATAGAGAAAAGCAATAACCGCCTCGGTTTGAGTTAAACCCTAAAATCTGACACCAATATAAGGCGCCGACTCTACCGCGCTCAACGATTGGCTACCAATGCAGCCACTGCCATCGCATGGCTCTCCGTATGCGATAAAGTTAGCCACACGTGCGTGGCGCCAACGGCCTGGAGGAGAGCCGCCGCCTTTGCGTCCAGTCGCACCAATGGCTCCTTCCGTGCTCCATGATAAACTGAGATCGAAGTCCAATCGAGATGCTCACCTATGCCGGTCGTGAAACATTTCGAAACCGCCTCCTTCGCCGCCCAGCGCGCGGCATAGTGTTTGTGCGAATATTTGAGCGAGTTGCAGTACACTTGTTCTTCTTCGGTAAAAATTCGCTTAAGAAAACGCTCCCCATGCTTCGCTAAGATAGCCTGAATGCGCGCAACCTCAATGAGGTCACAGCCAAGGCCAATCAAGGTACCGCCGGGAGGAAGGGTGATGTTCATGGTGCAGTTTCCGTCGGGGAGAAGCAGATGGTAAATAAATTAACCGCTAAAAACAGAAAGTTCAGGCAACAATTTTTGCTTCTCGCAAAGGACTACTGCCCCGGATTCATCAGCGCTTTCATCGTGCGCACCGCCTCGTCAATTCCACTAAATAAAGCCCGGCTAATTATGCTGTGCCCAATATTTAATTCACAGAGATGCGGGAGGGTGCGAACTTCCGTGATATTTATATAATTAATCCCGTGACCTGCATTAACGATGAGCCCAGCCGCGTGCGCTTGCTGAGCGCCCATAATTAAACGTGCAAACTCTGCCGCCCGCCCAGCGCTATAATAGGCGTTGGCGTAGGCCCCCGTATGCAACTCAACCCAAGTAGCCTTCAGCTTTGCCGCGAGCTCGATTTGCTCAAGGTCGGGATCGATAAAGAGACTCACCTTAATGCCGGCCGCATTCATGGCGTCCGTCACCCGCGCGACCCGCTCTAAATTTCCTACCACATCGAGCCCCCCCTCCGTCGTGATTTCCTCGCGACTTTCTGGAACGAGACACACCGAATGGGGCTTCAACTGCAAAGCGAAATTGGTCATGCTCGGGGTACAAGCCATCTCCAAATTTAAGCGAGTTTCTTTAACTGCGCTCAAACGCCGCACATCACTTTCTTGAATATGCCGCCGGTCCTCGCGCAAATGAATCGTAATCCCATCCGCGCCGGCCTGCTCACACCGGAACGCTAGCGCGACCGGATCTGGCTCAATATTACCGCCCACAACGTCGCCGAGCTGCCGGTAGCGAGCCTGCCGCAAAGTTGCTGCGTGATCAATATTTACGCCCAGGAGAATCATCGAAAATATAATACTGAAATTAAGAATACTGGGAATCAGGAAATTTACCCTCCACGCGGTTTCTTCCTTTCCGTTTTACCGCGTTCCCCTTCTCTGAAGCCCATGCCTGTGACTACCGCTAAGCCCAAACCCGAGAATCTGCTGCTTAATCTCATCTGCAATGTTGGTCTTCCCACCGCCATTATGTCTTGGTGCAGCGGCGATCAATTGCTCGGACCAAAAGCAGGCTTACTCGTCGCCCTCATCTTCCCTCTCGCCTACGGCGTCCATGATTTTCTTCGCCGGCGGCGGATGAATTTTATATCTATCATCGGCTTCAGTAGCGTGCTAATTTCAGGGGGATTCGGGTTGATGAATCTCGATGGTTTTTGGTTTGCCGTTAAAGATGGCGCACTGCCCGCCCTCATTGGGATCGCGGTACTAGCCTCCATGAAAGCGAAGGAGCCCCTCGTCCACGAAATGCTCTATAACCCCCAAGTGATTGATGTTGAGCGCGTCGAGACCGCGCTCAACGAACGCGGAATGCAGCCTGAGTTTCAGCGCTTAATGCAAGCAGCCAGCTATCTGCTCGCCGCCTCATTTTTACTTAGCGCCGCGCTGAACTACGGCTTCGCTCGCTTAATTATCCGGAGCGCACCAGGGACCGAAATGTTTAATGCGGAATTAGCCCGCATGCATTGGGTCAGTCTCCTCGGGATCTCTATTCCCAGCATGGCCATGATGATGTATGCACTCTGGCGTCTACTCAAGGGACTCCAGGTCGCCACCGGCCTTACCCTTGACCAAATTCTTAAATCACCACCGCCCAAGAATATTCAGCCGCCCAAGGGTGATGCCGCCGCTTAACTTTCGCCGCGCCCTCCGCCTCAGCCGCGCTGCTGAATAGGTACGTAATCGCGCTTTACTGGACCAACATAGATTTGCCGAGGACGGTAAATACGGCCCTTCGGGTTCGAAGCAACCTCGCGCCAATTAGCGATCCAACCTGGCGCCCGCCCCATGGCAAATAAAACCGTGAACATGTTAGTTGGTATCCCAAGTGCCCGCATAATAATGCCGCTGTAAAAATCGACGTTCGGATAGAGCTTCCGTGAGATGAAGTAATCATCTTTCAGCGCGGCCTGTTCGAGATTTTTAGCAATATCCAGCAATGGATCAGACTTACCCAACTTCGCAAGTACCACGCCGCAAGCTTCGCCAATAATCCGCGCCCGTGGATCAAAATTGCGGTAAACGGCGTGGCCAAATCCCATGAGCCGATTGCTCTTACTACCACCTTTGGCGGCGGAAATAAATCTTGTGCCATCATCATGCTCATCATGGATGGATTGCAGCATTTGCATGACCGCCGTATTCGCCCCGCCATGCAACGGTCCCGACAGGGCATTGATCCCCGCAGAGAGCGAAGTAAATAAATTAGCCCCGCTCGAGCCTACCATCCGCACCGTCGAGGTGCTGCAATTTTGCTCATGATCAGCATGCATAAGCAAAATGAGATTGAGCGCCTTGGTGACCTCTGGAACCAACGCGTAATCTTGATAGGGCTCAGAAAACATCAGATGCAAAAAATTATCGCAGAACGGTAAATCTTTGGGGTGCAAGAAGGGCAAGCCACGCGAGTGACGATAAATCATCGCCCCAATTGTACGAATTTTTGAAATTGCCATCGCCGCCGCGAGGTCAAAATGCTGCAAATCTTTCTCGAAATTATTGGTCGCCAATTGCGGGTAATGTGCCGCGAGTGAACCCACAATGGAGGATAACATTGCCATCGGCGGCGCATCCTTAGGAAAACCTTCAAAGATTTTCTGCATCTGGGTCTCGATTGCCGCATTCTCCCGCAACAATTGACCAAAGGCGGTGCGCTGCTGCTGAGTCGGTAATTCACCGTAAATCATCAGGTAAGCAGTTTCGACATATTCGCTGCGACCAGCGAGTTGATCGATCGGGTAGCCACGATGACGCAAGATGCCATTATCGCCATCAAGGAAGGTAATCGAACTCTCACAGGAACCAGTGTTACCGTAACCCTGATCGTAAAATATATATCCACTATCTTTGCGCAGATTACGCGCATCGATGGCCAATTCCCCTTCTGTCCCCATCATCACAGGGCAGGAGATTTCTTTATCATCAATCTTGAGCAGGGCGGTCTTTTGCATGGGTAAGAATACAAAAGAGCATAAATTCGCCCTGTTGCAAAGCAAAGCCGCAACCCAACACCACAGTTTCACAGACAGTAGATTTTTACCTAGGCCTTGGTAGAAATAGTATCACCCAAGGACGGCTCACGCGGACTCCATCCTAACGCGAGGCACTGCCGGTACAGCAAACTCGCCAGCTGGAATTGGCTCATTCAAGATTATTCGATCAAAAATGATGCGGGTGGTCTGACCATTAGCCACCTTGTTGATAACTTTCCTAGGAAAACGAACTCCTTGTCCGATGATTTCGCCTACTGCGCGAATTTCTCGCCTGCTTTCCGTCTCAGTCTTTACCAGGCGGCCAAGGTTATGCGCATCAATTTCTAAAGCGCCCGTGAAATGAATGGTGCGGACAGCTTGGAGCGCCTTTTCACTTCCAAGATAAGCTCGGGCTTTCGCGATAATCTGCTCAGCACTCTCGGTCCATAATACCATGGGCAGCAACCCAACTGCGCTCACTATAAAAACAAGGCACCGCACGTTCATTAACTCAAGCGGAGGCCGCCAATTAGGCTGCGGCGCCAATTATTGCATCGGGTCGTTTACTCCCACTCGATGGTCGCCGGTGGCTTGGAACTGATATCGAGCACGACCCGACTAACTCCGCGCACCTCATTAGTGATTCGGCTGGATATTTTTTGCAGCAACTCATGCGGCAACTTCGCCCAGTCGGCAGTCATGGCATCGATACTTTCTACAATGCGTAAGGCGATCACGTAATCGTACGTGCGCTCATCACCGAAAACCCCAACCGTTTTCACCGGCAGAAAAACCGCAAACGATTGCCAGACCTTCCAATAATAACCTGAGCGCATCATCTCGTCCTGCAAGACCGCATCAGCGTTGCGGAGGATTTCTAATTTCTCGGCCGTGATATCACCCATTACGCGGACGCCTAAGCCGGGACCGGGGAAAGGCTGACGCCAGACAACTTCCTTCGGCAAACCGAGCGCCGCCCCCACTTGACGAACCTCATCTTTGAACAAAGCCCGGAGTGGCTCGATCAGCTTCAACTTCATTCGATCGGGTAATCCACCAACATTATGGTGAGTCTTGATTAACGATGCGGGATTACCGGCAATGGAAACACTTTCAATGACATCTGGGTATAAAGTCCCCTGCCCTAAGAATTCCGCACCCCCAATAGACTTTAGCGATTTTTCGAAAACTTCTACGAAGGTACGTCCAATAATTTTGCGCTTCGCCTCAGGGTCAACAATCCTTTTGAGCCGCTTAATAAAAAGAGCGGATGCATCGACTACGCGTAAATCGATTTTAAAATTCCTCTTATAAAGTGCCTCCACATAAGCCCGCTCATCCTTACGCAATAGCCCGTTGTCCACAAACACACATGTTAATTGGCGACCTATAGCCTTGTGCAATAAGGCTGCTGCCACGGAGGAATCAACTCCACCCGACAAACCAAGCAGGACTCGAGATTTACCCACCTTCCCCTGAATGTCGGCGACCGCTTGAACAATAAAATCCTTCGTCGTCCAGTCCTGCTTTGCGCGGCAAATACCGACCAGGAAATTTCGGATTATATCTACCCCGCGCTCGGTATGAAAAACCTCCGGATGAAATTGAATCCCATAAAACCCCCGACGACGGTCTTCAATACCTGCGAAGGGCGAATTTTCAGACACCGCGGTTGCCACAAAACCCGGCGGCAATTTAGTGAGTTTGTCTCCATGCGAATTCCAGATCCGCAGTTGCCGAGGTAAGCCAGTAAAAAGTTTCCCTGGCCGTTTGATCGTTAACTGACCAAGGCCATATTCGCGGGCCTTACTGAGCGCGACCTTACCCCCGAGAAAATAGCCCATGAGCTGCACCCCATAGCAAATCCCAAGCACCGGCACGCCAAGTTTAAAAATATCGGCATCCGGATGCGGCGCCGTTTTGGCGTAAACACTCTGCGGACCACCAGAGAGAATCACCCCCACCACGCCGTCTTCACGCAATTTTGCCGCGGGGGTGCTGAAATGATAAATCTTGGAATAAATCTGACACTCACGAATTCGGCGGGCAATTACCTGCGTGAGTTGAGATCCAAAATCGAGAACAGCAATTGTCTGCGCCATAGGAAAAATTAAAATAGTTTCTATTAAAGTGAAATCAAAAAAACGCTACGCCTGATAACCCCGCCCCAGCCCCTTAGAATTTCAAGCGAGTATTAAGATGGTTGCAGCGTGGACATTGTGCCAGGTCAGTGCCGGTTTTTTTCGTGTAAAGATGATCACAGCGGATGCAATGGAACGTAATCTTGCGACGCTCGGAGTCGTAAAACAGTCGATCGCGTTGATCGTAATAAAGCCATAAAAAGCCAAATCCACCAAGCACCGGCACTCCGTAGGCAAGCAAATCAAAGGTGAAATCAGGGACAATGGCCACGCACCCCAGTTCACACCAAGTAACGCCGGAGCCAAGATGAAATAAAAAAGCGCCGACCTTTAAGTCGACGCTTTCGATAATTCAATGGACTCGCTTTTTCTTCAGGCCTTAGGCGCTTCCGGTGCAACTTCGACCGCTGAAACAGATTCCGCGGCCACCGCTGATTTCTTAGCGCCAGCTTTCTTTGATCCTTTCTTTTTACCCCGAGATTTGGAGTAACCTTCATCTTCCGCGCTAATTAGCTCAATGATGGCCATCTCGGCCGCATCACCAATGCGCTGCGGGCCAAGTTTGTAAATTCGTGTATAGCCACCTGGACGTTTAGCGAACTGCGCGGCTTTTTCATTAAAAAGAAGCGTAATAGCGCCCTCATCGCGAATATCCTTTAGCGCCATACGGCGCAAATGGATCGCATCAGCTTTGACGGCTGCCGCGGCAGCATTTTTAGCCTTAGTGATAACCTTTTCAATGAAAGGACGGAGTGCTTTAGCCTTGGTTAGCGTGGTCTCGATGCGACCGTGCTTAATCAGGCTGGCGCCCATGTTAGAAAGCATCGCTTTACGATGCTCGCGAGTTACGCCGAGTGAGGCGTGATGTTTATTGTGACGCATTGGTGGTTTGGGTTATTGGCCCCCGATCGGCAATCCGGTCGCAGCGTTGGGCGGCAGCGGACGGCGCGAGAGCCTAATTAAGTGATAAATGGTAGGTAGAAAAAAACTACGGGGTGAGCCTTTACCCACCAACCGCGATTCAATATTCGCGCCTGCGCTTAGGCTTCTTTTTTAGTGTCCAGGAGACGTTCGTCAAACTTCATGCCGAGGGACAACCCAAGGGCCTCAAGCTTTTCTTTGATCTCGTTAAGTGATTTCTTACCGAAGTTACGATACTTGAGCATCTCTTGCTCAGTCTTCATGGCCAGCTCTCCGACAGTGGTGATATTAGCGTTATTCAAGCAATTTGCCGCACGAACTGAGAGCTCAATTTCGTTAACCGACATGTTCAGCAACTTGCGGAGTTTATTCTGCTCCTCAGAAACTTCTGCGGCCACACTCTCAAACTCATAATTCTCCTGAGAAACGCGATCAAACACATCAAGGTGATGCTTAAGGATGGAGGCTGATTGCTTGAGGGCATCGTCAGGGGTGATCCGACCATCTGTCCAGATTTCGAGCACAAGCTTATCATAGTCCGTGATCTGACCGACGCGGGTATTTTCCACCGAATAACGAACCAAGCGCACAGGAGAGAAAAGAGAATCAATCGGGATGACTCCAATCGCCTGTTCTTCTTTTTTATTATTTTCGCCAGGGCAATAACCGCGGCCTGTTTTAATCTCAATCTCGGCTTCAAAGGTACGCTTCGTGTCGAGGGTGCAGATAACTTGCTCGGGATTGACGATCTTAATATTTGCGTCGGCCTGAATATCGGCAGCGGTCACTGGACCTTCGCGGTTAACTTTCAGATGCAGTTTTAGCGTTTCGCGTTTTTCTGAAAGGATAAGAACTTTTTTAAGATTAAGAACAATATCCGTCACGTCTTCGACCACGCCGTCCACACTCTGGAATTCATGGTTCACGCCCTCGATTTTAATCGAGCTGATCGCACTGCCCTCAATTGAGCTCAGCAAAACTCGACGGAGAGAATTGCCGATGGTATGTCCATAACCAGCCTCGAAAGGCTCGGCGATAAACTTGGCGTAGGTGTTGGTGGAACCCTCCTCAATCTTAGTGAGCTTGGAGGGAATTTCGAACTTTCCGAGGCGCTTGGGCATGGCAGGAATGATAGTTGAGTGAGACTGGAACTGGATGAGTGAAGAGTAAGAGATCTGCCCAAGCTCGCAGAGCTTTGGCAAAATGAGCCGAGCAGGCTCAGAAGCGGGAATAGTATTCGACGATGAGCTGTTCGTTGATCGATGGCTCCATCTCGTCACGAGTGGGCAAGCGCGTGACAGCGCCCTTGAGAGCCTCGTCGTTACGCGTTAACCAAGCCGGCACAACCCGCGCACGATTTTCTTCGATTGCGCGAGTAGCAAGTTGCCGAGAGGAATTAACTGCCTTCATTTCCACCTCATCGCCCTGCAAAACTGAGTAACTTGCGATATCAACTTTCCGGCCGTTAACGCGAACATGGCCGTGATTGACCAACTGGCGAGCCGCCGCACGACTCTTCGCAAAACCCAACAAATACACTACGCTGTCGAGGCGAGTCTCAAGCAACTGGAGAAAACGCTCGCCGGTAACGCCACGTTCCTTCTTGGCAATGGCGAAGGTACGCCGGAACTGGCGCTCCAAAAGTCCGTATATAAAACGGAGCTTCTGCTTTTCAGCGAGGCCAACCGCATATTCGGAAAGCTTACGCCGTGATTTTGGGCCGTGTTGCCCAGGTGGGAAATTGCGGCGTTCGAGCACCTTGGCCGAGCCAATGATATATTGGCCGAAACGACGGCTGATGCGAGTGGATGGTCCTGTGTAGCGAGCCATGGTAAAAAATAGTTAGCGGGTTAAAGGGCAGATTATACGCGACGACGTTTACGGGGACGGCAGCCATTATGTGGCACCGGGGTTACGTCGATGATAGACGAAATTTCTAGACCAATCGCCTGAAGACCGCGAATGGCTGAGTCACGACCAAGACCAGGGCCACTTACTCGAATCTGGACCTCTTTAAGGCCGTGAGCCATGGCGTTGCGGGCAGCATCCTGAGCCACAACCTGAGCTGCGTAGGCAGTCGATTTACGCGAGCCGCGGAAGTTACATTTGCCAGCGCTCGACCACGAGATGACGTTACCCTTGCCGTCCGTGATAGAGACAATGGTATTATTAAACGTCGCTGCAATATTCGCGATGCCGGAGGTGATGTTTTTAGACCCCTTGGCCTTGCGGACCTTTACAGAGGACAGCTCCTCCTTAAGGAGATCCTCAGCCGTGACGGACTTGGGTACGCCACCGACTAATTCAACGGGCGCAGCGGCTTCGGCCTTAGGGGCCTTTTCCTTACCGCCCTTGGCAGGTGCATCAGGACGATTGCCGGCAGGAGCAGCAGAAGCCGCGAGGGCGGTATCGACGGCAGCAGCGGCGGCCTTCTTAGGCAGCTTTTCCTTCTTGGGAACAGATTTCTCTTCGGACATGGAGATAAGTTTTAAGATTTAGAGACTTCCTTGACCTTAGTAACACCGACGGTCTTGCGCGGGCCCTTACGGGTACGGGCATTGGTGCTGGTACGTTGACCACGTACCGGCAGGCTCCGACGGTGACGAATGCCTCGATAGCAATTGATGGCCTGAAGGCGCTTCAAATTGCCCGCGATATCGCGGCGCAAATCGCCCTCAACCACCCATTTATTATCAGTGATAATATGGAGGATTTTATTCAGCTGCTCCTCGGAAAGATCCGAGGCGCGCATGTTGGCATCAAGGCCGGCGGCCTCAATGATGAGATCGGCCCGAGCGGGACCAATGCCATAGATATAGCGGAGGGAAAAGCTGACTTTCTTTTTGGCGGGGAGTTCGACGCCGAGGAGACGAGGCATAGATGTTTTAGTTAAGAGTTAGGAGTTGAGAGTGAAAAAAAGGAATAAATTAAAAAGCAGCGGGAAGAATAGTGAGAATCTCTGGAGCAGAATCAGTTGTCAGCACGGTGTGTTCGAAATGGGCGGATGGCGAACCATCACGCGTGACGATCGTCCAACCATCAGCTAACGTCTTTACCTCAAAGCGGCCAAAGTTAACCATCGGTTCGATCGCCAGCGTCATCCCCGCTTTAATTTTCTCGCCGGCATTGCGCCGGCCAAAATTGGGGATTTGTGGCTCCTCGTGCATCGCACAACCGACTCCATGACCAACCATATCTCGCACTACGCTGAAACCGTGAGATTCAACAAAGGTTTGGATGGCATTAGAGATATCACCGATTCGATTACCGGGTAGCGCTTGCTGGATGCCGATACGCAAAGCGGATTCAGTGATTTCCAGTAATTTAGCGGTCTGGGGCGCAATGGCGCCGACTGGGACCGTAATAGCATTATCGCCGATGTAGCCGTTATATTCAATAACGACGTCGAGCGAAATAATATCACCGTCACGCAGGACGCGCTTTAGGGACCCAATGCCATGAACCACCTCTTCATTAACTGAGAGGCAAGTGTAGGCTGGATAGCGCTGAGCGTGCAACTGGTAGCCGTAGCAGGCGCTGCGAGCGCCAAACGAGGCAATGAGATCGCGGCCGATTTGATCCAAGTCGTAAGTCGTGATACCGGGACGGACCTGCTCCTTCAGCCGGGCGAGAACCGTCGCGGCGATGAGGCAGGATTCGCGCATCCGCTTAATTGCTTCCATGTTTTTTATAGGAATCATTTAAGCGGCGGCAGGAATGGCTCCTAAGAGGAGTCCGTAAGTGCGGTAGTGGGTGACAACGAGGTCCGCAGAAAGCGGATCAGACGCAAAGCCGCAAGTGATAGTCTCACCGCGAGCTTCGAGCCACTCGTCGAACACCAACGCTTGGAGCAGCGTAGCCGGGAAATCTTCGAGAAGAAATCCCGCATCGGGTTTGCGCGCCCAAAACCACTTACGCATTACTGCGAGATGAATTTGGTCAGGCACGGCAAAGCCGCGCGTGATCGCCAATCGGGCTTGTTGGCCCAGTGGCGTGCGTCGCGAAATCTCCTGTTGCACAAAAAACGCAGGAGAGACGTGCTCAAGATTCAAAGAACGGCCTTGGAGGATCAAACCCGCAAAATGCGAGCCCGACGGACCAAGGAGAATGACTTTCGATTTCGCCGAAGCAAAATTGGAAAAGGGGCTGGAGTGTTCAGCCCTGTTCACCGAAGTAAAGTATTAAAGAGCAAAGTGGCGGACGGCCCATGCAGTCAGGCCAACTAAAAGTATAATAACCATAACGGCAGTCAGTTGCATAACTGACTTATCGCTGGCCGCTTCACCAATTGCAACATTCGCTGAAGTAGTGCGACCACGAATGCGCCCTTTTTTCAGGAACCCATCGTAATGACGCTGCAAGAGAAAAGTTTCGATTTGACGCATCGTATCGAGAATCACGCCAACCGTGATCAGCATACCCGTACCACCAAAGAAATAAGCAACGCGTGGCGGTACCGATAATTGGAATAGCAGTAAGTCGGGCAGAATGGAAATAATGGTTAAGAAAACCGCACCAGCCAAAGTAAGGCGGGTCATGATGAAGTCGAGAAAGCTAGCCGTCGGCTCGCCAGGGCGCACGCCGGGAATATAGCCGCCGTATTTCTTGAGGTCATCGGCAATCTGGATCGGCTTGAACATAACCGAGACCCAAAAATAACTGAAGAAAAGAATGAGTAATGCCGTGAACGTATAATACATCCAGTGGCCTTGGAGCAGATTATTGGAAAATTCGACGAGGAACGGTAGCGCAAAGGCGGCTCCAAGTTGGGAAAGAATCTGCTGTGGGAAGAGTAGAATCGCGCTAGCGAAGATGACCGGCATGACGCCCGAGTAATTGACCTTAAGCGGGAGGAACGAACTCTGCCCGCCGTACACCTTCTGACCGACTACGCGCTTGGCGTATTGCACGGGGATTTTCCGCTGGCCCTGGGTAACGGCGATGATTCCCATCGTTACAATAATAAAAAGAGCGATCATCATGGTCGCCTGCGGCAAGCCAAGCTTGGCAACGCCGATCGGGGCAAAAAACAACTGGTAGGTGGCCATCGCAGCCCCCGGGATATCGGCCAAAATGCCAACGGTAATGAGCAGTGAAACACCATTGCCTATGCCGCGCTGGGTGATCTGCTCGCCGAGCCACATGAGCAACATGGTTCCGGCCGTCATAAAGATGGTCGACTGCACCATGAACCAAAATTTGCTCACAATGACAATCTGTCCGTACTGGTTAACATCAAATCCAGAAAAAAGCCGGGCAGGATTTTCGAGAGCTAAAATCAAAAGGACTCCTTGTACTAAGCAAATAATGACAGTCGCATAACGCGTATACTGCGTGAGTTTTTGGCGGCCAACATCTCCCTCTTGCTGCAAGCGACTGAGCATTGGCACTACGGCGGTCAAAAGCTGGAAGATAATGGAAGCGCTAATGTAGGGCATGATGCCAAGAGCGCAGACGGCTCCCTTCACAAGAGCCCCACCAGTAAACATGTTATACAGACCGACAAGAGCGCCGCCTCCATTGGCCGTTTGATCAGCAAAAAATGCCTGCAACGGCTTCGGATCGATGCCAGGAAGCGGAATGTGCGCACCAACACGTGCCACAAAAAGCAGCCCAAGCGTATAAAGGATCCGCGAGCGAAGCTCAGGAATCTTCAGGGAGTTCGTGAAGGCAGAGAACATTTTGGAGAATCAGGAAGCAAAGTTACGCAAGAAGCGAGTGATGGCTAACACTGCCCCACTCAGGCCGTGATAGCCTGACCGCCAGCTTTTTCGAGTTTAGCTTTAGCCGAGCCCGTAAATTTCTGCGCAGTCACCTTGAGGGCGCGGGTGATTTCACCATCGCCGAGAATCTTAAGCGTCTTGATGCCCCTGCGCACGAGGCCAGCTTGCGCCAATACCTCTGCATTCACTTCAGAAATTGCGGCATCAAGTCGCGCGAGATCGCCGACATTAACAACCGCATAGCTGGTACGAAATTCGTAGTTATTGAATCCGCGATGAGGCAATTTACGGTAAAGGGGCATCTGGCCGCCCTCAAAACCTGGACGGATAGAACTGCCGGAACGAGCGCTCTGGCCCTTACCACCGCGCGTGGACGTTTTACCGTGACCGCCGCCTTCGCCGCAGCCAACGCGTTTCTTGCGGTGTACGGCACCGGGGACATTTTTTAATTCGTGAAGACGCATGATAGATATTCCTGATTAGTTCGCCGCGCCTCAGCGATGAGGCGCGACTCGGAGTTTGATTAATTAAATTAAGCGCGGAGAGCTTTGAAATCCTCTTCTAGCCGGAGTTGGCGCAGTCCGTTCAAAGTGGCATGCACAACGGCAATATGGTTTTTTGAGCCCATCGATTTTGTAAGGACATTGTGGACGCCAGCGGCTTCAAGAACCGCTCGCACCCCGCCGCCAGCAATCAAGCCAGTGCCAGTGGAAGCAGGGCGAAGAAATACTTTACCCCCATCGTATTCACCGAGGACCTCGTGCGGAATTGTGCTGCCCTTAAGTTTTACCGACACCATCCGCTTTTTGGCTGACTCGGTAGATTTTTTAATCGCATCAGGCACTTCGTTAGCCTTGCCGTAACCGATGCCGACATTGCCCTTGCCGTCGCCCACGACAGATAAAGCCGAAAAGCTAAAGCGGCGACCGCCTTTAACTACTTTGGCGCATCGATTGATGAAAACTACTTTCTCGTACATGCCGGGCTCAGCCGATTCTTTATTGGAGCGCGGGCCGGAAGACGATCTGGTTGAATTGTAATTCATGAGCGGAGATTAAAATTGTAGACCACCCTCACGGGCAGCATCAGCAAAGATTTTGACGCGACCGTGGAAGAGACGACCGTTGCGATCGAAAACCACCCCAGTGATACCAGCGGCTTTGGCTTTGGCCGCAAAAGCAGCGCCTAGCGATTTGGCTCCGGCAACATTGCCCTTTACTTTCGATTTCCGGGTCTCGGGATCGAGCGTAGAAAGAAATACGAGGGTCGCGCCCGCATCGTCGTTTACCGCCTGCGCGTAAATATGTTTGCCAGAGAATTTGACACTCAGGCGAGGGCGCACGGCCGTACCGGTCACTTTCTTGCGAATGCGCCATTTGCGCTTCTGGAGGAGTTGAGCTTTGTAAACTGTTTTCATGGGTGGTGGTTCGTTTAAGCGACGGTCTTACCTTCCTTACGACGGACACGTTCAGCGTACTCGCCGACAATACGCACGCCCTTGCCCTTATAAGGCTCTGGCGGATAGTAAGCGCGAATTTCAGCGGTGACCTGACCAACGAGCTGCTTATCAGCGCCCTCAATCTTTAATTTGGTCTGATCGGTGACGGTAACTTTGATGCCTTCAGGAATATCGTGAAGAATCGGATGCGAATAGCCCAAGGCGAGATCAAGCTGGTTACCCTTTAGGATGGCTTTGAAACCAACCCCTTGAATCTCAAGCTCTTTAAGATAACCGACACTTACGCCCTTAACCATGCCGGCTATGACTGAGCGAGCCGTGCCATACATCGCACGAGAAAACCGAGTCTCATCGAGCGGCGATACGCAAATGGTGTTATCTTTCTTTTCAATTTTAACGACTGAAGCAAAAGTCTTGGAGACTTTGCCCTTAGGCCCCTCGACAGACACGGTGGTGTCTTTAATATCGATTTTGACCTTGTCAGGAATTTGTACTGGTTGTTTGCCGATTCTGCTCATGGTGGTTATTCTCCTTACCAGACGGTGCAGACGAGTTCGCCGCCGAGTTTATGGCGCCGAGCGTCCTGGTCCTTCATGAGACCCTTGGAAGTGGAAATGATCGAAAGACCGAGGCCATTCAAGACACGCGGGATTTCAGAGTAGCCTGTATAAATCCGACGGCCAGGCGTTGAAGTGCGTTTGAGACCAGTAATAACCGGAGCGCTATCAACATACTTCATCGTTACGATGAGAGTCTTATGCCCGCGCTCTTCAGTCCCGGTGGCTACTGCACGTACGAAGCCTTCGGCTTTAAGAATGCCGGCGAGACTTTCCTTAAGATTAGAGTGCGGCATTACGCACTCGGCGAGACCGGCCTTCGACGCATTGCGTAGGCGGGTCAAAAAATCACTAATCGGATCGGTCATGGATGGATGGAGGTTAGATTGCCCGTCGGATCATATCCGACTTCCGGCGGGAAAGTGTTTTACCAGGAGGATTTAGTGACTCCAGGAATCTTGCCGGCAAGCGCGAGCTCGCGGAGCGTGATGCGGGAGACACCGAAACGGCGATGAAAGCCGCGCGGTCGACCGCTGAGCGAGCAACGGTTACGAATGCGGACCTTTGAGGAATTACGAGGTAATTTAGCCAGCTTCTTTTGTGCGGCGAAAAATTCTTCGTCGGTAGTGGCGGGATTGGCGAGAATCGCCTTTAGCTCCGCACGCTTGACAGCATGCTTAGCGGTAAGGCGGATACGCTTCTTGTTGCGTTCGATAGCAGAGGTTTTCGGCATGGCGCGGTAAGGTTAAGCAGCGGTGGATTTAGCAGGCACTGGATCGATCCGGCGGAACGGCATGCCCATGAGTTTTAAAAATTCGCGAGCTTCATCATCCGTCTCGGCCGAGGTCACAAAAGTAATATCAAGCCCCATCTGGCGCTTGTTATTTTCAACAACGATTTCTGGGAAAATAGTAAAATCGGTGATGCCGATGGTATAATTTCCCTGCCCATCCAATTTATTAGGCACCCCGCGAAAATCTCGAATAGACGGCAGCGCCACAGCAAGGAGACGCATAAAGAAATGCCACATACTTTCACCCCGCAACGTAACGTGGCACCCAGTAATTTGATTAGGTTTAAGCTTGAAATTGGCGATGGCCTTTTTCGAACGATTAAGCACAGGCTTCTGGCCAGCTATTAGGCCGATATCACGAGCAGTCTCCGCGATGATATTTTTGTCGGCCTCGGAGCTAATGCCAGTATTGATAACAATCTTATCAAGCTTAGGCACCTGATGCTTATTCGTATAACCGCGAGCGGCAGTCAAAGCGGGAATAACCGTTTCGACGTAGTGTTTTTGTAAAGGTGTGAGTGGTTTGCTCATGGGTGCGACCGGGTTTCCGAGCCGGATGCTTAATGGTTAATATAAATAATCGAGATCTCTGCAGGCTCAGGCCTTCGCCACGGTTGTGGCTGGCAGTTTAGTGCGCTTAGACTGCTCGTATCGGGAAAGCAGCATAAGATTTGAGACGTGAATTGTGCCCTCACGTTCAGCAATTTTCCCCTGTGGGTTTTCCTGAGATTTCTTAAGATGTTTTTTAATCATCGCTACGCCCTCAACGACTGCACGATTTTTAGCCGCACGAATCTCGAGAACTTTGCCCTGCTTCCCTTTATGGGAACCAGCGATGACGATTACCGCATCGTTACGTTTGATATGGAATTTCTGCATGTTAGAGGACCTCCGGAGCGAGCGAGATGATCTTCATGTAATTCTTGGCGCGGAGCTCGCGAGCAACCGGGCCGAAAATGCGGGTCCCCTTAGGATTGCCATCTTCCCCAATAATAACCACCGCGTTACTGTCAAAACGGAGATAGCTGCCGTCGGCGCGACGCAGCGGAGCCCGCGTCCGTACGATGACGGCCTTGACGACCTCACCTTTTTTCACCGTAGCATCGGTGCTGCTCTCTTTGATATTGATTGTAATAATATCGCCGACGTGAGCGTAGCGGGAAGGATGCCCGATCTTGCCGATCATGGACGCGCGCCGCGCGCCAGTATTATCGGCAATATCTAAAATAGAACGCATCTGAATCATGGTAGTGTCTCCTGGAAATTAATTAGGCTTTCGCAGCCTGATTCAACTTGGTGGTCTTAGTGGGCACAGCTGCTGCGACGTCATGTTCAGAGACGGCGAGGAGATTAAGGCCAACCGAGGCCTCAACGATCCGGATAACACGCCAGCGCTTCAATCGGCTAATGGGACGGGTTTCCATAACCTCAATTTTATCCCCGATTTTAGTTTCATTTTTCTCGTCGTGCACATGCAAGACGGTTTTACGATTGATCACCTTGTGATAAAGTGGATGCGGCGTCTTGTAGGGCACGGTAACCTTGACTGATTTGTCGCCCATCTTGGAGCTGACGAAACCAATCACTGTTTTGCGGCGATTTTGGCGGGCGTGAGTGGACATGATAATAAGCGGTTAGCGCTGGGCTTTAGGCAACCTGCGGGGTTTGCTTCTGCTTCAAGATGGTCTCAAGGCGTGCGATATCTTTACGATATTCGCGCAGCAAATGAGGCTTTTCAATTTGCCCGGTGTGCTTGCGCAGGCGCAGTTGGAGCAATTTTTCGCGCGACTCGCGAATTTTAGTAATAATCTCAGCTGGGGCGAGATCGCGGATTTCTTTGGAATTCATGACAGTCGTTCTCCTGTAAAATTAAGCTGCGAAGCCTTCGCGGACGATAAAGCGGCAGCGGAAAGGTAATTTAGCATCGGCTAGGCGAAAAGCCTCCCGAGCAATGGTGAGCGATACGCCGGCCAGTTCGAACAACACCGCACCTGGTTTAATCACAGCTACGTAATATTCGACCGGACCTTTACCTTGACCCATACGTACCTCAGCCGGCTTCTTAGTCACCGGCTTATGGGGGAAAATTCGAATCCAGAGTTTACCCTTGCGCTTAAGATGGCGGGCAATGGTAACGCGAGCAGCTTCAATCTGTTGACCGGTCATGGGACCGCGCGAGAGAGATTGCAGGCCGAATTCACCGAAGGCGAGAGTGTTGCCGCGCTTGGCATTGCCAGCGCGGGAGCCTTTCATCGACTTGCGGTATTTAGTGCGGGCGGGTGAGAGAGCAGGCATGGGAACAGTGGGCGTTGAGCGATAAGCTTAGGGCCAGGTGAACAGTTTAGTTGGCTTCGTCTTTTTTACAGATCCAGCATTTAACGCCGATTTTGCCCCAGACAGTCTGGGCCTCAGCGAATCCGTAATCAATATTCTCACGCAAAGTCTGTAGCGGGATGCGACCTTGACGCTGCCACTCACGGCGCGCGATATCTGCACCACCAAGGCGGCCAGAACACTGAATCTTAATCCCGTCAATACCGAGGGACATTGCAATTTGAATGGATTTTTTAATAGCGCGACGGAAGGCAATGCGGCGCTCGAGTTGGAGCGCCACATTCTCGGCGACTAACTGGGCCTCTACTTCAGGCTTTTTCACTTCCTGAATGTCGAGCAAGACTTCCTTGCCCGTGAGTTTAGCCAGTTGCAGCTTCATCGTTTCGACCTCTTGGCCTTTCTTGCCAATGACAATGCCAGGGCGCGCAGTAAAAATCTTTACGCGAACGCGATTACCCGCCCGCTCAATGAAGATGCGCGGCACGGAGGCTTGCTTCAGCTTTTCCATGAGCGTGGTGCGGATGACTTGATCCTCATGGAGGAGCTTAGCGAAATCCTTCTTGCGCGCAAACCAGCGTGACTGCCAGTTGCGACGGACGGCGAGGCGAAAGCCTGTAGGGTTAGTCTTTTGTCCCATGGTAAAAAATTAGTTGGTTTTGCCGTCGGATAGAATGATGCGCAGATGCGACATGCGCTTAACGCGAGGCTTAGCTGAACCGCGAGCGCCGGCCTTGAATCGCTTTAAGACTGGACCGTTCTCAACCAAGGCACGATGTACCACGAGTTGGTCAGCCGAGATGCTATTATTATTCTCCGCATTAGCCACGGCGCTCTTGAGCGTCTTGACAAGCAGGCGAGAAGATTTGCGCGGGATGAGCGTGAGAAAGTCGATCGCTTCGTTGACGGCACGGCCCTGGATAAGGCGCGCGACTTCGCGAACCTTTTTAGGCGACATGTGCGCGTTGCGGGTGAGAGCTTGAATTTCCATGATGGTGTTCCAGTTAGGCCGAGGCCTCAAATTTCCTTACGGGTCATGCCACCGTGCGACTTAAAGATACGCGTGGGAGCGAACTCGCCGAGCTTATGGCCGACCATGTTTTCCGTGACATACACGGCGACATGGTTCTTGCCATTGTGTACGCTAATAGTGTGACCGACGAATTCAGGCGTAATCGTCGAACGACGACTCCAAGTCTGAATCGGCTTACGGGTGCCGGCGATCTTAGCCGCCTTCTGGATTTTCTCCAGAAGATGGTAATCGACAAAGAAACCTTTTTTGATGGAACGGGCCATGGTACGAAGTCGTTGGGATTATTTCTTGCCGCGCGGCGGACGGCCGTTGGCGCGAATGAGAATGAAGGAACTCGAGAGCTTAGTCCGGCGACGGGTAGGGAAACCTTTGGCAAGTTGACCCCACGGAGAAACCAAGTGTTGACGACCGCCACCACCCTTGGACTTGCCTTGACCGCCACCATTGGGGTGATCGACCGGGTTCATGGCGACACCGCGCACACGAGGCCGACGACCGAGCCAGCGATTACGACCAGCTTTGCCGAGCTTCCGCTTGCTATGATCAGCGTTAGAAACCTCGCCAATACTAGCCCGGCACTGGGCGTTAACGAGACGAGTCTCACCTGAGGCCATCTTGATTTGAGCGTAACCATCCTCGATCGTAATCAGCTCGACCGAAGTGCCGGCAGAACGTGCGATTTGAGCACCGCGCCCAGGCATAAGCTCGACAGCATGAAGCTTCGTAGCGGGAGGTATCGCAGACAACAGGAAGGAATTACCTGGGCGAAAATCATTAGTGTCAGTTTTTAGCGCATTATAAATAGTATCGCCGACACTTAAACCCTGGGGAGCCAACACGTAGCTTTTTGTGCCATCAGCATAAGCCAGAAGCGCAAGCAAGGCACTGCGATTAGGATCATACTCGATCGCTTGAACCTTAGCAGGCATGTCGAGCTTGGTGCGCTTGAAATCGATAATCCGATAAAGCTTTTTATGACCACCGCCACGGCGGCGTGACGTGATGCGACCATACGCATTACGACCGCCAGTCTTATTCTTCGACTCGACGAGGGAACGCTCGGGGCGCTTAGTGGAAATATCATCCGGACGATTCAACGTAGTGAACCGGAGGGACGGAGTGAGAGGACGGAAAGATTTTAGGGCCATGGTGGATTAATTTCCTGGGCTCAGCTAAGTTCGATCTTATCACCCTGTTTTAGAGTGACGATGGCGCGCTTGCTATCGGAAGTAGTGATAGGTTGACCGCGACGTGATTTCTTCGGCTTACCCTTGCGGTTGATGATATTAACGCGAGTAACAGAGACCTTAAAGGTCTGCTCGATGGCCTCGCGCACCGTATATTTGGTGGCAGACGAGAACACGTCGAAGGTGTATTGCCCGTAGTTGGAAGAGAGCTTATTAGACTTCTCCGTAAGACGGAGATGTTTGAGGACTGTGTCGGCGTTAATCATGACTGGGCTCCGTTGGCGCGGGTGATGATTTTTTCAAGGGCCTTGGTCGACACAATGATCTTAGCGTAAGTGCAAAGATCGAGCGTGTTGAGTTTAGCAGCCGCCTGAAGTGTGACCCGAGCAAGATTGCTCGCGGCGCGAGTGGTCTCGCTCGTAAAGGGATCATCAACAATGAGGACCTTGCCCTTAGGGGCAATGCGCGCGATAACCGCATTCATGACCTTGGTCTTCATCTCTTTTGAAACAAAAGCCTCGATGACGCTGATGTCACCAGCGAGAGCGCGATCAAACAAAGCGCGGTTGAAAGCGAGATGCTTAACTTTACCATTAATCTTCTTGGAATAATCACGCGGTTTAGGACCAAAGACAACGCCACCGCCACCCCATAAAGGAGAACGAATAGAACCCGCGCGAGCGCGACCAGTCCCCTTCTGGGCCCAAGGTTTCTTACCGCCACCGCGGACTTCCCCGCGCGTCTTGGTTGAATGCGTGCCGAGACGCGCATTGGCTTTATGGGCAACGACGACTTCTTTGACGGCTTGCAGGCCTTTGCTGCCCTCAAACGTCGGAAGGTTAAAATCAGCCTCGCGGCTTTGCGTGGCGTCAGGTGTAAAAATAGTGAGCTTCATGTAATGACGTTCTCCGATGATCAGGCCTGCTTGGCTTTTTTGCCGGCGCGGATAATTACATCGTCGCCGTTAGCTCCAGGAATGCAGCCATTGACGAGAATGAGGTTCTTGTCGGCGATGATCTGCACCACCCGCAAATTCTGTACCGTGCGGTACTGGCTGCCCATATGACCAGGCATGCGTTGATTTTTCCAAACGCGCCCAGGAGTCTGACGCATACCAACTGAGCCAATGCGCCGATGGAACATGGAACCGTGCGCGGCTGGACCACCGGCAACCCGAAAGCGCTTCACAACGCCTTGAAAGCCTTTGCCCTTTGACACGCCGATAACATCCACGATTTGGCCTTCAGCAAAAATCGCAACGGTGATAATATCGCCGAGCTTTACCGTAGGAACCTCGATCAAACGCACTTCATTTAACACGCGCGGCGTGGCATCTAAGCCGGCCTTTTTGGCGTGATTGCTTTCCGCTTTAGACGCATTTTTCGTCTTCTGGGCGCCAAAGCCAAGTTGCACGGCATTATAGCCGTCAGACGAAACCGTCTTAATTTGAACAACCGGACATGGGCCGGCTTCCACAACGGTGACAGGGATCAAGACGTTTTGAGCGTCATAGACCTGGGTCATACCGATTTTTTTTCCTAATAGTGTAGCGATCATGGGCTAAGTGGTAGGTGGCAGTTGAATACCGTTTGTTTAGACCTACTTTAACAAGGGCCGGGGTTAGCCGGCTGGCTGCTAAGATGGTGAGAAGTGAAGTTTAGACGTTGATGGTGATATCGACGCCGGAAGGTAAATTGAGTTTTTTGAGTTCATCGACGGTTTGAGCAGTGGGCTCAAGAATATCAATGAGGCGCTTGTGTGTACGCGATTCAAATTGCTCCATTGATTTTTTGTCGACGTGCGGAGAGCGATTGACCGAAAGCTTTACGATATGAGTGGGTAGCGGGATAGGCCCCGAGACGCGAGCCCCAGAACGTTTGGCGGTTTCCACGATTTCCACAGCGGATTGATCGATAACTCGATAATCGTAGCCTTGGAGTTTAATGCGAATGCGTTGGCCTTTCATGGCGATATAAAGAACGAGGGTTGAAATTAGGTACGAGCAGGGCCCTTCGCATTGGTCTCGACAATCTTAGCGAGCTGCGAATTTGGAACCTGCGCGAAGTGAGAAGGTGTGATGGAAGCGCTAGCGCGCCCCTTCGATAACGAACGAATGTCGGTGACGTAACCAAAGAGTAACTCAAGAGGAACGTGCGCTGTGATGATGCAGGCTCCTGACTTATTTTCCATGCTCTGAATTTGACCACGACGACGATTGATATCTCCCAACAGATCGCCTTGGTACTCTTCTGGGGTAGTCACCTCTACGCCCATGATGGGCTCAAGCAAAATTGGTCCAGCCTGCTTCATCGCATCCTTAAAAGCGAAAATACCAGCCATTTTAAATGCGAGCTCCGACGAATCGACCTCGTGAAAGGAACCATCGGTGATGCGAATGATGACGTCCACAACCGGAAACCCAGCAACAACTCCATTGTTTGAGCCTTCCAAAATACCTTCGGTCGCCGGCTTGATAAATTCCTTAGGAATTGAACCGCCGACTGTCTCATTGATAACTTCGACGCCCTTACCTTTCACGTTTGGCTCGAGCTTAATGACAACGTGGCCGTATTGGCCCTTACCGCCAGACTGACGGATAAATTTACCCTCACCATCAGCAGCCTTTGCGATCGTTTCGCGATAGGCGATTTGCGGCTTACCCGAGGTAGCCTCGACCTTAAATTCACGCTTCATACGATCGCGGATAATATCAAGATGCAACTCGCCCATACCGGCGATAATGATCTGACCCGTATCTTGATCTGTTTTAACGCGGAGTGTGGGATCTTCTGCTACTAAGCGTTGCAAAGCCATGCCCATTTTCTCTTGATCTGCCTTTGAATTAGGCTCGATCGACATCGCAATAACCGGCTCGGGAAAAGAAGGTGGCTCCAGGCGAATATCAAAATCTTCGTCGCAGAGCGTATCACCTGTAATAACATCTTTCACGCCAACGACGGCGCAAATATCGCCCGAGTAAGCCATATCAATATCTTCGCGCTCGATGGCGCGCATTAATACCAGCCGAGAAACGCGTTCGCTGCGGCGAGTCCGCGGATTATAAACGGCCATACCACGAGGCAATGTGCCAGTGTACACACGGAAAAATACCAACTTTCCAACAAAGGGATCCGTCCAGAGTTTGAAGGCTAAACCAGCGAGCTTGCTCTTATCGTTAACGACGGCTTGCACAGGCTGTCCGTCACTATCTTGACCCTGCATCGGAGGAACATCGATGGGGCTTGGAAGATAATTAACAACACAATCAAGGAGACGCTGCACCCCTTTTTTCTTAAACGCGGAGCCAGGAATCACCCCGGTAAATTGAAGGGAAATCGTAGCCTTACGCACTCCAAGCAAAAGCTCCGGCACCGAAATTTCTTGTCCGTTGATGTATTTTTCCGCGATGACATCATCAAAATCACAAACAGCCTCGATGAGTTTATCCCGGTACTCTTTCACCTGCGCCTTCATATTGGCAGGAACCTCGCTAGTAATCGGATTCATGCCGAGTGGGTCCGTCGTGTCGTCAAAAATATAGGCAATCTGCTGCACTAAATCGATGAGGCCGGTAAAATTCTCCTCAGCGCCAATGGGCAGGAAGAGAGGATGAGCATTGGCTTTGAGCTTCTCACGCATTTCCTCGACTGCTCGGAAGAAATTAGCCCCAGTGCGGTCCATTTTATTAATGAAGGCAACGCGAGGAACTTTATATTTGTTGGCCTGGCGCCAAACGGTCTCAGACTGAGGCTGCACTCCAGCTACTGCGCAAAATACGGCTACCGCCCCATCAAGAACGCGCAAGGAACGCTCAACTTCAGCGGTAAAATCCACGTGGCCTGGTGTGTCGATAATATTAATGCGCTGCTTGATCCCTTTCCAAGGACCCCAGGAGGCATTCCAAGCACAGGAAATGGCCGCGGCCGTGATTGTGATTCCGCGCTCGCGCTCTTGCTCCATCCAGTCGGTTACGGTGGTACCCTCGTGAACTTCGCCCATCTTATGGACGGCACCAGAATAAAATAAAATACGCTCGGTCGTGGTCGTCTTGCCCGCATCAATATGCGCAGCAATGCCAATGTTACGGGTCCACTCGAGAGGGAAAGGACGATCCTTGGAGTTAACCGGCGAGATATTCGCTTTATCGGTAACGACAAGAATACTAGGTGAGGCAGAGACAGACATGCTTATAATTCCTTACCAGCGGAGATGAGCAAAGGCGCGATTCGCCTGGGCCATCTTATGCATCTCTTCTTTCTTCTTAACCACCGAACCCGTATTATTGTACGCGTCGATAATTTCTGCGGCGATAGCATCGCGCATTGGGGTTCCCTTGCGGCCAGTAGCAGCATTAACCATCCAACGAAGGGCCAATGATTCTTGGCGCTCAAAAGATATTTCTACCGGCACTTGATAGGTAGCCCCGCCGACGCGACGGCTCTTAACTTCCAGCTTGGGACGCGCATTTTCCATCGCCCCCATCAATAAATCAACGGGATCGCCCTTCTGCAGCTTTTCGCTTACGCGCTCAAAAGCACCGTAAACAATACGCTCAGCAAGCGTGCGCTTACCGCTTTTCATAATTACATTAATAAGATGCGTCACCAGAGCGCTATTATAGCGAACATCTGAGACGGGAGGACGGTGAGTAGCTCTACGGCGACGTGACATGGCGGCTTAAAAAAGAACGAGGGTTAGGAGGCCTTAACGGCTTTCGGGCGCTTAACGCCGTACTTGGAGCGGGACCGACGTCGCTTCTCAACACCAGT
>CAIVJE010000164.1 GCA_903906135.1 uncultured Verrucomicrobiota bacterium | reverse complement strand
CCACAGGTCCAAAAAATATTATCGTAAACTTGGTCGCGGAAAAGAAAGAGGCGGCTGTTGCGGGCCGGCCAGTTCGCATCATATTTTCCCTGCGTACCTTCGCGTTTCAGAATGTAAAGATGCAGGTAGTAGCCACCGTAGTAGAGCCACATGAGGACCAGATTTCTGCCGTAAATCTGACCGATCCAGTCGGCGGAAAATTGCGTACAGCGGGCGAGATCCGGTTGCGTGAGGAACCACGAAAGAGCCGAGATCGCGAGCAGGAGGACATTGATGGGCCAGAGAAATCCTGGGTAGCTGACCAACCAGCGGCCGACGGCGGCGAGGCGCAACGGCCAAATGAAGAGCGGCGCGTAGCGAATCGGGTAGGGCGGACGCCATTCTCCTTTCGCGTTGCGCGCGGCGGAGGGGAGCGGGGCTGACTCAGGCGGAGGGGGCTCGACTGACATTTCGGCGGAGCTTGGCGAGCCTGTGTCTCAAGGCAAGAACTCGCCGCGGTGCCCGCTCGAGGCTTTAGCTAAAATACGCCGCTCTCGAGAAAGCCCGACGTGTTTTTAGAATTTCTGCTCGAGGGCGAGGCTGAAGAAAGGCGAAGCTCGCTCTGATTTGAGCTCATAATTTCGTTGATGATAATCAGCTTTGAGGAGGGGGACGGCGCCCAGCGTTGCCCGTAGGCTGGTGTGGGGGCTAAAGCGCCAGGCCACGGCGGCCCCGAGCCGTAGCGCTTGATAATCGAGGCGGGTGCGATTGAGCGCTGGCTTGTTCGCTAGACTGGGCTGGGGATCAATGGTAACATAATAGGTCCCAAAATCCGCTTCCGCGATAAATTCAACGGTGAGATTATCGGTCATCTGCCAACTCGCTCCGGTGCGCGGAAAGCCCAGAAATATTTTCCATTCGGGCGAGGCCTGCCACTCAAAGCTGGCCACGGGGAGGACGCGGCCGTGATCGCGTGACAGCGAATTATAAACGGCCCCAAAGCCGGCGCTAAAATCATTACTGAATTTTCGATTGGCGATGGCCAGCGTGCCGACCCCGAAGCCGCGCGAGGTGAAACGAGGGCCGGCATTATGTAACCCCGGACTGACGTTTCCAATGAAAGTCCAAGCGGGGTCAATAACGCGGACCAGCGTCAGGCTGGCCTTGAGGCTCTGTAATTGAGCGGGAAGAGGCGTGGATGAATCGAGCGTTAAGGCGTGATGCTGATAGTTGAGACCCACGCTGAGGTAGGTGCCTGCGCTGATGGGGGGCAGCGCTAGGGATAAGTTTGCGCTGGTCTGAGCGACAGAAAACCCGCCGACCTTAAGCGGAGTATGCCCGGTTAAAGCTGCATCTAGTTTCAGCGAGATGCGGGCATCCGCGGGACGGCCACTGGCTGGCGCAAGGTCGCGGGGTTGCGCGAAAAGTGTAAGGCTGGCGCTAAGCGTCAGGGCGATGAAGGGGAGCTTACGGTAAGTTAAACAATTGAGCAGCATAGAGAGAGGGAGGGAGGATCGTAAGGTACGACTCAGACACGATTGTGGATGCGGTGAAATATTTTTTGGAAGCTTTTAATATGCGGGATAATTGGTTGGGGGCGTGCCGTGGCTCAGACTGGCCGCGGGTTGGCTTGACGAAACTTTCCGGGGGGGAGGCCGTGGAATTGCCGAAAGGATCGGTTGAAGCTAACGACGTCACCAAAACCGGTCTGCGCACTAATTTCTTTGAGCGAATGATCCGTCGAGGTGAGCAGGCGGCACGCTTCATTCATGCGGCGCTCGCGGAGCCACGCCCCCGCGGTTTGGCCGCGGAGTTCACGGAAGAGGGCGCGAAAATGACTGGCCGAAAGCTGCGCGTGGCGGGCGATCGTGGGCAGGCGTTGACTTTGGGCCAAATTATTTTCGGCCCAGGTGATTGCTGGTTGCAGTCGGGCAATCGCGGAACGCTCCACCCCCGGGCGCTGCGGAGCATGCGTCAGTTCAAGCAGTAAGGTTTGAAATAAAGTGTCGCGGAGGCGGAGATCGGCCCGACTCGAGTGCTCGCGCAAAAAATGCAGACGCCGCAAAAGGGCGAGCACTACTTCGTTGCTGGCGGCGCCGCGCAAGATGCGTGGTGGGCCCCGGTGGGGAATCGGCGATGGTAACTCGGGGGCCTTGGCGGAGAAATGTTGCACCCAAGTGGCGCAGCCCATCTCGCCCGCGGTGCCAACAAAGGAGGTCTGCGGCGGAATAAATATGGCATCGTGCGCCAAGAGGAGCGCGTCGTGAGCGCCCCAGCTCAGGCGCAAATTCCCTTCGCTCAGAATAATCAAATCGTAGTGGGGCCAACAGGCAGGGCCGATTTTACTCCCGGCCCCGTAATTTCCGACCCCGTTAATAAGTAATTTCATGCAAGACTCGGCGCGAGTCGGGCCGGAGAGGCCCGCGGGCGAAGCGCTGACGATTTATCAGTAAATAAGCTAAATTATCAATAATGAACTCTTCAGATCATTAGGAAGCTATGGAATAAATGAGCAAAGTAATCAATTTCGGTGCTAGCGCTAAAAACTTTTCTTATTCTTGCATGAAACCCAATGAGCGCGTCCGCGCAGTGTATCACCGCCAGCCCACGGATCAGGTGCCGCTGATTTTAGATCTGTCGCATTGGTATAAAAAAAATCGCCATGTGCCGTTCAACCTCGCGGGCTTTACCCAAGTGGAAGCGGGGCTCGTGGCTTTGCATAAGGAGATTGGGGCGGTGTCTTATTGTGAAATGGGGGGGTATTATACGCTGCAGTCAGAGGATCCCGCTGTTAGTTTGACGACGAGTACCGCCGACGGAGTGTTTACTTCGAGCATCGTGACGCCGCTTGGTTCCCTGCACGAAGAACGCGTCTTTAATCCCGAGACCTATTCTTATGGTATACGTAAGTACCTGCTCGAGTCGCCGGATGAATTTCCGATTATAGAATATCTGATGGCGCGTCTGACGTGCCGACCCAAGTGGGATTATTATCGAGCCTGGCAGCAGAGTCTTGGTGATCTCGCCTACCAGTACGCGCAGTTGCCGTATTCGGGTTCGGGTTATCTGATGGCCCGTTACATGGGTGTGGAGGCGGCGGTTTATGCGGTGCTCGATGAGCCGGAGAAGGTGCGGCGCTTGGTCAACGCCGTGAATGGGTGTAACCTGCGCATCCTGGATGCGATTATGGATGGTCCCTTTGAGACCTTAATCATCAGTGATAACTATGATAGCAATGTGCAGACGAAGGAGTTTTTTGATGCCTACGTGCGGGATTATTATACGGAAGTCGCGCGCCGGCTTCACGCGCATGGGAAAACTTTAGCAGTTCATGTTGATGGGGAAAGTCGGGGGGTGTTACGGTGGTTGGCAGAATGTGGGGTGGATTGTGCTGATGCCGTAACACCTAAGCCGATGTTTTCTGCTACCCCTGCAGAAATGCGCGCGGCGGCGGGGCCTGATCTCATTCTTTCGGGGGGGATTCCCGCGACCATTTTTGGGCCCTTGGCCAGCGATCAAGAATTTATCGATTGCGTGCGGCGCTGGCTGGATACCCGCCTTGCTTCGCCTCGGCTGATCATGGCCGCCGGCGACCAAGTGCCGACGGATGCTTCGTATCACCGCATCGCCCTGTTGCCGGAATTGGTGGAGAAATATGGCAAATACTAGGTTCGCTCGGGAGTAAGCGCTGCACAGGGAGCATGGCCGCCGTCGCCACCTTGATAGGCTGACGCGGAGCTTCGGCGGCGCTCGCTCACGGCGCGCTGGCTTTCTCTAATTGCGCGAGTGCCGCTGGATCTAAATGAAGACGCGTAGCGGCGAGTAAACCCATTAGCTGATCGACGCTCGTCGCACTGGTGATCGGCGCAGTGAGACCGGGGCGGGTCAGCAGCCAAGCCAAGGCAATTTGCGCGGGCGTTGCCTCATAACGCGCCGCGAGATCCAGCAATGTCGCAATAATTCGAAAACCGCGCGGGTTGAGGAATTTTTCTACCTCAGGCCGGCGTTTACTTTGCGCGAGCGTGGCGTCGGCACAATATTTCCCGGTGAGAAAACCACTGGCGAGTGAACCGTAGCAGATTACCCCGAGCTGCTCCTGCTGGCACAGGGCCGCGAGCGGGCCTTCGAACGCAGTGCGTTCACAGAGATTATATTTGGGCTGGAGCGTCTGGTAGCGCGGCAGTTGCTCAGTTGAGTTCAACTGCAAGGCACGGGCCAAGCGCGGTGCGGTGCAGTTCGAGGTACCGATCGCGCGAATTTTGCCGGCGCGCAACAGGGCGGCATAAGCGGTCAAAGTCTCTTCCAGTGGAATAGCGGTATCATCAAGGTGCGATTGATAGAGATCGATCTGCTCGACTCCTAGGCGCTGCAGTGAGCCCTCGACCGAGGCCAGAATATGTTTGGCGGAAAGCCCCGATTGCCCCGGACCCATCAGGCCGCCCACCTTGGTCGCGAGCAGCACAGAGGAACGGCGGCCACTGCGTTTTAGCCAGCGACCAATGATGCTCTCTGAAAGGCCGGGCACGCCCATCCAGAAACGGCCGTAGATGTCTGCCGTGTCGATCAGGTTAAAGCCCTCGTCGACGAAACGATCGAGAATCGCCCACGAGGTGGCTTCATCAACCGTCCATCCAAATACATGGCTACCGAGCACGAGCGGGGCGATAGTTAAGCCGGTTTTTCCTAACGGACGGTAAGTAGGCATAGGCGCAGTGGCTCAAAAATGTGCGAGATTACGGGAGCCTCAAGCTATGTTGGGTCAAGCGAGCGTCTAAGGGGGGCAGTAATTTTTCTGAACAAGAAAAAGCCACCGGCCGAAAGGCCGGTGGCTTGAAGGTCATGCGCTTGAGGCGATGATTATTTCTTATTAACGACGCTATAAAGTACGGCGGCGGCAATCAAGCCGACCAAACCGTTATTACCTAGGCCGCTAATGATCTTTGTAACATTACCAATGGCATCCACGCCAATGAATGGAACCGCGGTTCCAAACACTATCTGGAGCACAACAGCAACGGCGAGCAGAGCTACACCGAGTTCCGTAATCTTCCGACACATAGCAATAATCGTATCGATAATCATCATGTTATTATTGGGGGTTGGGGTATGTTAAGCAAAAGCGCTTAATACCCTATTTCGACGCTCTGGGCCGGCAGGCGTTCAAATATAATACCGCGCATTTAATGCTATGAAGTAGCATTAGTTATGCAGGCAACAGGATATAGTATGTATTAAACTTAATGGCAGCGTGTTGTGTATTTGATTCTAAATTAATGTATTCGGGGAAGGCTTTTTTCGCCTGATTATATACTTTAGTTTGCGATAATATAAGTCGTTCGAACGAGCGGCCGTAGAGATTTGCCGTGTTGCTCTTGGCTACTGCAGAGCCGTGCCGCGCAACCCCCAACCACTCACCGCCGAGTAATGTGCGCTACCATCAAAATATAGAAACAAAGGACCAAATCAAAGAGCAGGGTCTGCAATGACAACGGCAGGATGTAGACCAGCACGACGACCGGAATCCAGAGCGCCGCATTGGCAATGACCGTGGGTAAAATATGGCGCCGGTACCAACCACCAGCGCGCAGGTCAGCCCAGACCGGCGCGCTCCGCAGACCGGCGCGGTTGAAGGCAAAGCTCAACACCGTGAGTGGCACGGCATAGAGTGGGCAGTAAATGATCTGATCCAGCAGAACTTTAATCATTACGGTTTTCAGGTCGGTTCCAGTGCCTACAAAATGAGCCATTAACCGGTACCAAGCCTCAATTTCGATGCCTTTGTAGGCCCAGAAAAGCAGGAGGAAGGCACAATTCTTTAATTGATAGTCAGCCCGTAGCGTAGGATCGCGGCGCAGATAAAGAATGGGGAGTAGGCCGCCGCAGATCGCAGTGGTGATGA
Source organism: uncultured Verrucomicrobiota bacterium (assembly GCA_903906135.1). Taxonomy (GTDB): domain Bacteria; phylum Verrucomicrobiota; class Verrucomicrobiia; order Opitutales; family Opitutaceae; genus Lacunisphaera. The sequence continues at coordinate 5,103 of CAIVJE010000164.1, read as the reverse complement.
TCGGGAAAAGCCAGCCGAGGCGTTCGCGTAATCCCGCTAAGCGTTCGAGCGCCGCATGGCTCGGGGCGTGCTGATAATAGGCTGCGACCAGCACCAAGCCGATGAGCCACAGTGCTAGACCGGGCCCTAAATTTGCTCGGCCCGCGCGCCAACCGGCTCGCCAGGGAGCTTCGGGGGTGGGGCGCGAAGAGGTGGAATGATCGACCATCGAGAACAGCGTGAGACTGGCGGGAGGTAGCCCCGTCGTTTACTTAGTCGCTATTTCGCGATACTCGCCGAGGGCGCGATAACGAGCGTAACGCTCGTCGAGTAATTTTTCGATTGGCTTGGGCATGAGCTCCGCGAGGTGGCGTTCCAACGCAGCCTTGAGCGCGCCAGTAGCGGCGGCGGGGTCATTGTGTGCGCCTCCGAGGGGTTCGGGAATGATTTCTTCCACCACTGAAAAATCCTGTAAATTCTCAGCGTTAAGTTTTAGCGCTGCCGCCGCTTTGGGCGCGTGAGCGCGATCTTTCCAGAGAATCGCGGCACAGCCTTCAGGCGAGATCACCGAGTAGTAGGCATTTTCAAAAATCAATACGCGATCCGTTACCCCGATCCCCAAAGCACCCCCTGAACCGCCTTCGCCCACAATGACAGCGATGGAGGGGACCTTCAGCATGGCCATTTCACGAAGGTTCACCGCGATGGCTTCCGAGACATGGCGGGCTTCAGATTCAACCCCCGGATAGGCTCCGGGCGTGTCGATGAAGGAGATTACGGGCAGACCAAATTTTTCGGCGAGCTTCATCAAGCGCAGGGCTTTGCGGTACCCTTCCGGCTGGGGCATACCAAAGTTACGCAGGAGCTTTTCCTTGGTATCACGCCCTTTTTGCTGGGCGATGATCATCACGGAGCGGCCATTAAAAAAGGCCGTTCCCCCGATCAAGGCCCGATCATCGTTGAATTGACGATCGCCGTGCAGCTCTTGGAAGTCAGTGCAAAGCGCCGTGATATAATCGAGCGCGTAAGGCCGTTTGGGGTGACGGGCTACTTGCACCCGCTGCCACGGCGTGAGGTTGGCGTAGATCTTGCGCTTGGTTGAATCGATCTTGGCCTCAATCGTGGCCAGCTCAGTGGTCATATCGATATTGTTCTCAAGCGATTGCTGATGCAGGGCTTCGAGTTGCTTTTCGAGTTCGCGCAGGGGCTTTTCGAATTCCAACAAATAGACAGGTCGATCCATACCCTAACGCTAAAAGCTCGAGTGGGCGACTGTCAACGCGGGTCACCTAATAGTGGGTATATCCTTTGCAGGAAATTACTTACAACAATGCCGACTCTACGCGCAGGCGTGTGCGGTCTCTGCGTTGAAGGGTTCATCCCGTGGGTTTCAAATGGGCTGGGGATAATCTCGACCCGCTGCGAAACACGGCGCGCAGCCTCTATAACCCGTCTTTGGTCGTCTCGGGATTTTTTAACTGCTCTTTCCAACTCTGAATCTTGGCTTGGGCCCCAAATTTCTCAGCGGTGGCTTTATCGCCTTTCTCCATCCAAATCCGAGATAGCGTCGTGTTGATGAAAAGATCATCCGGCTGAATTGCGTGGGCTTTTTCGGCGGCATCGCGCGCCTCATCAAAACGGCGTAGGCTGAAATAAATCTCGGCGAGCGCATGCCAGGCGGCAAAGGAGTCCGGGGTGCTGGTGGTGGCGCGGCCAAGTTTGGTTAGAGCCGCCTCATTCTCCCCCATGGTGTAATCGAAGGTCGCCTCTTCGATCAGGGATTGCAGTTCGGTGGGATTCAAGGCGCGCAACGTAACAGGCTTCGGATAAAAAGAAAGGCCGGCGTTGCCGCCGGCCGAGAGGAAAAATCTGGCTTAATAATTAGGCCTTCGGGGCGCTACCGACAATGGCCAGAGTTAGTTTGATCTCTGGGTTAACCTTATCCTCCATCTGTCCCGCCATGATCGCATAGTCGCTCCGGTTGATCGTAAATTCGCCGCGAATGACGAGGAGGTCCCCACCGATTTCTGGTTTATTCAGGCGTTTACCAAAGGCCCCGGCTAAGTGGGTGAGCTTTACTGGCAGAGTGAGGGGTTTGGTGACGCCATTGAGCGTAAATTTACCAGCAGCCGTGGCGGTCGTGGTCGTGCCGCTGGTCTGGACGTTATCCAGTTTAACCAATTCGAAAACGATCTCGGGGTGAACAGGAGCGTTGAGCCATTTCTCACCCCGCAGGTGATCCGTCATCATTGAATTGGAGACGGTGAGCGAGGCGGTCGTGACGACGATCTTGCCCGTCGTGGCGCCTGCGTTGGCGGGGTCAAATGATACCATGCCGGACACCCCGCTGCCGTTGCCCGAGATTGGTTCAAGCAGAGAATCTAGGCTGAACTGGATCGCGTTGACGCCCTTCGGATCCTTGAAATCAAAGGAAGTGGGCGCGGCGTTGAGCGCGCTGCTGAGGACGAGACTGATGAGCAGGATTTTTTTCATGATAATGGATGGGGTGGGTTACGATTGAAGAGAAATGAGGCTGCGCTGAGTCCGCCGGCTAGGCCGATGCAGGCGAGAAGAAAATCGAGGCCAGGGACGAAACGTTGCTCGTATGTAACATAGTGGATGCTGGTGATCTCATCGGTATGCTGAACTGGCACTTGGTTTTTGGTCCAACCGCGGTGGGCGCCCAACAAAAACCAGCAGCTAAAGCCGCCGAGCAGTACGGTCATCGCCAAGAGGCGGAATGCGGTCCGCATCTGAGTGGGGCGTGAGCTAGTGATGCGGGCAGCCATTTAGGCTGCACAGGAAAGCTAGAAATAGATGGGGCGCAAGTCGGCCCAATCGTTATGCTTAACTTACAAGATCAGCATCGCATCGCCGTAGCTGAAGAAGCGGTACTCGTGGGCGATGGCCTCGGCGTAAATTTCTTTTAGCCAAGCGATCCCCTCGGTCGATTCAGGGGCGAGAAAAGCGGCGACCAAGCAGAGCAGCGTCGAGCGGGGTTGGTGAAAATTCGTGATAAGGGCATCCACTCCCCGAAAAGCGCGGGGTGGATAAATAAAAATCTGCGCCTCGCCCACGAAATCAGCGCCTAGCTGGGTCTCGGTGGAAGCGCGGGCAAGATAATCTTCGATGGTGCGGACGGAGGTGGTGCCCACTGCGATGCGGCGACCCTGTGTCGCGCTGAGCGCTTGCGCCGTGATTTTCGGCATTTCGTAAATTTCACGATGGATGGCGTGATCCTCAATATTATCAGTGGTGATCGGCCGAAAAGTACCGAGACCGACATGCAGCGTCACATCGGCCGTGCTGATTCCTTGGGTGGCAAGTTGACTGAGTAATTGCGGGGTGAAATGGAGTCCCGCGGTGGGGGCCGCGGCCGCGACTTGGTGGCCGCGATCAGCGTAGACCGTTTGATAGCGCTCGCGATCAATCGAGCGAGCGGCGTCGTTATCGCGTCCTGTGATATAAGGCGGCAGGGGCATTTCACCGATCTGGTTAGCGACGGCGAGGATGTTGCACTCGCTGGTGGTGAAGGCCACGCGCACGAGTCCGTCGGCCGTTTTCTCCAGGACAGTTGCTGTGAAAAATCCCTCTCGGCTGAAAGTAGCGCCCAGGGGTAATTTTTTGCCTGGCCTGAGTAGGCACCACCATTGATCGCTCACCTGAGACTGCGGGGCGATCGCTGGTCGCAGCAAGAGACACTCAACCTGCCCCCCGGTTGGGCGCGTGGCATGCAAGCGAGCGGGGATGACGGCTGCATTATTGCGGAAGAGGCAGTCACCCGCGCGAAGGTAAGCGGGCAGATCGCGAAAATGCCGATGCTCGATGGTGTGCTGTTGTCGATGGACGACGAGCAGCCGCGAATCATCGCGCCGATCGACCGGTTGTTGGGCGATCAGGCGTTCGGGGAGGGAATAGTCAAAAAGGTCAGTCTTCAAGGCAGGCCAAAAGAATTAACTTTCTCGACTGGATTAGAATTCAAGCTGCTGGCAATCTTTCTCGATGGAAGAGGCTCCCTGGAAAATTGCACTGCTTTGGCTGCTGGCCGCTGCTTGCCTTTTCCCTGGGGTCACTCCGCCTGCCGCCCTCTTTGCTGGGTTGATTTTTTCTGTGGTGATCGGTCGGACCGATTCTAAGCGGGCGGCAAAAATCCAGAAATATCTCCTGCAGGGCTCCGTGGTTGGTTTGGGGTTCGGCATTCAATTGAGTGCCGTCCTGCAAGCTGGCTCTACCGGGTTATTTATCACGGCTGGTTCTTTAGTTGCGACGATTGGACTCGGCCTACTTTTGGCTCGGTGGTTGCAGGTCGAAGCGACCACGGGGCGGCTCATCTCGACCGGCACGGCGATTTGTGGCGGGAGTGCCATTGCGGCCATGGGTCCGGTCTTAGGCGCCCAGCCACGCGAGCTGTCGGTCGCGTTGGGCTGTGTCTTTGTGCTCAATGGAGTGGCGCTCTTTGCTTTTCCTGCAATTGGGCATGCGCTCAATCTATCGCCTGAGCAGTTTGGTTATTGGGCGGCCATGGCGATCCATGACACCAGTTCAGTGGTGGGGGCTGCCGCTCGCTATTCACCGGAAGCTTTAGCGATCGCGGTTCCGGTGAAATTAGCTCGAGCGCTCTGGATTTTACCCCTCGTTGCCATGGCCGCTGCACTGATGCGCAAGCCGGGCAGCAAGGCCTCGTTACCTTGGTTTATATTTCTCTTCATCGCGGCCTCGGCGATCACATCATTTATTCCCGCCGGTGCGGTGGTTTACCCTTGGTTGGTGATCGCGGCAAAGGCCGGACTAGCCGCGACATTATTTCTCATCGGGGCAAGCCTATCGCCTAGTCTGCTCAAGACGGTGGGGTGGCGGCCTTTCGCACACGGTATCATCCTGTGGCTGGCAGTGAGTGTTCTCTCACTGTGGGCTATCCGGCACTGGGGGTAGGGTAATGCCGTCTCCCAAGGTATGCAGATCGGTGGAGCCGACCCCCTGCTTCCCGCTACGAACGAGGGTGGTGGGGCCACAAAAATGCTTGCCTCGCTGGAGGCAAATGCGCCGAATGCCGCTCCAGTTTTCGCCGCTTTAGCTCAGTTGGTAGAGCGACTCATTCGTAATGAGTAGGTCGTCGGTTCAAAT
>CAIVJE010000163.1 GCA_903906135.1 uncultured Verrucomicrobiota bacterium | reverse complement strand
TATTCGGTAGGACCAGCGGAATTCGAGCCCCATCACACTGATTTCTTCTGGTATGGAATTCACTGCGTCGAAGCGCTCTACACCGTCCTCGGACCAGGTTGCACGCAGGTAGTCCGTACCCACACCGCTAACACGGACCTCATCACTGGCATTTGGTCCGATGGCCGGATCGGCATCGCTCAAGGGAACCGCAAAGGGTACAAAGGCTATGGCGTGACCGTTATCGGAACCAAGGGCGTGACGACCGTTGGGGATAAATACAGTTACCACGGGCTCACGGTTGAGATTATGAAATTTTTCCAGACCGGCATTTCACCCGTCGCTCCCGAAACCACCCTCGAATTGCTGGCCTTCATGGAAGCAGCCGATGAAAGCAAACGCCGCGGGGGCACGCCCGTAACGATTTCCGAAATCCTGCAGCAAGCCGGCTATCAAGCCGCGAAATAATTTGGACCAAGCCCTCGTCGCCATGAAATTCCCCCAGTCCATCAGTGTTATTTCTGACGAGGTGTCGCAGGAGCTGCCCATCATCACCGCCTTCCTGCGGGAGTTTAAAATAACTGGCCTCGAGCTACGCAGTCTTAATGGCCGCGCCTTCAAGGATCTCACGTCGGCCGATGTCGCGGAGATTGCGACCACCGCGCAGGCCGAAGGTTGGCGCGTTGTGGGCTGTGCCACGCCCGTCTTCAAATGCGACCTCGAGGACGCCACGGCCATCGCCGCGCATCGGGAAATTTTTAAACGCAGTCTCGAAATTGCCCATACCCTCAACTGCGACTTGCTGCGGGTGTTTACTTTTTTGCGTACGCCCAACCCAACCGCACCCGACAAACAGCGCCGCGTCAGCGAGCACCTCAACGGACTTCTCGACCTCGCCAACGGAGCGGGGGTTCGGCTAGGCGTAGAAAACGAACACTCCTGCTTAGCCGCCACCGCCGCCGAAACCGCGGCCATCCTAGCGCCGCTGCCCGCCGAACGCATGGGCGCCATCTGGGATCCGTGCAATGTGCTCTATGTGCCCGGCGCCGCGGCCCCCTCCCCAGCAGATTTGCACCTACTCGCATCGCGCTTGCTCCATCTCCATGTTAAAGATGCCCGCCGATTAACTGCGCCCAAGCCGACTGAACTCATCGCGGCCGGCACCCCCGTGGGGCTTGGCCAAGTAGACTGGCGCGCTCATCTCGAAGCGCTGCGGACCATCGGTTATGCGGGCTACCTTTCGTTGGAGACGCATTGGCGGCTGGAGAAAATTGATGATGCCCTGCTTCACCTACCCGCCGGCCATGCCTTCTCCCACGGCGGAGAAACCGCCAGCCGGACGTGTCTGCATAATCTGCAATCGCTCTTCGTCACCGCGTAGCCGAAAAAATTGCTCGGTCACTTTGGTCTAATGAAGCAAAGCGTTGGAATGAGCTGCGGCCTGCTCGATTTGTGACTTAGTTTTCCATTGCCGCCGGTTTCTCCTTTCTTCCTGCTCAAAGTCTTCGCTTCCAACTATGTCCCTGCTCCCTTTTTCCAGCCAGCTTATCGCCGATGTCGGCATCTCCCTCGGCGACGAGGGTAAAGGCCGCCTCATTCCTGAGGTCGCTAATGAATTACGCGGTACCCCCGCCTCCGTGTCGGTCGTCCTGAAGGTCAATGGCGGCGCCAACTCGGGGCACACTGCCGGCGGCGTTAAATTGAACCTCCTGCCGGCTGGCGTCGTCGTGCGTGATGCCGCGCACCTCTGCATTGGCAGTGGCGTCGTCGCCGATCCTCGCAAATTCACCTGGGAAGCCCGCCCGCTTGAGCAAAAAGGTCACGCCATTTTCTCCCGCCTCGTCATCGACGAACGCGCAATGGTCTCCGATCTTACCCACCGCCTGCTCGATCTCGCTTGGGAAAATTATCGCACCCAAATTCTCGCCGAAGAACCTCGCGGCTCCACCGGCCGTGGGATCACTCCCGCCTACCTTGACGAGGTGGGCCAAGCCCAAATCACTTACTCCGACTTTCTCGCCGGCCCAAATTTCTTTGCTCGAAAACTCGCCCAGCGGGCCGATCGCGCCCTCCGCACCATCCAACATGTCTGCCGAGTCTCGCCAGAAACCTTTGCCAGCTTCTTCGATCAACTCACCGCGGCCGAACTGCGCGCCAATGCCGAGGCCATCGAGGCCGGCGTCTTCCCTAAAGCCGAATTTGATTTCACCCAATTTCGCGGCCCTGAACCTTTCAGCCTCAACCTGCCACGGCTGACCGAAGTTTACTGGCAAGCCGGCACCGCCCTCGCCAAAAATATCGGTGAAGTGCGCGAACTCGTGCTGCGCGAACTCGCCGCGGGCCACACCGTTATCGGCGAATTTGGCCAAGCCTACTGGCTCGATAAACGTCACGGCTTCTCGCCCAACGTCACGGCTTCCCATACCTACACGCCCGAATTTTTTGAGAGCGCCGGCATTCCAGTCCAACGCATCCACACCTTTGGCGTGGCCAAGGCGTACGATACTAAAGTCGGCACCCACACGTTTCTCACCCAGATGGACGATGCGGCCCCCCTTACCATTAAGCTAAAGCAATTAGAATTTGGGACCAGCACCGGCCGCCAACGCATGGTGGGTTGGTACGATGCCGTGGAAAAAGGCGACGTCCTACGCTACGGCGGTTATCAAGATTTAATGATCAACAAAATCGACGCCCTGAGTGGCGGCGAAAAATTACTCATCTGCACAGCCTACCAAGATACTGCGGGTAAACGCTACCAACACGTCCCCCGCAATGAGGCCATTCGCAAAACACTCAAGCCGATCTACACCCAGCACGCCGGCTGGAGTGAAGACATCTCTAACATTCGCCGCTTTGCCGATTTACCGCGCAATGCGCAGCTCTACACCGCGGCGATGGTGCGCAGCTTGGTGCAGGTAGCCTACGGCGATCAATTACCCGCCGTGCTCCCAAATTTGCGCTATCTTGGCGTTGGCCCCCAGCCGAGCCAGATTATCAAGGACGTCCCACCGACGGCTGAGTTAATTAAGTTGGTCTAGCCGACGAGCGTCATCGCGCGGTAAAAAATTCGCGGACCGCTTCACTCACTCGAAGTACGTCGGCCACCGTCAGCCCGGGATGCAACGGCAACGAGAGCACCTCCGCACACGCCTGCTCCGTCTGCGGTAAATGCAACGCCGCATTATGATATGCCGGCTGGCGATGCACCGGCACCGGATACAAAATTCCGCAGAAAATATTTTTGCTCTCCAGCTGCACCTTCAGTTCCTCCCGACGCGGCGTGCGCACGACAAATTGATGCCACGTATGGGTGCACCCCGCGGCCACGAGAGGCAACTGCAGCGGAAGATTCGCTAAGGCCGTCAGATAGTGGCGCGCTAATTCCGCGCGCTGCGCATTCTCCGTCTCGAGCCGAGTGAGGCGCACGCGCAGAATAGCCGCTTGCAGCTCATCAAGACGACTATTGCGCCCCGGCAAATCACTCACGTAACGCTTGCGCCAACCATATTGTCGCAACAAACGCACTTGGGCTAAAAGCAGAGGATCGCGCCCCGCTACCGCACCCGCATCACCCAAAGCGCCTAAATTTTTAGTCGGATAAAAACTAAAGGCCGCGAGATGCCCCCACGCGCCCGCTTTTTTACCACCCACGAGCGAACCATGCGCCTGTGCGCAGTCCTCAATTACCTGCAAATGATAGCGCTCTGCGATGGCCATCAACCGCGGCATATCCACCGCCTGACCATAAAGATGCACCGGGATAATGGCCTTAATCGTGGGATCACGGAGCGTCTCGAGCAGCGTCTCGACCGCTCCAAGATCGATCAGCATGGTCGCTGGATCAATATCGACGAACTCCGCCGCCGCGCCCGTCGCGCCGATGGCCGAAACCGTGGCCGTGACCGTGTTAGCCACCGTCAAGACTTTGTCGCCGGGCCCAATCCCAATCGCCCGCAACGCCAACTCAAGGGCATCGGTACCATTGGCCACGCCCACCACCTCTTTGACCCCAAGCCAATCCGCAAATTCCTTTTCGAAGGCGATCAGCTCGGGTCCCATAATATAAACGCCACTATTCATGACCCGCTGCATCGCGGCATCAATGGCCGCCTGCGCGGCGAGATAGGTCGCTTTCGGATCAGCTGGCAGAATTTTCGAACTGGAAGCAGAAGACATGAGGCGAGGAGACAGAATTATAATTTCACCATGCGCGCAAGACTACGCGCGTAGCTCAAAGGTAATGGGCCAACTCTCGGCGATAATAGGCGAGAGTCTTGGTGAGCGCTTGCTTAATGGTCGTCCGCGGTTGCCACCCGAGTGTGGCGGCGATCAAGCGGCCATCAGAATAATAATCGCCGATATCAATTTTTTTACGGGCTGAGGGAAAAGCCCGAACTTGAAAACTGCCCGTACCCGCCACCGCGACCAAGGTCGCCGCGAGCTCCCGCAAACTAATCTGCCCGATGCCCCCCAAATTAAAAACTCCGCCGATGGCGTCGGGATGCGTCGCCGCCAGCAGGAAAGCTTCCACGGCATCGTCCACAAAAGTAAAGTCGCGCAATTGCTCCCCACCCCAAACCGCAATGGGCTGCCCCTCGAGAATTTGCTTAAGCCAAACGCCGACAAAAGTCTGCCGCGCATCTTTCACCCTCATGCGCGGACCAATGGTATTCGTCAACCGCAAGACCGTGCTCGGCACCCCGTGGACCTGACTGTAGAGCAAATGGTACTGTTCGCCCGCCAATTTGTTAATCCCGTTCACGTCCACCGGCCGTAGCGGATGCTGCTCATCCACCGGTAAATAATCAGGCCGACCGTAAATCTGCCGCGTGCTCGCAAATACCACGCGCAGTTTGGGATTATGCTGCCGACACGCTTCCAACAAGGTAAGCTGCGCGCGGCAATTTATATCTAAATCCGTCTCCGGATCAGTCATGGAGTCCATGTGACTCGTTTGCCCCGCGAGATTGAACAGAAAATGCTGCCCGCGTAAAAATTCTGGCAAGCAGTGCCGATCACGCACGTCGGCCAAATGGATCGTCAGCTTTCCTTCAATCCCATGCACATTGCGCCGATTACCGCCATACTCAGGAATTAAACTATCGAGAATGGTAACTTTCGCCCCCAATCCCACCAACCGGCGAGCAAGATTCGAACCGATAAAGCCGAGCCCCCCAGTAATCAGCACCCGCTTGCCTTTAAAAGCGGCGGCAAATGATGGTCGAGGTTTCATTAAAGAAATGAGAGATTTGCAGCAGATCGCCCGAGAAACAAGCGGGAAGCTAGCCGCGATCGTCCCCCGACAACGGCATGGTTCGCTTCAGCGCAAGCCGCTCCATGACCTCGCCGAGCACGTAAATTGATCCGGTCACGACCACCGCATCAGTGGAATTGCCGATGACACAGGCGCCAGGTTGGGGGAAAATTTTATCGAGCGAGGTCACGTGCACGCGAGGCCGCTCCGCCGCCGGGACGAAAGCCCGCATGACCTCCCCCGGACAAGCCCGCTCTTGGCGAGGCGTGACCAAATAAATTTCCTGCGCATAACGCAGCAGCACCTCCAGCATGGCTCGCGCGCGGAATTCACCCAAGGCCCCCGCGACAATCAGCGGCCGGCGACCCGTGGTAGCGATGAGTTGCTGCAAATTTTCCGCCAACACCGCAACCCCCTCCGGATTGTGGGAAGCATCCAAAATGAGCAAACGGCCCTCGAGCTTGATCGACTCCCAGCGCCCGCGCCAATCAACCTGGGTTAACCCTTGCGCGATTACCGGCGCCGTCAGTCGCCACGCCGCTGGCATCACCTGCGCTACCAACGTGGCTGTAGCCGCATTCCAGCGCTGATAATCACCCGCCAAATTGGTCTGGGGATATCGAACCAAATCCTCTCCGAAAATTTCGCGCACGGAATGCACCACCGCCCCCCGCTCGGCGGCGATCGCCCGAATAACCTGCTCAGCCGCGAGCGGCACTCGCCCCACCACGATGGGCCGACCCGGCTTGATGATCCCCGCTTTCTCCCGCGCGATCTCCTCAAAAGTAGCGCCGAGTTCTACGCAGTGATCGAGTCCAATCGACGTGATTACCGTGACGAGCGGCTCGACGATATTGGTCGCATCCAACCGTCCACCCATCCCCACCTCAATCGTGGCCAGATCCACGCCCTGACGCTTAAATTGCAAAAATGCCATCGCGGTCATGAACTCAAAAAAAGTGGGATAATCCTCCGCGCCCACGGCGATGTCAGCGGTGGCACAAGCCGCGCGCACTTCATTCGTATAAGCGATCATCTCCTCCGCCGTGAGCATCTGCCGGTTGACTTGCACGCGTTCCCCTAGTTGCACCAAATGAGGCGAAGTAAAAAGTCCCGTCCGCCAACCGGCGGCGTGGAAAATAGCGTCGAGCATGGCCGAGACCGAGCCCTTGCCATTGGTACCAGCTACATGAATTATTGGGTAGTTCCGTTCCGGATGCCCGAGCACCTCCGCCAACCGATGCATCCGCTCTACGCCAAATTTAGGCCCCCGCGCCTTTTGCGCATAAAGATAAGCGGTGACGGCCGTGTAATCAGCAAAGGCCGGGGCCTCAGAATCGACGCTGAGACCTAGCGATGGTTTCCGATCAGGCGTGACGCTCATAAGAAGTGATGACGTTCAAAATTGAACGTCAGACGTTGCGCGAACTCACGCCGTCGACGCCATCGCCGCACTCTTCACCGAGCGGGTGGCCTGATGATGCCCATGCAAGGCCTGCAATAAGGAAATCACCCGACTCCGCATTTCTAGCCGGCTGACGATTTGGTCGAGCAAACCGTGTTTCAGCAAAAATTCGGCCGTCTGGAACCCCGCGGGGAGAGTCTGTTTGGTTGTTTCTTTAATCACCCGCGCCCCGGCAAAACCGATGAGCGCACCGGGCTCGGCTAAAATGACATCACCGAGTGTCGCAAAACTTGCAGTCACCCCACCCGTAGTCGGATAGGTTAAAATCGAAATAAAAGGTAATTTCGCCTCAGCGAGCCGGCCCAGTGCCGCGCTGGTTTTGGCCATTTGCATGAGGCTAAAAATCCCCTCCTGCATGCGCGCGCCACCCGAGGAACTGATGATGATGCAGGGAGCTTTTTTCTTTAGCGCCCGCTCGATGGCTCGAGTGATTTTCTCACCCACGGCCGCGCCCATGGCGCCACCACAAAAACGAAAATCCATCACGGCTAATGACACCAAGATGCCCTGCATTTTACCTAAACCACAAATGACGGCCTCGGGCAGTCCGCTATCTTTTTCGTACCGCTTAATTCGGTCCGGATAGGCCGCCGAATCCACGAATTTGAGCGGGTCCCCAGATTTTACCTGAGCATCAAATTCTTCAAACGTGCCCTCGTCCACTAAGCTAGTGATACGCTCCCGCGAACCGATGGGGAAATGATAGCCGCTTGAGGGCACCACCATGAGATTCCGCTCGAGATCTTTATTGAAGATGATCTCGCCCGAGAGCGGACACTTGGTCCACAACCCTTCGGTGTTAACGCTTTTTTTGCTCTTAGCGCTCTTGATCGTCGATAATTTTGGTTTCGCGAAGTGACTCATAGATAAAGATTAACCGTGCCCAAAGGTGATGACATCCAGTTGCGTCGCACCAGCACGACGAAGGACAGTCGCGCAGGCATTGAGGGTAGAACCAGTAGTAAAGACATCATCGACCAAAAGGTAACGTTGAGCCGAATTAATGGCGGCGGCGGGAGCCAAAGCAAAGGCATTTTTAAGGTTCTTCTGCCGTGCAGTCCGATCGTAATGGGTTTGCGATTCGGTATCAACCACCCGGCAAAGTAATTCCTGCACCGCAGTCGTGGGGCCCGCCACCCGGGCGCAACATTCCGCCAATAATAAACTCTGGTTGTAGCGCCGTTCGCGCAATTTCCGTGGATGCAGCGGCACCGGCACCAAAATAGCACCGCGCAAATAATCCCCGTACCCGGGGACCATGGCCATGATTGCGCTGATATCTTCCAGCACTTGCAGCGCATGATGATACTTCAACGCATGAATTAAAGCGCGCCCCGGACCTTTGAGCAGCACCGCCGTCTTGCCCGACCCAAAAGCAGGCAGGAGTGCCTCGCAATGGGGACACAGTCGGTTCACTTCGGTCTCGCCATAATAGGGATGCCCACACGTCGTACAGTGCGGCGCCGTGACGATGAACAGTTGTTGCGTACAACGACCACACAGATGCCGCAGTTCACCGCCCTCGACCAAGTCAGCACAATGGACGCAACTGCGCGGAAAAACCACGTCGAGTGAATTGCGCCAGCGACGGGATAACGTGATCGTCATAGTCTCAATAAATTACCTTGAGCATAAACAATCCTTGGGGTGGCGCGGTTACCACCGCCGGCACTCGCCGCCGCGTCTTAATTAATCCGGCCAGCTCGACCGCGGTCAATTTGCCTAAGCCCACACTCACTAACGCTCCAGTTAAGCTACGCACCATTTTATAAAGAAACCCATCCGCCTCAAAGGTGAAAGTAACTTTCCGCCCGCGCCGGACTACCTCGAGGCGACGCAAATCCCGCACGGTAGTTTCATACGTTCGATCATTCTCCCCGGAAAAAGCCCAGAAATCGTGTTTGCCGCGCAACACCTTCGCGGCCGCCAGCACCGCCGGCCAATCGAGTTCGCGATTTAGCGACCAACAATAGGCCAGCGTAAAAGGATCCGCTTCGCCTAAATAAATATGGTAACGATAAACCTTTCCTCGCGCGGCAAACCGCGCATGGAAATCGGCCGCGACTCGCCGCACGGTTTTTAATTGGATCGAGCGCGGCAGACCGCTTTGCAGAGCCAGTCGTAATTTTTCACCGCCATGCGACCAAGCTGCATCAAAATGAAATACTTGCCCCAGCGCATGAACCCCCGAGTCGGTGCGACCACTGCCCTCAAGCCGAATGCGCTCGCCCAAAATCTTGCGCAGCTGTCGCTCAATTAAATCTTGAATCGTATTGCCGCCCTCTTGGCTCTGCCAGCCGTGGAAGGTCGTGCCATCATAAGCACAGATGCATTTCCAGCGCGGCACCTGAGCAGACGAACGTGATTTCATCAATGGGATCGTGCCGGCCACCGCAACTCTGCGCAAGCCGGAGATATTAAAAAAACGTCCAGCGCGTTATCGTTGATGCCGGGTAATAATTCCGCTCTACCCCACGATCCACCCCCAGCACGGTCACTCCTAATCAAAGGGGAAAAGAGTTGAGCCTGTTGCCAGGGGAGCCCCAAACTATTCAGCCTGTGAAACCCCCGACCTATCGCCACATAATTTGGGACTGGAATGGTACGCTGCTGGATGATCTCGACTACTCCATCGCGGTCATGAACGGCCTGCTGCGGCGACGTGGCTTACCCCTCCTCGACCGCTCACGCTATCACGCTCATTTTGATTTCCCCGTGCGCAATTATTACGCCCAACTGGGCTTTGATCCCGCGCAAGATAGCTTCGAGTCACTCAGTATTGAATTTATTAGTAACTACGATGCCCAACGGCTGGATTGCGCGCTGCACCGCGACGCTCGCCGCTTGCTCGGCGCCCTAACCGCGGCTGGTCTCACGCAGTCGATTTTATCGGCCTATCGCCAAACAACTCTCGAGGAAATTGTCGCTCATTTCGAACTGACCCACCATTTCACCGACCTCGCTGGCCTCGATAATATTTACGCAGGCAGTAAAGTTAAACTCGGTCAGGCGCAGGTTATTAAGCTCGGCCTACCGCCAACTGAGATCCTCCTCATTGGCGACACCATTCACGATCTCGAGGTAGCCCGTGAAATTGGCGTTGATTGCGTGCTGGTGGCCGCGGGCCATCACCCAAGCGAAAAATTACACCACCACCACCACCGCGTCCTCGCCTCTCTCGCAGAATTACCCACGATACCGGGACTATTTTTACCCCAGGCTTGAGGCCGTCAGGAAAATCAAGCCGCGCGACGGACGGATGAAAAATCACGAACCCGGAATCGCCGGGGGTATCCGCTGATCAAGAAAATCCTGCAAAATTAAACAAGCCGCGCGGGAATCGATCAAACCGGAGTCACGCACCTCCCGCCGAGATTTTTTTGCGATCGTCGACTCAGCCGCATAACTCGTGAGGGTTTCATCAATGAGGTGCACGGGTAAATTAAATTGCGCCTTCAGCTTGCCCGCAAAGGCATCGACTTCCTTCGCTTTGAATCCCACGGAGCCGTCCATATTATAAGGATAACCCAACACCAAATCAGTAATCCGACGCTGCTGAATAATCTCCGCTAACTTAGCCCAGCGAGCAGCCGCCTCGGTCTCGACTAATGCGGGGAGCGGTGTGGCCACGCCGAGGTCATCCCCCTGAGCAAGACCCACCCGCTTGGTGCCGTAATCGATGCCGAGACAGCGCATCGTTTACAAAAACTTCTTGAGCGCGGCATCATCCGCGAGTCGCTTCAAGAGCGCCTTAATTTCCTGCGCTTTATCTTTATGAACCACGAGCGTGGCTTCAGGCGTGTGCACCACGATGAGGTCACTCACCCCGACCACCGCAGTCAGATGACCATCCGCGCTGACCACGATATTATCGCGTCCCGCCTCAACCATGGCCGTGCCGCGGAGAACATTGCCCGCCGCATCTGGGGTAAAATGTTTAGCGATCGCGGGCCATGCCCCCACATCATCCCAGTCAAAACTGGCGGGCACCACCACCACATTAGTCGATTTCTCCATCAGCGCATAATCGACGGAAATTCTTTTCAGCGTGGGGTAAACCGCCGTCAAAGCAGCCGCCCAACCGCCCGTCGATTTAGCCGCCGCCTCCAGTTGCGCCAACCCCGCATAAAGCTCGGCTGCATGGGCCTTAAATGCTGCCTCTACCACGGGGACCCGCCACACAAACATGCCCGCGTTCCAGAAATATTCTCCCGTCGCGAGATAACCCTTCGCTGTGGCTAGATCAGGTTTTTCCACAAAGCGCTTAACCGCCATCACGCGGTGGCCACTCAGCTCGCGCCACAAACCACCCTGCTGAATGTAGCCGAAGCCAGTGTCGGGCCCGAGCGGCTTCACCCCAATCGTGACCAGCAGGTCAGCCGCCTCCGCCGAGTCAAAAGCCACCTTTAGCAATTTCTGGTATTCCAGCACATCATGGATGACATGATCGGCGGGCAACATCGCAAAGGTAGCTTCGGGATTACGTTGCTTGACGAGCAGCAAAGCCAATCCAGTCGCCGCAGCTGTGTCCCGACCCATCGGCTCCGCTACAATATTAACCGAAGGTAAATTCGGACAAGCCCGCCGACAGCCCTCCAACTGGGCCTGGGTGGTCAGCACAAAAATATTATCGCGAGGCACCACCCCCATCACCCGATCCACCGTCTGCGTGAGCATCGGCTGATCACCCACAATCGGCAGTAAATGTTTAGGCGTGGCGAGGCGGCTTTGGGGCCAAAATCGCTCTCCGCGACCACCGGCCATGATGACAACGAAACGTTCAGGCATAACCTAGAATTTAATGCTCAACGCTAGCGTCAACGGCGAACTGACGGTTGCTTTTTACCTCTTGGGGCCCATTTTACGCCGTTTAATCCATGGAAATGCCCCCAGAAATTGATGTCACTACCGCCGCTGACTACCTTCGCCAAGGAGCCCTCCTGCTTGACGTTCGCGAGCCAGATGAGGTCGCGATTTGTACGGTCATGGGGAGTAAGCCTATCCCGATGCGCCAAATCCCTGAAAACCTCGCCACCCTGCCCCAAGATCAGCCCATTTTGGTAATGTGTCACCATGGCGGGCGCAGCGAGCGCGTGACGCAATTCCTGCGCAGTAAGGGCTATAACCAAGCCACCAACATTGCCGGCGGAATTGATGCATGGGCTCAGCAAATCGACCCCACTTTGGCCCGCTATTGAACCGGCCTGACCACGCTTGACTCTCGCCAGATAATCCAAACAACTCTCCCTTTCACTTTCACTCTTATGGGACAACAATTCAACAAGCACATCAAAAAGAAACGCCGCGTGGCCTACCACAAGCGCCGCAACGCCCTCCTGAAGGCTGCCGCTAAGTCCAAGAGCAAGAAGTAACAGCTCGAGGTCGACGCCCGTTCTGCCACGGCGGTCTCTGACCGCCGTTTTTTATTCTTAGCGCCCGCTCTTGCAGCAGGCTGTCGCGATTCTCTCGCCCCCTCACCCGACGATCGGCCCGGGGGTTCTCCTACCAGGATATGATCAAAGTTAGCCTCATCTCTCTCGGTTGCGCCAAAAATCTCGTGGATAGCGAGATCATGGTCGGACATTTGCACCAAGCAGGGATGGTGGTTATTCCCGAAGCGGAAAAGGCCGATGTGGTCATTGTTAATACCTGCTCCTTCATCGATTCCTCCAAAGAAGAATCCCTCAGCCATATTCTGGAAGTTCACCAGAGCCGCGGCATGACGAAGCGCCGCCAGGAGCAAAAGTTGATTGTCGCGGGCTGCATGGCTCAGCGTTTCTCGAAAGACCTCGCCACCTCCTTACACGATGAAGTCGATGCCTTCATCGGTCTCGATCAAATCACTAAGGTTGCTCCCATTATCGAGGAAATTTACGCTAAGGCCCGCGGCAAGAGCGACGCGCCCGCCAATTTTATTGAAGGCAAGTCCACCTATATTCCGGACTACGATACCCCGCGCTTTCGGCTCACGCCCAAACATTTCGCTTACATTAAAATCGCGGAGGGCTGCAATCACCCGTGCACCTTCTGCATTATTCCGCAGATCCGCGGCCGGCATCGCAGCCGCACCATCGAGAGCGTCGTCAAGGAAGCTCGCCTGCTCGTGAAAGACGGGGTTAAAGAAATTAACCTGATCTCCCAAGATACGACCTTCTTCGGCATGGATACGTGGGAGCAGCGCCCGAACCCCCGCACCCCGGTTGACTCCTCCCGTGGCAGCGCCCTCACCACCTTACTGCGCGAATTGAACGCCATCGAAGGGGACTTCTGGATTCGCTTGCTGTACACTCACCCAGCGCACTGGAGTGATGAGCTCATCAAAACGATCGCGGAGTGCCCGAAAGTAGCCCGCTACATTGATATTCCCCTGCAGCATATCAGCGATGCGATGCTCGAACGCATGCAGCGCGAAACGAGCGGTGATTATATCCGCGCGCTCATCAGTCGCATTCGCGCCGGTATCCCGGGCATCGCGATCCGCACCACCTTTATTGTGGGTTTCCCCGGCGAAACCGAAGCGGATGTCGCCGAACTCTGCACTTTCATCAAAGAAACCAAATTTGAGCGCCTCGGTGTTTTTCGCTACTCTCAGGAAGATGGCACGCGTGGAGCCAAGATGGACGACCAAATTTCTGCCAAAGTAAAAGAAGCTCGCTGGCATCAGACTATGGCGCTCCAGCAGCAAATTGCAGCGACAGTTTCCAAAAGCTACGTTGGCCGGACCATAAAAGTGCTCGTAGAGGAAGCGGGGGTAGCCCGCGGCGAGGCTGATGCCCCCGACATCGACGGTCGCATCTATGTGCCGAAAAATTTACCCGTCGGTGAATTCACGCAAGTGACGATCACAGGCTACCACGATTACGATCTGCTCGCGCTGCCCAAGGGCCAAAAGCCCACCGAGTACAAGACCGCGAAACAAGCCCAGTAAATCGGGCAGGCTCGGGCCTACCCTTTGGCTCCAGCCGCGAATTGCTGGATGATTCCATCGAAGGATCCGTTAGTGAAAAAGACCACGAGCTGCGGCCGACCTTGCGTGGCTTTTACTTGCGCAGAAATTGTCGCCAACAAGGCGACATTCGTCGCGGCGGTGTATCCGTGGACCCCTTGCGTATCAAGAAACTGAATCACTGCATCCGTATCAAATCGCTCTTCCGGTTTGAGTTTATTCGCCTGGGCCACCGCGCCGAGATAAACCTCATCCGCCAAGGCCAGCGCGCGCATAAAGCCGGCCTGCATAATTTTAGTGCGCGAAGTATTACTCCGCGGTTCAAAGGCCGCATGAATAACATGCTGGGGGAAACGCGCGCGCAAGGACTCCAAGGTCGCCGCTAAGGCAGTCGGGTGATGCCCAAAATCCTCCATTACTTTAAGTGCAGGCGTATTGAGCAAAAGCTCTTGGCGGCGCTTCACTCCACGGAATCGCGCCAAGGCATCGAGCTTAAGGATGGTGGGGTCTTCCATCGCCGACGTCGAATTGCGCGGCGAGGCCGCCAGCGCCAGCCCCGCGGCACAAGCAGCCATCGCGGCGTTACGCGCATTAAATAATCCAGGCTGAGTCCATTGTACTTCCGACCAAAGTACTCCCTTCCATATTAATTTGAAGCGCACACCCGCAGGGGTTTCCAAGAAATCGGTAATCCTTAAATCATTATTTTCGCCCGTGCCCACCCGCACTACCCGCGTCCAAGCCATCGGCCCCAGAATGCGAAAATTATCGTCATCCCCGTTGAGCACGATCCAACCATTGCGCGGCACAATTCGAGTCAGATGCAAAAAGGTCCGCTGCACATCCTGCAAATCACGAAAAATATCGGCATGATCGAACTCCAGATTGTTCAGCACCGCAATCTGCGGCGCATAATGAATGAATTTACTGCGCTTATCAAAAAAAGCGCTGTCGTACTCATCGCCCTCAATCACAAAAGAATCGGTCAAGGCCCCCAAGTGATTTCCCACGGGCGGATCGACGGGCACTCCCCCAATTAAAAAACCGGGATCGCGCCCATTTTCACGCAGCAAATAAGCTGTGAGAGCCGTCGTGGTCGTCTTTCCGTGCGTGCCGGCTATCACAATATTTTTCCGCCCCTTCAGGATAAATTCGGCCAAAAAATCGGGCAACGAGGTGAACTCGAGCGCCCGCGTCTCAAGCAGCCACTCCACTTCAACATTTCCCCGGGACATGGCATTACCAATTACGACGAGGTCAGGGGCTAATTGGGCTAGGCGAGCTGCGTCGTAACCCTGATGAAAGACAATTCCCGCCGCCGCCAGCACGGTACTCATCGGCGGATAAACATTTGTATCAGCCCCAAGCACTTCATGCCCTGCCGCTCGCGCGAGCAAAGCGGTATTGCCCATCGCTGTTCCACCGATGCCCATGAAATACAATTTCATATCTGTTCAGGATTAGTTAAAAAAAATCTGCTCAGCCGCGTCATGCCCATGGCTGGTCATGCTGCAGGTCTCGCGGCCCGATGAAAGCGTGTTTTACAGCCACCGTACCGTTTCCCTGTCCCTCCTTTGGCTGGGCAGTTGGGCCTGAGTAATGGGCGTGGCGGTCACGGTCTCAGTGCGCGCAATCAATCTTAGGTGGTCGGCATACCTTGAAGCGTCACCCAACTCGCCAGCCAAATTTAAAAAACCAGCGCCCAAGCTACTTGCCCGCCGTCCACCC
>CAIVJE010000162.1 GCA_903906135.1 uncultured Verrucomicrobiota bacterium | reverse complement strand
GCAGGTCGGTATCAAAAATCCCACTGATCTTGCGTAGCTCCTGCTGACCGTCCGCGCTAGGGCGCGTCGTCGCTAGCGTATCGTGGCCGTGGGTCGTTCCGCTGATCAACAGGCTGAGCAGGAGTAGGTGGACGCACTGTTTTGGAACAAGGAGGGGCATGGTGGGGAATTGCCGAAAATAGCCTCTGGCCGATGATGGGGAAACTGCAGACGCTACTTAAAGGTGTGGCTGCGCACGGTGGCAATCACTTGACGAAAGGTAATCTCGGCGCGGACCCGCGAGTTGAGCCTAAAATGATAGCCATCTGGGCCCCACGACATCGGCGTGCCGAGTCCGATGAGCCATTGGGTTTTGGTATTAAAAACAAATTTTTTTGGCACGTACCAGAGTACGCTGGGCCGGAGGTAAAAGAAATGCTCAGCGTGGCTGCCGATCAAAGCAGTCGTGGTGTAGGTCCCAGCGAGGGTCCATTTAATTTGGCCTAAATCATAAACCCCGCCGAGCGTTACTGAGGCGGCATCGTCATGGGGTTGATTAACCTGAATCGCCCCAGCTTTACCCCTTGGGCTAATGACATCCAGCGCGAGTTCGGTGAAGACGGTGAGATGCCGATTATTGGCAGAGTGACGTTGGATGATTACGCTCGGGGTGATGTGTTGGTAGCCGTCACTTAAATCAAAGGGACGATGGGTCAGCGGTTGCGTGACGCTAAGGTTGGCGCTCGCTTCAAAATCGGGAGGCAGCCATTCGTGGATTAGATATTTCAGGCCATAGCGGAGCTCGCCGATGCCATTGCCAGTTGCGTGCTGGCCAAAGCCGTGCGCGAGAAAGGCGGCGCCTTCCGTGCTAAATTCGAAATGGTCATTTAAGGTCCAGCGAAAGCCCACGTCGGTACGGACGTAATCACGGCGCACCAAATCACTGATATGCGGGTAGAGGATAAACTTGACCGTGCCGGGCGGGTCGAGCTGCGGCAGCTCAATATCAAACAGCCCGCGGATCCGTGAGAGAAAGGGCCGCGCCAGTGCCGGCGCGCCAGGGTTGGTCAACCCGGGTTCCTGCGCCCAGGTGCAGAGGGCGAGGGTATTGAGATAAAATATAATCCACAGACATAAACGCATGGTAGTTAAGGCAGGATCAGAAGGCGGTCGAACGGTAGGCGCACGA
This sequence comes from uncultured Verrucomicrobiota bacterium, assembly GCA_903906135.1. Taxonomy (GTDB): domain Bacteria; phylum Verrucomicrobiota; class Verrucomicrobiia; order Opitutales; family Opitutaceae; genus Lacunisphaera. The sequence goes on along the minus strand of CAIVJE010000162.1, from coordinate 6,130 downwards.
GCAAGCCTTGTTGCAGAACGTCCACTGACACCACAATTCCCTGGGGGTTCAACGGATCGTCAACGTAACCTTCTAAACCATGCAGCGGGCCGCCTTGCACACGAACGTGCGTCCCTTTCTTGATCAAGGGGTGCAACGCGGCTTCCAGTCCGGAGGCACAGATTAATTTAACCGCTTCAAGCTGGCTCAGGAATGCGGCTTCGTTTTCCACCCACATGGCGCGGACCAGCAAATCTTGCTGATAAATCCGGTCTTTGCGTTCGGGGGCTAATTGACAGAAAACGTAGCCCGCAAATAGCGGCTTGGTGAATGTTTTTTTCTGCGAGCCGTAGTGCCGGATGCTCTGAAGCAGGGGGAGGTAGTGGGCGAATTTTTCTGCCTTCAACAAGGTGGCGAATTTCTTTTCACACCGTGGTTTGGTGTGGCAGACAAACCAGCGGGGCTCGGCGAAATCAGGAAGGTGTTGGCCCATTGAATGAAAAGAGTTGGTCGAGGGCAGCCCCGACCAGCGAGGTACGCGGATGGCGGCGCTTTATAATTTAGCGAGTAGTCGCAGCGCCGCGAGGTAGCCAGGGAAGCCCTGACCGGAGATCATGCCGATGCACGCGCCCGCCGTCATGGAGTGGTGGCGGAATTTTTCCCGTTTTTTAATGTCTGAAATATGCACTTCCACCGCGGGTAGTCCGCTCGCGGCGAGAGCATCCCGCAAGGCGATGCTGGTATGCGAGTAGGCGCCAAAATTGACCACGAAGGCCTCCGTGCCGCGATCGGTGAGGGCATGGATTTTATCGACGAGCGCGCCTTCATGGGCGGATTGGAAGAAGGTAACCGTGAAGCCGATTTTCTTCGCCTCGGCGCGGATCATCTTCTCGAGGTCTTTGAGCGTAGCGGTGCCATAAATGGCCGGCTGGCGCCGGCCGAGGCGGTCAAGATTGGGGCCGTGGAGAATGGCGATTTTTTTCATCGATAGAGTGGGTTACGAAACGTACGAATCGGCCAAAGGGGAAGATTTTTTTCACGCGACGGCACGTTGCTGATTTTAGAGTGGGTTGTCGGTTTCAATGAATTCCCACGGCAGACGGAATTTTTTGGCCAGCTCGGCCGCCAAGGCTTTTACCCCATGCATCTCGGTCGCGTAATGGCCGCAGCAAATTAAATTGAGATGATTTTCCTGAGCGTAGTTGAACCATTCCTCGCGCAATTCCCCGGTGATGAGGGTGTCAACGCCAGCCGCCATTAACTGAGGGACCGCGCTATTGCCGCTACCAGAGCAGAAACCCACCTGCTTGGGGACGGCGGGACCGCAGTCAATCGTGACGACGCGTGGATAGAGTTCTTCCAGCCGCGCACAAAGTTGGGAGCGTTTGAGTTTATTGGCCGCAATCCAACCGATGGGCTCGCCCTCTTGGAAGAGAAAGGGCCGATGGGCTTTTAAGCCCAGCTGCCGCGCGAGCAGGACGTTATTGCCAATCTCTTCATGCGCATCGAGGGGGAGGTGACTCGAGTAGACGGCACAGTTGCCGCGGATGAGCGCGGCATAACGCTCATAAATTGGCCCCGTCACGGGCTGCACCCCGCCCCAAAAAATACCGTGATGCACGATCAGAAAATCAACACCGCTCTCAACCGCTTGCTCGAAGGGAATTCGGCCAGCATCAACGGCTGCCCCGATTTTAGTTACTCGGCCATCGTTGGCCACTTGCAGGCCATTGTGCGAACCAGGAAAATCTTTGAAAGCCACCCGTCGGGTGCGTTTGTCGCAATAATCGACGAGTTGTTTGAGCGAAGCCATGGCCCAGCTTGAGGGGCGAGCAGGCCGCGTGCAAGCCGTCGGTGCAGGCGGTTCCGCTCGAGTGGGCGGGAATAGTTTTAAGGTTAGAAGAGGCTAGAGGCTTTAGGCGTTAGGCTAGAGGCTGGGATGCGGAAAAGTGGAAAATTGGGAAACAGGGGAAATTAGAAAAGTGAAACTGCCGTGGCTAGTATCCGATGGGGATGCTGATATTGCGCGATTTAACCCAAAACTTTGGAGCGAAACGCGGAGAACGCTGAGGGGAAGAGGCTAGAGGTCTTAACCCTTCTCGCTTGGCGCAGTTTAAAAGCTGTCTGGGCAGAGCTTAAAACTTAACCCTTAAACCTTAAAACTAAGCACTGCTGTTCCCCCTTGCCAGTGGCGCGATGATTCCCACCGTTAACGCCATGGCCGCTAGTAAAAAAAATCCGATCGATCTTATTGCTCAAGCCACCAAAGCTTTTCCGCATCGTCCGAGCTGGGATGAGTATTTTATGGCGACGGCGAACCTGATTGCTTCGCGCTCAAATTGCGAACGCCTCAACGTGGGGTGCGTCATCGTCACAGGTGGCGATCGCAAGAATCGCATCGTGGCCGCGGGCTATAATGGCTATCTGCCGGGAACTCCGCACACGGCGCGCGTGCGCGATGGCCATGAACAGGCGACGGTCCATGCCGAGCAAAATGCGGTGGCGGATGCAGCGCGACGCGGCTCGAGTGTCGAAGGCTGCGTAGCCTATGTGACGCATTACCCCTGTATTAATTGCGCGAAGATCCTCGCGGCCGCGGGAATCTCGGCGATTCGCTTTCATGAGGATTATCACAATGATCCCTTAGTCGCACCTATCTTAAAAGATGCCGGCGTGAAAATTAAAAAATTGTGAGGCGGCGCGGTACGCGTTGGTGAAAAAACCCCAGCAAATTTTTAGTCCCTCTCAATCCTCGTCATGAAAGAACGTCGCCTCGGACGAAAGCCCCAGTGTCTCGCCGGACAGTTGTTGTTGGCGGCACCAGCGCTGCGTGACCCAAATTTTAAGCGCAGTGTAATTTTGCTTTCGGCCCATAGCTCCGAGGGTGCCATGGGGGTGGTGCTCAATCGACCGCTTAAGCGTCAATTGGCGGAATTGAATGAGGCCTTCGCTCGCGGGCCGCTCGCGGGCGTTCCCCTTTATTACGGTGGTCCGGTCGAACCGGAGCAATTGATCATTGTTTCATGGCAATGGCTCAAAGAGGAAAATGCCTTCCAGCTGCATTTCGGGATCGACCCAGAAAAGGCTGGAGAACTGATCGGCACTCCCGGACTGACGATTCGTGCATTTTTGGGCTACGCCGGTTGGACCCAAGGGCAGTTAGAAAATGAAATGAAGCAGGATACTTGGCTCGCTACCGGGGTGGAAGGTCGGCAACTAGATGATGCGGATGGAATTACATTATGGCGGAATTTACTGTGTGAACACGACCCTGAGCTCCGATTCCTGGCCAATGAGCCGGATGATCCATCGGTAAACTAGCTGGTGCCAAGCATGTGGATGATCCTTGGCCCGCCGTGACTTGGGTTATCGCATCGCAAAATCTTTTGTTTTGACAGGGGGTGCAGCGGTCATCTTCTTTCCTATCTTTTATGAAAGTCGTCTCCTCCATCAAATCCGCCAAAGTACGTCACCCGGCTTGCCAGGTGGTCCGTCGCAAAGGGCGCATCTACGTCATCAATAAAGTCGAGCCGCGCTACAAGGCGCGCCAAGGCTGACCTAAACCCACTTTTACCGTGAAGACCGAAGGCCATCCAGCTCTCAACAACGTCTGTTTCCTTGATATCGGAACGGGCAAGAAATTTCTCACCAAATCCACGATGAAATCCGCTCGTTCTGAGAAGATCGACGGGCTCGATTATTTCGTGATCGTGCGTGACGTTACCATGGATTCGCATCCTGCCTTTACGGGTGAGAAGCGCATGGTCGATACGGCCGGCCGCGTCGAGAAGTTCACCAACAAGTTCAAGCGCGCGACGAAGGTCAAATAAGACCTCGCCCCTTGAGCGATTCGAAGCCCTCCCATCGCGGAGGGCTTTTTTATGCCCGCTTCCGGGGGGGGGCTCGGGGGGCATAAAAAATATAGCAGGCGCAGTCGGGCAAAATTAAAAATGTAGCAAATCGAGAAAGTGGGAGATGTCTGGCGGGGTTCAACCAAGGCATTTTCTAACCACGGATGAGGAGGGCTGGGATCAGAACAGGACCAAGGCGTTTTTAACCGCGAAGGGCGCGAAGTGACGCGAAGGTTCGGAGCTTAAACATACCTCCCTCACTCGCGCGCTTGGAGGCGTGGGGGCTCAGCCCAATAACCCAGAGCCCCTTACCTCTGATCCAAGCCATCGGTATTAAATTATTATCCAGCTGTGGGGTCCGTGTAATGTTCCCTTAGTGCCCAGTGGGCACCGGCTGCTGCGGGATTCGGGCCCACTCCGGAGGGGTGACCCTCTTTTTCAATTAAAAGTACTTTCCACGGGCCGGTTCCATGTGTTCCGTAGCTTTCGTGGTTACGCCGCCGAAACTTGTTATTTTTGACTGTGATTCAACGCTCAGCGCGATTGAGGGCATTGATGAATTGGCGCGGTTGCGGGGGCCGGCGCTGTTTGCACAAGTTGAGGCCCAGACCACTGCAGCGATGGAAGGTAAAATTCCGGTCGAGGAAGTCTTTGGTCGGCGGCTGGCCTTGATCCGTCCGCATCGCACGGAGGTGCAGCAAATCGGGCAGCTCTATATTGAGCACATCGAACCAACCGCGCGGGCTACGATTGCCGCGCTCAAAGCAGCTGGTTGGACGCCCCTCATTCTCAGTGGGGGGTTTACGCCGGTCATCGCGCCGCTGGCGGCTTACCTCGGAATTACCCAGATCGAGGCGGTCGATTTATATTTTGGGCCCGACGGCAGCTACGTCGGCTTCGATGAAAAATTCCCTTCCACGCGCTCCGGGGGCAAGCCCATCCGCATTGCGGCGCTGCGTCAGACGCTGCAACCGAGTCGGATTGTGATGGTGGGGGACGGCGTCAGCGATCTTGAGACCAAGCCCGTCGTGGATCTCTTCATTGGCTTTGGTCGCTACACGGTGCGCGAGCGCGTGCGCGCGGAGGCTCATGCGTTTATCAAAAGCTTAGCGGAACTGCCCGCACTACTCGGATGAGCGCCCTAACTCGTTTATTTTTGTGGCTGGGCTTGCTGGCTAGCACTGGCGCGGTCGCGTTGGCGGCGCCGGCATCGGCAGCCACTTTCCCTCGTGAATTATCGACGTACGAGCAGTCGCCGGCCGCGGGCTTATGGTCAGTGCTGCAAGCGCGCGTGGCGGCGGAACCTTTCAATTTAGCGGCGACGGCTATTTTTATCTGTGCCGTGCTGCATACTTTTTTAGCGCCCAAAATCCGCCAGTGGGGACACCTTGTCGAAGAGCGCCATCGCGCTCGACTCCAACAGCAGCGTCCGCTCACCGATCGGGACGAAGATGGCCAGCCGGATGAAGTGAGTTTCGGGGGACAGATTCTGCATTTTTTTGGCGAGGTTGAGGCGGTTTTCGGTATCTGGGCGGTCGCCCTTGCGGCGGTGATCATCGCTTACAAAGGGGTCGACACCGCGGTGCATTATATTGGTGAGACGGTTAATTTTACGGAGCCCATGTTTGTGGTTATCATTATGGCGTTAGCTTCAACTCGGCCGGTAATGCGGCTGGCGGAGCAGGGGCTGCGGTTGGTGGCGTCGCTGGGTGGCGGCCGACCGGTGGCCTGGTGGTTTTCCATTTTGACGATCGCGCCTTTGCTCGGGTCAGTGATTACGGAGCCGGCGGCGATGACGATTGCGGCGCTGCTGCTGGCGAAGCAATTTTATCAACTCCAACCGAGTCGCAAGCTGGCCTACGCTACGTTGGGCCTACTTTTTGTTAATATCTCTATTGGCGGCACGCTCTCGCATTTTGCGGCACCGCCGGTTTTGATGGTGGCGGCGGCGTGGCACTGGGATCTGGCGTATATGTTCACGCACTTTGGCTGGCATGCGCTCTCCGGCATCGTTTTATCGAACGGTTTTTATTTCTTAGTTTTCCGCTCTGAACTCCTCGCGCTGGCAGCGCCCACCGCGGTTGCGTCCACCGAGGAATCTATTCCCTGGTGGGTTACGGGAGTTCATTTGGGCTTTCTGGGTTTCACCGTCTTGATGACGCATCATCCCGCGCTTTTTATCGGCGGATTTCTTTTCTTTTTAGCGTTCGCCCAAGCCACCAGCCACCATCAAAGCAGAATTGATTTACGCAGCCCCTTGCTGGTGGGATTTTTTCTGGCGGGTTTAGTGGTTCATGGCG
>CAIVJE010000161.1 GCA_903906135.1 uncultured Verrucomicrobiota bacterium | reverse complement strand
GTGGCGGTCTTTACTAATTTTACGGCGGACCATCTCGATTATCATCAGACGATGGCGGCTTACTACAGTGCCAAGGGGCGATTTTTTAATGGCGAACATGGGCCTTTACCGAAGGCGGCGGTGGTTAATATCGATGACGTGGGCGGTCGGGAATTGGCGACGGCGCTCCCCAGCGCGGTCCGTCTTATCAGTTTTGGGGAGTCAGCGACTGCGCACGTGCGAGCGGAGCAAGTGCAGGTGAGTTCGCACGGCACCACCTTTCGCTTGCTTTGGCCCGAGGGAAGCATCGACGTAGAAAGTCCGCTGCTTGGTCGTTATAATGTCAGTAATTTACTCGCGGCGTTTGCGGCTTGTTATGCGCTGGGTCGTGATCCGGCGGTCATTGCCGTGCGGCTAAAGAATTTTACCGTGGTGCCGGGTCGTTTGGAGCGAATCACCGGTGGCTCGGGAGCGCAGGTCTTCGTCGACTATGCCCATACCCCAGCGGCCATGCGGGCTTCGTTAAGTCTGTTGCGGTCGCTGACGCCAGGGCGTCTGTTGGTGGTCTATGGTTGTGGCGGTCAGCGTGACCGATCCCAACGGGCGCCGCTCACCAAGATGGTGCAGGAGATTGCCGATCAGGTTTGGGTGACAGCTGATAATCCCCGCGCGGAGCCGCTGGCCGATATTTTTGCGGACCAGCAGGCTGGGGTGATCGCGGCGGAGCGGATCGCTTTTGTGCCAGATCGGCGGGAAGCAATTCGGCAGGCGCTGGCCGCAGCGCGCAGCGGTGATTGCGTGCTCATCGCAGGGAAGGGTCACGAAATTTATCAGAAATTAGCCGATACAATTGTGCCTTTTGATGATCGGCAAGTGGCGCGGGAGATACTCGTGCAGTCGGCTCGGCAGCTGAGTTAATTACCCCGATGCCCACTTTTTCCGCAGAAAAAATGGCGACTTGGACCGGTGGTCGCTGGGTGGGTTCACCCGCGAGCCCGATTAGCGGCTTTACGGCCGATACGCGCTCGCTGATTGCTGGGCAGGGGTTTGTCGCCTTGAAAACAGCCCAGCGCGACGGACATGACTTTCTGGCGGCCGCCGCCGAGCGCGGTGCCGTGGCGGCACTCGTTAGTCAGGCGGTGTCCGGCAGTAGCTTAGCCCAATTAGTGGTGCCGGATCCATTGCGGGCGCTGCAGCGCATCGCGCGGGAACATCGGCGCGAATTTAACGGAACGGTCATCGGTGTCACGGGCAGTGTGGGCAAGACTTCGACCAAAGATCTGCTGGGGATTTTACTGGGTGGGGCGACTCACGTGCTGACCACCGAGGGAAATTTAAATAATCATCTCGGCGTGCCCTTGACGCTTACCAAGCTCGATACGACGCGGCAGGCTTACGCGGTGATTGAAGCGGGGATCAGTGGTCCAGGCGAGATGGCGCCATTGGCTGAAATGATCGAACCTGATCATAGTCTGCTCACGCTCGTGGCGCCGGCGCACTTGGCGGGGCTCGGTTCACTCGCGGGGGTGGCGCAGGAGAAGGCCTTATTATTGGCCGCCACGCGCGCGGGTGGGCTGAAAGTATTTCCGGCCAGCGCCGGTCAGTTTGAAGTTTTGCGTCGGTTGGATAATGCCCTCGTCCTGGTGCCGGAAAATGAAAACTGTTCAGCGGGGAGCGGCCGCAGTTTAAAATTTAAAGTGACCCAGTGGCCCAGCAAGACGGAGGTGACTTTGGGTGGTCAACGGCCCTTCCGGTTGCCCCGAGTTTCTCGGGGGATGGCCGCAAATGCGGCCCTCGCGCTGGCTTTAGCGGGAGAACTCGGGGTGACGGACAGCAACTTGCAGTTGCGGATCGCGAATTGGTTGCCCTCCAAGTGGCGCGGAGAGTTGCAGCAGTTTGGTCGCGCCCAAGTGTACTGTGATTTTTATAATGCAAATCCGGCTTCGATGCTGGATGCGCTCGAGGCGTTTCAAGGCAAGGTCGAGGCGAATCTCCCTCGCCTGTATGTGCTGGGGTGTATGGAGGAACTCGGGTCGGCGGCGGCCGAGTATCATCAGCAAGTCGGCCGGCAGATTCATTTACGGCCGGATGATTATTTATTCGTGATCGGTGGGTCGGCGGCGGCGTTGCGGGAAGGTTTATTAGAAAATGGCAATGCGGCCGATCAGATTGCCGTGATTACTGATTTGCTGCCGGTGCGCGCGCGGCTGGCAGATTTTTCCGGGGCAGTTTTTTTGAAAGGTAGCCGTCGGTACCAACTGGAAACTGTCTTCGCGGATACCGCGGTCAGCGCGACGCATTAAAATGGTATTTATTATTCAAAAATTAAAAATCGGGGCGGGTGAGGGCAAAGGCCTAACACCGCCGCGCATGAGTAGCGTTGAGCGTGCCGCGGGCGATCGCGCAGGATTATTCGTCACGGAGGCGCCGCATGCTTAGTTATCTATCAGCTTACGGCAATTGGTTTGGACCGTTGCGGTTGTTGCATTATAATAGTGTGCGCACCATTGGCGCGGCGATTACCGCACTCGTGATTGGTTTCATCATTGGCCCGTGGTTGATTCGCCGTTTCCGGGCATTGAAATTTGGCCACGACTACATCGACGAGCGCACGGGCGCGTTAGGCGCCACGTATTTCGATAAACGCCACACGCCGACCATGGGCGGGTTAATTATATTTCTATCGGTATTTTTAAGCAGTGTGCTCTGGGCGGAACCGAATATCTGGGTATTTGTCGCCCTCTTGGTCTATACGCTCCTCACCATTCCCGGTTGGCGCGATGACTATTTGAAGGTGGTGCACAAAAATAAGGACGGCATTAAATCGTGGGAGAAAATCGCTTGGCAATCCGCCACGACGGTTATCGCACTGGGGATTTTGCTCTGGCACCCGCTAAGCGCCGCTAAGATTCGCGAACTGTGGGTGCCGTTTGTAAAGACGGCCGTGATCCAATATATGCCGTGGTGGTTATTGCTCATGTTAATTTATCTGTGGATCGTTGGCTTCAGCAATGCGATCAACCTGACCGATGGTTTGGACGGACTCGCGGTTGGTTGCACAATCACGGTGGCGCTCGTTTTTGGCATTATGGCGTACGTGGCGGGGCGAGTTGATTTTTCCGGATATTTGTTAATTAGCCATGTGGCGGGCGCGGGGGAGTTGACGGTGGTTTGTGGCGCGCTCATTGGCGCCTGCATGGCATTTCTATGGTATAATTCTCATCCGGCTGAAGTGTTCATGGGTGATACCGGTTCGCTGGCTCTCGGTGGGTTGATTGGGGTGATGGCCTTCATGATTCATCAGCCCGTTACCCTCCTTTTGGTGGGCGGGGTATTTGTGCTCGAAGCCGTTTCAGTGATTTTGCAAGTAGGATGGTTTAAGTTCACCAAGCGCCGCCGCGGCACGGGCCAGCGCCTCTTCTTGATGGCACCCATTCACCATCATTTCCAAAAAAAGGGCTGGCCTGAAAGTAAGGTGGTCTTGCGCTTTTGGGTGCTC
>CAIVJE010000160.1 GCA_903906135.1 uncultured Verrucomicrobiota bacterium | reverse complement strand
CAGCTTGCCGCGGGTGCAGAATTTTTAGAAAAAAATAAAACCCGCGCGGGCGTAAAAATTACCGCTTCTGGCTTGCAGTATGAAATTCTGGTCACGGGCAAAGGCCCCAAGGCCAAATCGACCGATACGGTCGTCGTGCGTTATCATGGCACGCTGGTTGATGGGACGGTTTTTGACAGCTCCGTGGAACGCGGTGATACCGCCGAATTCGCCGTCACCGGCGTGATTCAAGGCTGGGTCGAAGCGCTGCAGCTGATGGCGGCGGGCGATAAGTGGAAACTTTATATTCCAGCTGGGCTGGGCTATGGCCCTCGTGCTGCCGGAAAAATTCCCGCTAATTCGACGTTGGTTTTTGAAGTCGAGTTAGTGTCGATTAAGTAAGCTAGCCTTGGTTCATGGTACCCCATGCATGATGCCCTGACTCTTTCCTGCCCACATTGCGGCGAGTCATTTTCACTTGCCCTTGATGTGAGCGAGGGCAGTGCGGAGTTCACGGCGGATTGTGAGGTGTGTTGCCGTCCGATGAAGGTCAGCGTGAATATTCAGGACGGCGCCTTAGCCGGCTGGGATGTGGTCGAAGAATGAAATGTTACGGTCGGCCTAGCGTTGACGGCGAGCGCTAGAATCGCGTCACTCTCTCGCACCCCTGATTGCCCGCCCCATGAATTGGCCTAACGAAATATTTTACCTTGGCTATTTAGCTCTCTTTGGCGGCTGCATTGCCGCCATGCTTGGTTGGCATCGCCAGCAGCGGAAGCATCGGCTGCCGTTTGCTGCTGACCTCAAATTGCTGCGCGCCCCGGGCGAGACCCAACTTCACTTAGTGCGTCGGTTTGAGGAAGAGGGTTTTATTGGAATGATCGTGGCCTCCGTTGTGCCCGCGGCGAGTGGGATGATCTTACTCATGATTACGGTTCGCCTGCCAGAAGAGCTCCAACTGGTCGGAGCCGCGTTAACGTTGGCCGCTTTTATGGCGACTTTCTATTACTCCGCTCGCTGGTTTTCGCGCCGCGCGCAAGAAAGTGGTAACCGCTATCTCGGCTATTTCGGTGAACGTGTCGTGGCGGAGCAGCTTGAACCGTTGAAAGCGCAAGGCTGGCGGATTTTCCATGATGTCCCGGGCGGTAGGACAGAACACCGCTTCAATCTCGATCATCTCGCGGTCGGTCCAGCGGGAGTTTTTGTGATTGAAACGAAAACTCGCCGCAAGGGTCCGGCGCGCCCCGGCTTTGATCCCGGCACCGTATATTTTGATGGACGCTCCTTGGTCTGGCCCTGGGGCGAAGACAATCACGGTCTTGAGCAAGCCGAACGTCATGCGGACTGGTTTACAGCCACGATCAAAGCTGAAATCGCCGAACAGTTGACGGTTACGCCAGTATTGGCGTTGCCGGGTTGGGTGGTGGCGCTTAAGCCCTCGCAAAATTCTCGCCGCTGTCGCGTCGCCAACCCGCAAGATTTATCGGCGCAACTGCTGAGTGGACCGGTGGCGCTGACGGAAGCACAAATCAGCCGCATTAGCGCAAAACTCGAAGCACGCTGTCGCGACGTCGAATATTGAGGCGGAGTTCAGCGGTCGCCGGGGCTGTCTTTTCCCTCGACCCAACCGGCTAGGCGCATTGTTTGGTGGCTTGCCCGAGATGCTTCCATTACAACCGATCGGCTATATTCACACGCAAAAGCAGGTGAAGTTTCAGGCGCGGCATCAACCGACGGAGAGTGCCGCGGAGCGCAACATTCTCGAATTGCTGCCGGACTGTGATTATGAGCAAGCGCTCCATGATGTAGCCGGGTTCACGCGCATCTGGTTGATTTGGTGGTTTCACCGCAATTCGGGCTGGCGGCCACGGGTTTTACCTCCGCGCGGTCCGGCGAAAAGACGGGGCGTCTTCGCCACCCGCTCGCCCCATCGGCCAAATCCTCTTGGGCTAACTCCCGTGCCGCTCATTGCGGTAGAGGGTCGCCGACTCATCCTCGGCGCCTGCGATCTGGTCGATGGCACGCCGGTGTTTGACCTCAAGCCTTACATTCCGGCTTATGATTCCTTTCCCGATGAAAAGGCAGGTTGGCTTGATGAAATGGAGGCGTCGCTGGCTGTCCCGCCACAATTCCGGGTGGAATTTTCCAGCTTAGCGCAGGAGCAGGCCGAGTGGTTACTCCAGCATTGGGCCATTGATTTTCGCCCACGCGTGAACGAATTGCTCAGTCGTGATCCCAGCCTGCACCGCACCCGGCGCATCACGCGACGGGCACCGGATGAATTTGTCATTGGCTGCGGCGCTTGGCGCGCTGTTTTTAAAATAGCAGGGAAAATCGTATTCATTCAATCGCTCGAGCCAGGTTATCCCCGCCGCTTTCTGGAAGATCCAGCCCGCACGGAAGGTCTGCCCGATCGCACCGCCCAATTGGCCTACATGGCGCAGTGGCCCTCGCGGCTCAGCGATATTCTGCCGCGAGACACCCCATGAAACTATCTGGTTTAGACCAATTTTTAATTGGTTGGTTCGGCTTAGCTAACGTCGTGGTGTTTTTTATTTTTGGTTACGACAAGTGGCAGGCGGGGCGCAAGCGGGGTCAACGGGTGTCCGAAGCCACCTTGTGTCTGACGAGTGCGCTGGGCGGGTGGTTAGGGGGATTCTGCGCGCTCTTTATTCTTCGGCACAAATCAGCCAAACCCTCTTTTCAGCTTAAATTTGCCGCCGCTTTTTTTGTCTGGGCGGCGCTCATCACTGGGGCCGTTGCCGTGAGTGGTCATTGGTAAAAGTCTAAAATGACTTGGTCTGATTATTGCCTCGGCTGGGCCCCATTTCTATAGCCCCCGCCGAGCCCGAGCGTGCCGATTTCACTTTCTCCTTCGCTTCTGCGCTAGTTTCTATTCGTTCCTTCCGGATGAGAGAGATGTGCTACCGCTGCTTTTGGCCCCAGCAATTATGCTGGTGCTCGTCATTGCTGCCGATGCTGACACGTACCCGGTTCATTTTTTTAATGCACCCCAAGGAATTTAAAGAGGAAAAAGCCGGAACGGGTCGACTCACCCAATTGTGCCTGCCGAATAGTGAGCTGCATATGGGGAAGGGCTTTGATGACCACGCGCCCGTCCAAGCGGTGCTCGCTGATCCGCTAAATTATTGCGTACTCCTCTATCCGGGCGTCACGGCGCTTAACTTATCAGAGGTGGAGCGCGCCCCGACTGCGGCCGCCCAGTTTAGCGAACTCCGCCTTCGGCTAACAAATCGGCGCCTCGTAGTTATTTTACTCGATGCAACCTGGAGCGGGGCGCGAAAAATGTTGAGGCTGAGCCCGAGTCTTCAGCATCTGCCGCGCATCATGTTTACGCCGGCTGCGCCGAGTCGCTATATTATCAAGCAACAGCCGCAGGAGGGCTGTCTGTCGACTTTGGAGGCGGTGCATGAATTGCTGCTCGTTCTAGAGCGGACTGGGCTCGATCAATATCTTTTGCCCGACTTGTTGCTGAGTATTTTTCAGCGGATGCAAGATTTTCAGATTAAATGTGCCGCCGATCCCAACCGTTCGGGGTATCGCCGTCAGCCCTACAGCGACCCAGCTGATCGTCGACTAGCGGCCGGCGATCGCACGGCGCGGCGGGATAATTTCATGCGCCAACCGGTGCACTCTGATCCCGTGCTACCTTTGCCCTTAGCTTAAGGGCATCAGGGGCTGGCCGCCTCGAGCTTGGCTTAAGGCAACTTGGCTTGGATAACCTTACTGGCAGCGCCAAAATCAATCAGCCCGGCTTCGGGGCGTTGTTTCAGGGCGCCGATTACTTTCCCCATCTCTTTTTTTGAGGTGGCCCCCGTGGCGGCAATGACTTCAAGGACGAGGGCTTCGAGTTTGGCGGGATCGAGTCCCGCGGGGAGGAATTTTTCGAGAATGGATATCTCGGCCGTGTTCAGCGCCACGAGGTCTGCGCGTCCGCCTTTTTCAAATTCGGTACGGGCATCCGTCAGATTTTTAACCGCTTTGCGGAAAGTGGCCATGGTGAGCGCTTCATCGATAGGCTTGCTGGTGTCCATCGCCGCGCGCTGGATGGCGGCATCCATCGTGCGCAGGGCTGTCGCTGTCGCCGTGTCGCGGGCTTTCATCGCCGTAATAATGTCAGCGCGGAGTCGTTCGTAGGTGGTAGGCATAAGTTGAAGCGCAGCCAAACGGTCCCCACGCAAAGTGCAATCCGTGATCTCTTGGCTGCGGGCGCTAGACGACTGATTCGATTACCACGGTACGCCGCTTTCCGCCAAAATCGAGGGAGAGGGATTCTCCTTGGCTGCAGCCCATCAAGTTACGCCCCAGCGGAGATTGCGGAGTAATTACCAGCACGCGTTGATCGCCGTGGGCTATTTCCATCCCGCCGGCCCGTGGTCCGATGAAATAGTGATTTTGCTCTGGTCCCTGTAAGGTAATTAAGGCTCCCACGCTGATCGGCTCTGTGCGCAAAAAATCTCGGGGCACGATGGCTTGAAATTGCGACAAGGCGAGGGCGGCTTCGTCGGCTGCTTTGGATTGTCCGTGCGCGAGGTAAGACGCTTCCAGCCCGCGCGTGTCGTATTTGTCTTCAGCTTTATTTTCTTCGTCAGTCGCTTCGGCGTGGGTGGCTAAGGCGGCCGCGGTGAGCATCGTTAGCTCCGCTTCTAGCTGAGTGATGATTTTGGCTAAGAGTTCGGTTTTGGTCACGGGTAAATATTTTCAGGGTCGAGGGTCGCGCGGCCTGATAAGCCTAGGCCGCGCTGGAAGTTAGCGCGAAATGTTTTCAGGATTTTTTTCGTCACGGTAGATTGCCACGAAAGCCGGTTGCCCTTCGAGGTGCGCGGCGCGGTACATCCCCAGGGAGTTAAACTCCATCGCGATGTGGCCCTGTCGGTCGATGGCGACGACGCCACCGGTTCCGCCGAGCTTGCCAACTTTTGCGATGCTGGCGGCCGCCGCGGTGTGGAGCGGAGTGCCCCGGTATTCCATCTGAGCGGAGACATCATGGGCCACATTGAGGCGCATGAAATATTCTCCATCGCCGGTGGCGCTGAGCGCGCAAGTTGCGTTGTTAGCGTAATTACCGGCACCGATGATGGGGGCATCGCCGACGCGTCCATATTTTTTATTCGCCATTCCTCCTGTCGAGGTGCCAGCGGCGAGGTTGCCTTGTTGATCGAGGGCCGCGCACCCGACGGTACCCCAGCGACTTTGCCGATCAAAATAATCAGAAGTGTGGCGAACGCCGGTCTGAGCGGCTTTTTCGCGGGCTTGGATTTTCTTTAATTGTTGGCTCCGGAATTCTGTTTGGAAGTATTCATTCGGGACCAAGGCATAGCCTAGGCTTTGGGCAAATTGCTCGGCCCCTTCGCCGATTAACATGACGTGACTCGATTTCTTCATGACATCCCGGGCAAGATTGATGGGGTTTTTAATATGCTGCAGTCCGGCGACCGCCCCAGCGGCCAGGGTGTTGCCGTTCATGATGGAAGCATCGAGTTCGCATAGCCCAGCGGCATTAAGCACCGCGCCACACCCCGCATTGAAGAGCGGGGAATCTTCGAGCACATTAATGGTGGCGGTGACGGCTTCCAACGCGGGGCCGCCTTTTGCCAGCACTTGGTAGCCGGCGGCGAGGGCTTCGTTCAATTGATGGCGAATTTCAGCCTCACGACCGGGCGGCATATTCTGTCGCTCGATGACCCCTGCGCCACCATGGAGCACGAGACCAAAGCGAGGTAGCGGCTCAGCCGCCCAAGCGGTGCTGAGCCCCACGATAAACATAAATGCCAGGCGCGCATATTTCTTCATAGGCTAGGGGGCTTTTAAAAGTAATTATTTGTCGCGGCCGAGCGCCTGCAGGAAAAACGCATAATTGCGGGCGACATCGCGCAAAGCATCGTAGCGGCCAGCCGCGCCGCCGTGGCCTGCCCCCATGGTGGCATGGAGCAAGGTGGCGTTGGCTCCCGTATCAAGTGTGCGGAGTTTGGCCAAGTATTTGGCCCCCTCCCAATAAGGAACTTGGCTATCATGATAGGAGACGAGCACCAGGAGATGCGGGTAAGTAGTGGCCTTGAGGTTATCGTACGGACTGTAAGCGCGCATCCACTGATACTGCTCTTTAATGTTCGGGTTGCCCCACTCGATGTATTCTTCGGTGGTTAGCGGCAGGGTGGCATCCAACATGGTGTTGAGCACATCGACGAACGGCACTTGCACGATCGCCGCGTGGAAAAGATCGGGGCGTTGGTTAATCACCGCGCCCATGAGCAGGCCGCCGGCACTGCCTCCTGAAGTTACGAGCTGGGCGGGGCTCGTCCAGCGCTGATCGACTAACCATTGGCCGCAGTCGACGAAATCGTTGAACGTGTTCATTTTTTTATCCATCCGGCCTGCTTCGCGCCACTCTTCCCCGAGTTCACCGCCACCCCGAATATGCGCGATGACATAAATAATCCCACGATCTAGGAGACTGACGCGACTGCTGCTAAAGGCCGCCGGCATACTGAGGCCGTAAGAACCATAACCATAGAGCCAAAGCGGTTGTGGTTTGGTGCGATCTAAGTCAGTTCGATAGACGATCGATAGCGGTATTTTTGTCCCATCGCGCGCCGTCGCCCAGAGTCGCTCTGACTGGTAATGCTCAGGGCTGAAGCCGCCCAGAACTGCCGTTTGTTTAATGAGGGTGCGCTCCCCAGTATTTAAATTTTCAGCATAAATTGTCGTGGGGCGAACGAGTGACTGGTAATTGAATTGATAAACGCTGGCGTGGTAATCCCAATTGCGGTCTGCGCTGACTTCATAAGTCGCCTCGGGCATGGCCAGGCGGGCCGATGCGCCCGAAGCAAAGCTGAAGCGCCGCAGATGGGGGAGCCCGTTTTCCCGTTCGGAGATCACCATGTAATCGGCGAACATATCCAGCCCCTCGATCTTAATGGCGGGATTAGGCGCGATGAGATCGGTGGTGGCGGTCGGTTGGCTCACGGGAGCCTGGCAGAGCTTGTAGTTTTTTGCCCCGGCCCGATTGGTCACATAGTAGAATTGTCCGTTCCGGTGTTCGCTGTAATATTTAACATTTTCCGTTCGCCCGAGTAGCGGCTGAAGTTTTGCGCCGATCACCTCAGTGGCCAGTGCCCACGCCTCGCTGGTCAGTTTACTTTCGGTGTGGATAAAAATAAATTTACCATCGCGGGATTTATCAACCTGGAGATTATAGAGTTCGTCGTGATCTTCGTAGATCAACTCAGTTTGCCCGCGGCTTAGGGTCCAACGGTAAACCTTATCGGAGCGCTTGGCCTCATTTTCCGTGCCGTAGTAAATCACATCATGACCGGCGCCCCATTCTAAGCTGGAGACGGCGCCAATTTTTTGGGGCAGGAGAGCCTTGGTCGCCAGGTCCATCACGAATACTTCGTATTGGCGGTAACCCGTCCAATCGATCGAGTAGGCGAGTCGCGCCCCATCATCACTCACGCGAAATTGTCCGACAGCAATGTAGGTGTGCGTCCCCACGAGCGTATTGAGGTCGAGCAGAATCTCTTCCGGTGCGGCTCCACGGCTGAGTTGACGGCAGTAAATGGGGTACTGTTTGTTTTTTTCTGTTCGGGTATAGTAATTGTAGCCGAGCCACGAAACCGGCGCGGAAGTATCATCTTCTTTGATCCGACCAATCAGCTCTTGGTAGAGGTTTGCGCGCAGGTTTGCCGCCGGCGCTAGCACGGCTTCCGTATAGGCATTTTCCCGCTCGAGGTAATTGATGACCGCGGGGTTCTCTTTCTCCCGCAGCCAAAAATAATTATCGATCCGCGGATCTGCATGCACCGTTACATTTTTTGGCTGGGGCGTAGCCACCGGTGGACGTGGGCGGGTAAGGTCGAAGCTGGCGTGAGTAGTGACGGCAAGAGCACACATAGAGATGATCGAGAAGATGAGTTTCATATTATAAAAATGGCTTCAAATTGTGCGGATGCGGCACACCAATTTCGTTTCGGCACTGCTCGTTCCGTCAGCGAGCATCAGGCCTTCGGCGGGAGACCATTACTGAAAATTAAACGCTTCACCAATTCGGTCAGCCGCGCGCTTAAGAGCGTGTCTTCTTGCTCGGTTGTCATCTGGTACGTGCTACGTTGCGTCGCGCGTTCGGCTAGTTCGACGCTCAGGACGTAAATAAATCCGCGCCGGACAAAGAGCAACGAGCCCCGTTTGGCTTGAACTGGCACCCCACCAGGCGTTGCCATGATTTTAGATTTATCTTCAAAAAATGAGCCGCCCGGCAGGAGTGCGTAGGTGAGCAACGCGCCGTCGTGTAAATCAGGCAAGAAACGCGCACTTTGAATCGCCGCACCCGGAAAGCGTAGCTGGAAATCAGCGAGCACAAATTGGGTGAAAAAATAAAGGAGATATTCTCGTCGAGCGCTGGTCTGACACTCCCAGCGCTGGGAAGCGTCTTGGGGGAAGCAGGCGATACTGAGATGCGTGTTGTAGCTATCGCTGAAGGTAACGACATTTTCGGTGTCGGTAATGGTGCCGCCCAATTCGCGCAATACGGGGGCGATAATCTTATATTCACCCGTGGCTGAAAGGTACGTGTCGCCTTCCATTTTTCCTAGCAGGCCAACGGACTCCGCCGCCACGGCTGCCGACAGGTTGCTCCCGATGACTAGGGCAAGCAGGAGGCGAGGAGACATTAGCAATACCTAGCAAGACTCAGGCAGGGTGAAAAGAATTTTAAACGAGCGCAGGCTTTTTTCCGAATTGTTGCCAAAGACTTACAGGAATTTGCTCGGGTCGGGTCTGTGCACCGAGGCCAGTGGCCGTTAAATCGCTCAACCAAGCCTGCGCTTGCTCGGGGGCTAATTTACCGCGCAAGAGTCCCCCGATTTGTTTCCGGCGCTGCTGAAAGCAGGCGCGAATCAGTGCTTTATTTTCGGCCGTAAAAATAAATGGACGGGGTTTACGGACAAGTTGGAGCAGGCAAGATTCAATATCTGGTCGCGGATAAAAGCAGGAAGCATCGACCTTATGCCCCGGCGCTACGTCGAAGGCGGCTTGCAAGAGAATCGAAATGGCGCCGAATTGTTTCGAACCCGGGTGGGCAGTATAGCGTTGAGCGGCTTCTTGCTGCAGCATTAAAACCATGCGCTCAGGCAAAGGACCCGAAAGCACAGCGTCGAGCCACGGAGTGGCGATCGCATAAGGCAGATTCGCCACAATTTTAAAAGAAGTGGCGCGGGTGGACGGCAGGCCGGCCAGGGGTTCGTCCATCGCATCCCCTTCCATCAAGTGTAGCTGCGGTTGCGCGGGGGCGAGGGTGGCGAGGAGATGGGCATGCAGTTGTCGGTCTTTTTCTACGGCCCAAACCTCCGCGCCGGCTGCAAGTAAGGCATTGGTTAAAGTCCCTAAGCCCGGTCCGATTTCGACGACGGTATCGCCGCGACTCACCCCAGCCAGCTCGAGCGATTTGTGCACAATATTTCCGTCGACCAAAAAATTTTGACCCAAAAAATGCTTAGGCTGATGATTGAGCTGCGTGAGAAGTTCACGGGTGGTCGTGGGCGAAAGCGGCATTGAGGGAGGGCTTAAATTCGGCGGCGAAAATCGCGGATTAAATTGGCGGGATCAGGGGACCGCATGAGCGCTTCACCGACGAGCACGGCGCAGGCTCCCGCGGCTTTCACGCGGGCCGCATCCGCTGGGGTCGTGATTCCGCTTTCACTGACGGCGATCACCCCTTTGGGGAATAACGGAATGAGTTGCTCGCTCAAGGTAAGATCCGTTTTGAATACCGCCAAATCACGATTGTTTACCCCGATGATTTGCGCGTTGTGGTCCAGCGCGCGGGTGAGTTCTTCGCGATTATGAATTTCAAACAGCACATCAAGACCAGCGGCTTTAGCGGCCGCGTGGAGCGAGGTGATCTCTTCATCCGGCAAGGCTCGAACAATAATCAGGATTGCGCTGGCCCCCGCGAGGCGGGCTTGCTGGACCTGGATCGGATGCACCATGAAATCTTTGCGTAAGCAGGGCAGGGCCGGCAGATTTTCCGCGAAATCTTTTGTGACGGTTGCTAAATCCGCGAGTGTTCCGCCGAAATATTTTTCATCGGTAAGAATCGAGAGGGCGCTGGCCTCCGCGGCTCGGTAACGCCGCGCTTGTTCGAGCGCTCCGGTGTTGGCGCTAATCACGCCTGCCGAGGGGGAGCGTCGTTTAATTTCTGCGATGACCGCAAGTTGACCGTCTGGTCGGCGGAGTGCTTGGAGAAAGGATGGCGGGCGGGGGAGCGTCGCGTTGAGCTCAAGCAGCTCATCGATAAATACCGGTCTTAAGAGCGGCGCGATTTCGTGCCGCTTGTGCATCATTATTTCAGTCAGCTTATCCATGGAGTTGGACTTACGAAACACACGAAATCGCTGGATTGGAAACTGAAAATTCCCAGCTTTTGAGGTGCTTTCACGAAATTCCTGATTACTCATAGGGTCTATGTCAGCCATTGAAGACCTCCGCCAAACGATGGTTCGCCTGCGCGCCCCTGACGGTTGTCCCTGGGATCGTGAGCAAACGCATCAAACTCTCGCGCGTTGCCTGATTGATGAAGTGAGTGAATTACTCGAGACC
The DNA here is from genome assembly GCA_903906135.1 of uncultured Verrucomicrobiota bacterium. GTDB lineage: Bacteria > Verrucomicrobiota > Verrucomicrobiia > Opitutales > Opitutaceae > Lacunisphaera. Next base: position 7,737 of record CAIVJE010000160.1, on the reverse strand, counting down.
ATTGACCGCCACGATCTGCCGCATATGCGCGAGGAACTTGGCGATGTTTTAGTGCAAATCGTGTTTCACGCCCAATTAGCGGCGGAACGAGGTGACTTTAATTTTGAGGACGTTGCCCGGGAGATCAACGCGAAGCTGGTTCGGCGCCATCCGCACGTCTTTGGCTCAGAGCAGGCCGAAAATTCCGCCCAGGTAATTGAGGTTTGGGAGAAAGTTAAGGCTCAAGAAAAAGCCGCCGCCGGCAAAACTCAGTCGACTGTATTCAAGCATCTTCCGCCGCAACTGCCGGCCCTGATGTTTGCGGAGAATGTCTGGAAGCAGATTGAGAAAGCTAAGTTACCTACGGCTGGCGTAATCGATGCCGCCCAAATTGCCGCGCTCGGTCCGCAACTTGATCAAGCGACCCTCGGCCGCATGCTGTTTGAATTAACCGCCGCCGCTCGCGTTACTGGCCTCGATCCGGAAGGAGCCCTCCGGCAAGAGACAGCCCGCATTATGCAGGCGTTAGAGCACCCGGCGGCACCATCGCCGAGTAAAGTATAGTTCGTGCATGCCGTTATGAGTCGCCCCGTATTTCGGCCCTGACGGCGATGCTTGCTCCTAGCGTATTTTATTTCCTGTGAAAAAAAATTCACCACTGGTGGTCGTCCCCATTGCGATTGTGACCGAGTGGTTTCAGCCGTTTACTGATTACCTCACCAAAGAGCGGCGCTATTCGAATTACACGGTTCGCAATTATCGCCAGGCCTTGGTCGATCTCTACGGATGGCTCGAGCAGACAAAACGAACGACCCAAGGATTCGCGCAACTCTCGCCCCGCGATACTCGGGATTTTATCATCGAGGCGCAGCGCCGCTTTAACCGACGTACACTGCATAATCATGTCGCGGGATTGCGGACCTTTTTTCGCTATTGGCTGCAGCAGGGAAAAGTGACCCGCAATCCATTCGTCGGGGTACCGCTGCCTAAATTGGAACGGGCTTTGCCGAAATTCTTAACGGAAACGCAAATGGCTCTGCTGTTGAGTGGCCCGCAAAGATTACTCAGCGCCGGCAGCTTAGACGCGGCTAGCGCGTGGCGCGATCGTCTCGTGCTCGAATTGCTTTATGGCGGGGGCTTTCGCGTAAGTGAACTGGTGGCCTTACGCTATGCCGCGATCGATTTTGAGTCGGGGACTGCCCGCGTCGTCGGGAAAGGGCAGAAGGAGCGAATCTGCCCACTGGGCGCAGTGGCTTTGGCGGTCTTAAATAAATTCCGAGAAATTTATGCGCCGCAGGCTGACCCGCAAGATCCCCTCATTACCGGGACGGCCCATCAACGCATGACGGTACGGGCAGTTCAGTTGCTGGTTAAAAAATATCTAGCGCTCGCCGATTTACCGATGGATATATCGCCGCATAAATTACGCCACTCTTACGCCACGCACTTGCTTAATTCCGGCGCTGATTTACGGGCGGTGCAAGAGCTGCTTGGGCATGTTAACTTAACCACCACGCAGATTTATACGCATACGAGCGTTGCGCGCCTGAAAGAAATTTACGCCAAAGCGCACCCGCGAGCGTAATCTCGACGGGGCATTACAGCTTCTTAATTGCTTGGGTGATTACCTCGCAGGCTCGATCAATCGCGGCCCCTTCATGCGCGGTGCTTAAAAACCACGATTCGTAAGCACTCGGTGGAAGGTAGACCCCTTGGTCTAAGCAATTCTGAAAAAATCTGCCGAATAATTTGGCGTCTGAGGTGAGGGCACTAGGCAGATCGCGCACCGGCGTCGGGGTGAAAAATAAACTAAACATTGAACCCACTTGCGGCGCTTGAAGCGCGATGCCCTTGGCTTTGGCGGCCGCGAGCGCGGTCGTGCAAACTTGTCGGCCCAGTGCATCTAGGCGCGCGTAAGGTTTTAATTCAGCGAGCATCTGGAGTGAGGCAATGCCCGCCGCCATCGCGAGCGGGTTTCCGCTGAGCGTCCCAGCTTGATAAACGGGGCCGAGCGGAGCCAGTTGGTCCATCACCTCGGCGCGTCCACCGAAAGCGCCCACCGGCAGACCACCCCCGATAATTTTGCCCAAGCAAGTAAGGTCAGGCGTGATTTTTTCGATTTCTTGCACGCCCCCAGCGGCGAGGCGAAATCCGGTCATGACTTCGTCAAAAATTAATAAGGCCCCCTGGGCGGTGCAGGCTTGGCGGAGGTGCTGGTGATAGCCGGCATCGGGCTTAATAAAACCCACGTTGCCAATGTAAGGTTCAAGAATAACGCCCGCAATTTTTCCCGGATTAGCCGCGAAGGCGGCATCAATTGCGGCGGTGTCATTGTAGGGCAGCACAATCGTTTCTTGGGCAAAAACCGCAGGAATTCCCGCACTGTCTGGATGCCCGTGGGTGAGGGCCCCGGAACCGGCTTTAATCAGCAGCGAGTCGGAGTGACCATGATAGCAGCCGGCAAATTTAATGATTTTATCACGCCGGGTGAACCCGCGGGCTAGGCGAATCGCCGACATCGTGGCTTCCGTACCGCTATTGCACAGGCGGACTTTTTGAATCGATGGAAAGAAATTCACGATCAACTCCGCCATGGTTACTTCAGCGGGATTGGGCGTGCCAAAACTTGTGCCCCGTTCCAGCGCGGCCGCAATGGCGGCTTTGATGCGTGGATGATTGTGCCCATGGATGGCTGGACCCCACGTGCAGACAAAGTCGATCAACTCACGGCCATCGACGGTCGTGAGCGTGGCGCCGTGCGCCGCTTGGGTGAAAAATGGGGTGCCACCCACGGAGCGAAAAGCCCGCACCGGTGAATTAACGCCACCGGGCATAAGTTGCAGTGCCCGCGCGAAGAGTTGGTCAGAGAGTGGGGCGGACATAATATAGGCGGGGTTTAATTAACTAACATACTTTTGGACGATCGGAATGCGCCGGCCGACGCCAAAGGCCCGCGGCGTGATCTTCAGACCGGGAGCGGCCTGTTTGCGCTTATATTCATTCAGATCAACTTTACGCACAACATCGTTCACAATCGCGGCGGAAAATCCCTGCGCGACTAAGTCCGCGCGCGCTAAGCCTTCTTCCACGTAACCTTTTAGAATGGCGTCGAGCATTTCATAGGGCGGCAAACTATCCTGATCGGTCTGGTCGGGACGCAATTCTGCGCTGGGTGCCTTTTCGATGCTACTCACGGGAATGATTTCTCCGTGACGATTAATCCAGCGAGAGAGGGCGTAGACCTGCATCTTGAATACATCGCTAATGACCGCGAGGCCGCCGCACATGTCACCATAAAGGGTGCAATAGCCGACCGCCAATTCGCTCTTATTGCCGGTCGTGAGGAGGAGAGCGCCAAATTTATTGGAGATGGCCATCAAGAGCAGCCCCCGCGCGCGGGCTTGGATGTTTTCTTCAGCAATATCGCGGGCTCGGCCGGTAAAAATGGGCGCTAGGGTCTGCTCGGCGGCGGCGACGGTATCCGCAATGGAGAGCGTGTGGTATTCAATGCCGAGCTGCTGCGCCAGGATCCGCGCATCATCTTTGCTGTGCTGACTGGAAATTACCGATGGCAGACTAACGCCGATAACATTTTTCGGTCCTAAGGCTTCGGCGGCAATGACCGCGGTTAGTGCCGAATCGATACCCCCAGAAAGCCCAAGCAGCGCCTTTTTAAAACCGGTTTTCTCGGCGTAATCGCGGACCCCGAGCACGAGGGCATCGTAAATATCAGCGAGCTCTTCCTGTTCAAAAGTCGCGTGGCGGTAAGGGGCTTGAGTCGCCGTCGCGGCGCCAATCGTAATGACTTTAAGTTCTTCGCGAAAGGCGGCCAGGCCACCGAGAATTTGCCCACGGGCGTCGCAGGCCACACTGCGGCCATCAAAGATGATCTCGTCATTTCCACCGATCGCATTGACGTAGATGACCGGACAACCGAGCTGCCGAGCGGTATCGCCGATGAGCTTATGGCGCAGGCTACCTTTACCATGATTCCACGGACTAGCCGAAAGGTTTACCATCAAATCGCAACGTTGGGCGGCGAGTTGCTGCACGGGCTCCACCCCATGATATAAACGTCGAGTTGAAATCATCGCATGGGTCCAAATATCTTCGCAGATCGTTAGGCCGATGCGGTGGCCCTTGAACACGACCACCGTTGGTTCGGCTGCTGGTTCGAAGTAACGGTCTTCGTCAAAAATATCGTACGTAGGCAGTAAACATTTACGCGCGGAGGTGAGGATTTTCCCTTGGTGGCAGAAAGCGGCTGCGTTGTAGGCGGCTCGACCTTGGCCCGTTTGATTAGCCTCGGTGTAGCCGACAATCGCCGGCACCTCACCCATCTCAGCGGCGATGGCCTGCGTGCTTCGTTCTACATCGGCAATGAAGCGCTTTTTAAATAAAAGATCGCGTGGAGGGTAGCCTGAGACGACGAGTTCGGGATATACGACCAGCTCTGCACCTTGCGCAACGAGCGTATGGTAAGCTTCGAGAATACGGCGACTATTGCCGGCGAGGTCGCCAACGATAGTGTTGATTTGAGCTAAGCCAATACGCATGGGATGAAGCGTGACTTTGAGGGCAAAGTGCTGAACTGCAACCTCAAGCCACCATTTTACAGAGGACTTTTTCATTGCGAGCGGTCCGGCGACCAAGCAATCCAGTGGATCGCCGTGGCCTGATTCAGGCCTGACAGCTGATCGACCAATGAATTTGCCAGAAAAACGCCTTATCCTCGCCTCCGCCTCACCGCGGCGGAAAGAGCTGCTCGCGTCGCTCGGGTTTGAGTTTGAGATCATCCCAGCCGAGGTGATTGAGCACGAAGCTCCTGACGCTGATCCGCGCGCAATGGTTCGGCATAATGCTGCGCTCAAAGCTGACTGGGTTGCTGCTCGGCACCCCCAGGCTACCGTCATCGGAGCGGATACCACCGTGTTTGTTGGTCAAACTGTTCTGAACAAACCGCGTGATGCCGCGGAAGCTCGGAGCATGTTGCGCCGCTTGAGTGGAACGCAGCACACCGTTTTTACCGGGCTAGCCATTCGCCGCCAGTCTGATGGCCTGAGTCTCGATCAAGGCGTTGCAAGTGAGGTTACTTTCAAATCAATCGATGAAGCGACGATCGAACTTTATCTTAGCCGAGTGCACACCTTGGATAAAGCAGGCGGCTACGCAATTCAGGAGGCCAGTGAGCTAATTATCGCAGGATTTACAGGATCACTCTCTAATATCGTGGGTCTACCCCTAGAAGAAATGAAACAACTTTTGACTCAGGCGGGTCTGACCCGTTGATTAAATCCTGTGCCTGCTTCGTCCCTGCCTTCGCCTGATCGTCCCTCTGATATGCTCGGCCGTGGCCCGCTGGATCGTTCCATTATAATCGGCATTGCCTGCACACTCTTGTTCCACCTGTTGCTGATTCTGTTTTCGCCGCAATTTGCCTTCACCAAATTCACGGGCGTGCACAGCGGGATCAACGTCGCCCGCACTAAACCCGGAAAAACTTTTGATTTCGAACTAGCCGAACCTGTGCCTAAGCCCCGCGACCCTTTTAAGTTTGTGGAAACCAATTCAGCGGCGCCGGAAAATATTCCCGATGAAACTGCTAACTTTAGCAATCGGAACCAACAGTCTGCCCAAGAGGTCGCCGCTAAAGAAAAAGATCCGGAGAATCGCCCCAGCATTCAAGGCCAGGATAAGATTAAAAACGATACGGCCATTGTTTCTGGGAATTTGGCTCCGCCACAGCCCCCCAGTGCTCCTAGTCGCGACCCCAGCAAAGATGAAGCGGCCGATCGGGCTGAACAGTTAGCCCGTGCTGAGCAAGTCCCCTTGAATGGCTTTGAGAAAGTTGAAGGAAAGTCTGCAGACGGCATCGCCATGAATAAGGCTAAATCCAAGGCGCCGACTACCCATGCGGAGCAGGCGGTTGAGGGGGATGCTCGGTCTAAAAACCTCGAAGGGGGGCTCGTTCCTGTTCAACAGACTGCGCATGCGCAACCCAAGGAAAGGCCCCGCTTAGCCTCGACCTCGCTTAATCGCACCACCGTTCTGACCACCCGCCTCGCTGGTGCGGCTAATCTGGGGATTGTCGGTCGCGACGCGCGCTGGAGTGAGTATGGTGAATATCTCAACGAGATGCTCGAGATCATCCAAGTTACTTGGTACCGCATTCTTGAAGAGAGCCGCGTTTCCCCTCCGCGGGGATCGCACGTGGTGGTAACCTTTAAGATTAATGCCAAGGGCGAAACGGATATCGTCAAGGTCGAGGATGCCGATAGCGGCAAACAAGGAGTTTTCTCCTGCCAAAATGCGATCACCTATCCGCAACCTTATCGTAAATGGTCGCAGCAAATGATCGCCGTTTTGGGCGAGCAACAGGAACTTACCATCGCTTTTTATTACCAATGAGTGCCCTCACCGCAGATTTCTGGACCACGCTTCCGTTGGCGACGGGTGTTCAATTGCTCGCACGCGATGCCAATGGGCTAGCCGCCTTTGATAAACCTTTCGGGGTGCTCTCCCATCCCAATTCATCGCAGGATGAACCGCGCTCTTTGCTGACCTGTCGTTACGACAAAGACACCCAATGTTTTAGCTGGAAAGCGGCCGATGGCAGTGAGCGTCAGTTGTGGCTGCTCAACCGCCTCGATTCGGCTACATCTGGGGTGATTCTGACTGCGGCCAGTGAAAAACTGGCGATCGCGATTCGCGAGCATTACCTGAAAAAACAAGTGACCAAAATTTATCAGGCGTTGGTTTTTGGGAAACCCCACAAGAATTCTGAATCATGGTACGATCAAGTCGCGGTAAAAAATATTCGCGGCCAATTGCGCACATCGCTCATCGGCAACGTGCCCGCCGAAACGCTTTACCGTTTAATTAAGCACACGCAGCGGAATTTTTCGACCTCCTTGATTCGCCTCGAACCGCTCACCGGGCGGAGCCATCAACTGCGGGTGCAATGTGCGAAACGCCATTCACCGATTATTGGTGATCAAACTTACGGCGATTTTGCCCGCAATCGTTCCTTCGCCAAGGCGACTAAAAATAAACGGCTCTTTTTACATTCCCTCGAAACCAGCTTCACCTACGAGTTCGCTGGTCGCACCTGCGCCTTTAAAGCCACGGCCCCACTGCCGGCTGACTTTACGACTATTTATTAAAAAAGGGACCGCGGTCGAACCGACCAGAGTGAGGGTCACTTCATAAAACCGCCCTCCGCCGGGAGACGAGGCGAGGCGAGGCGAGGCCTGATTATATTTACAGCAAATCTAACTGAGCATCGCCCACGGGCAGTACGGAAATCTTCTTCTTGGGCCGCACTTTGGGCGAAGGTGAGGGCAACTCGACGGTAGTGTCATCCGATTCGAGTTTCTCGAGAATGGTTTTAGCGCGTTCGATGACACTCAGCGGCAAACCGGCTAAACGGGCTACTTGAATCCCGTAACTACGATCAGCTGCCCCTGGGACTACTCGGCGGACAAAGACGATCTCGTCATTCCATTCCTTCACGGCCACGGAGTAATTTTTTAAACGGGGGAGGTGCTTATCCAGTTGAGTTAACTCTTGGTAATGGGTGGCAAATAAAGTGCGCGGACCGGCCTCGGCTGATCGATGCAGATGTTCGACCACCGCCCACGCAATACTCAGTCCGTCGTAGGTCGATGTTCCGCGGCCAATCTCATCGAGAATGATGAGCGAGCGATCCGTCGCATTATTGAGAATATTTGCAGTCTCAGTCATCTCGACCATGAAGGT
>CAIVJE010000159.1 GCA_903906135.1 uncultured Verrucomicrobiota bacterium | reverse complement strand
TGTCGCGGGCCAACAGGTCATAGTAACTGCTGGAGCCTTCTTCCGCATTATTGATCGTCGAGGTATTGTCCGAAATGACAAAAATCTGACTCAGCGCATAAGCGACCCGCTGACGCAATTGGTCGCTGCCTGAGATCATCACCTGATTACGCGCTCGCCGATTGTAGGGCGCTGTAATTGAGGTAATTTGCCCCGAGGTTTTGGCGGCCAGCGCCAGCGGCGTAGCGAGGGTCGCGGGTTTCGCCATCTCGCGATCAATCCACGTGCTATAATTATAATTTAAGGCTCGGAGCTCGGCAATCGATTCAGTCGAAGGACCAAACGTGGCTTGCGCCAGAAAGCGCGAAGCCTGCTCGTCGAGCGTCAGCGCATTGTCCGGCGACACGGTCTGAGCGACCAACGGCGTGACTAAACTAACGGCTAATAATACTAACGTAAATTTGGTCAAACCCATGAAATCAACGGGGGGGGGACTTATTAACTCTGCCGTGGAGACGATTATTCCGTCGAGTCTTAATTCAGCCTAATGCAGAATTAACCCAGCTGTCACTTTCGCGCGTCGGCGGGCCGCGAACGGAATCATCCCTATCCTGCAACAGGGCGGTCCAAATAATCGGTCAACACCGGAAGCTCTTTCTCCCGACGACCACTGAGGTTGCGGATGAAATAGGGCTCTGGTGGTAACAGGCCCGTATCCTCTTCGCTGTCCTCTTCATCATCCGTCTCGAGTCCCTCGATCACATAAGTTTCTCCTTCCTCAAAATATTGCGACACCCGTCGGGGTGTGGGGTCGAGCAACACCAAAGGATTCGCGAGCTCACCCTTGGTCTTCACTTGGACGAAGTGGCAAGGGAAACACTCGTCTTTATAGGAATTAATAAAATCACTGAGCCACTTATTGGCGACGCCTTCGCGCTTGGTCAGAAAAACAACATCCGCAAAATGAATGCAGGCGGAAAACCATTGCTTCAGCACCGGATGCTTTTCCGCCAACTGACAATCGATGAAGCAGAAAATTCGCGCGAGTTCGGCCCCCTGCTGCTCTAACCACGGCTTCAACGCCTCCAACTGATCCATCGGACTAACGCGTGAGTCCGCTTGAAAAAAAACGGTGGTCTCAGGAGCAATTTCCATGGTGGGTAACTCCGGAGCGACCCACTCCCAGCGGCGCACCGTCAGATTTTTTAGCGCCGCCAACTTAGCATCGACGGGATCGGCGAGCTCGCTCGCAGCCAGCAGCAGCAATGCCGGCGCTTCCGCCGCGAGCCCATTTTCCACCAAATCGCGCACCACCGCCCGGCGGCCTGAGCCCGGTGAGCCAATTAAAAAATAAACAGAAATCATAGTTAAACAAAGATCACCGCCACCCTCAGTCCGTCAACCCGCCTAAAGAGCGGCGCCGGCTTGAGCTGAGCGCAGGTTGGATCAAAACTTGAAGGTTTGGGTTTGTGCATGCTGACGCATCCAGTGGTCAACCAGCACAAGCGCCGTCATGGCCTCAACAATGACCACCGCGCGCGGCACCACGCAGGGATCGTGGCGACCCCGAGCATGCAAGTCAGTCGCGACTCCCTGAAGATCCACCGTTTTTTGAGATTGGAGGATTGTGGCCGTCGGCTTGAACGCGACGCGGAAGACAATTTCCTCTCCATTACTAATGCCGCCCTGCACGCCGCCGGAACGATTGGTCGCGGTGCCGATCCCCGCCCCACGGGGCACGAAAGCATCATTGTGGGCAGAGCCCTTCAACTGCGCTCCCGCAAATCCACTGCCGATTTCAAAACCCTTTGTCGCCGGCAGTGAGAGCATCGCTTTGGCCAAATCAGCCTCGAGCCGATCAAATACGGGTTCGCCCAGGCCGACCGGCACCTGACGAGCACGGCACTCAATGATCCCACCAACAGAATCGCCTTCACTCCGCGCTTGTTTAATGCGCGCCACCATCTGCACCGCGGTGGCGGCATGCGGGCAGCGCACCGGGGAAGCCTCAACCTCAGCTAAGCTAGGGAAATTGCTCATCACCGGCGCGGTGAGATCATGAATCTGCGTAACGTAGGCGCGAATTTCCACCCCACCCGCCAAGGACAAAATTTTCTTCGCAACAGCCCCTGCGATGACGCGACCGATTGTTTCACGTGCAGAAGAACGTCCGCCGCCGCGGTGATCGCGATGGCCATACTTAGCCTGATAAGTATAATCGGCATGGGAGGGGCGAAATTTCTCGCGCATCTCATCATAAGCCTCCGATCGTTGATCGCTATTGTGAACTAAAAATGAGAGCGGCGCCCCAGTAGTCAGGCCTTCAAAGACCCCTGCGAGTATCTCCACTTTATCAGCCTCTTTTCGTGGAGTCGTGATGTCGCTCTGGCCTGGGCGACGACGATCAAGATCCGCTTGGAGATCAGCAACCGTCAGGGGGAGTCGTGGCGGGCAGCCATCGATCACTACGCCCACGGCCGAGCCATGGCTTTCGCCCCAAGTGGTTATCTGGAAAATTTTGCCGAAAGAATTAGGCACGGCGCAGAGAATTGAACCAACCCCGACCGCAGGCAAGCTCCTAGCGCACGGCCCAGAAATCGCGGCAAGGACGGCGAGCTAAATTAAAAATGCCACGGGCCCCTTGCCCAAATTAATTACAGACGAAGGCCTACTCTCCTCAGACCGCGGAGGGGACCTCATCTGAGCCAGCGTGTCAGCGTCAGGAGGCCACCTGGCTTAAATTATGACCCATGAGTCAGAAAAAACGACCAGCTGGCTGACTTCAACCGCTTGGCCTTTCAGGCTAGCCCTATGGAGTGAGCCGCGGTTGGTGCCCCCGCCCGGAATTGAACCGGGATATGACGTTTAGGAAACGCCTGCTCTATCCATTTGAGCTACGGGGACTAAGCCGGTTTCCAGACATGCCGAGGGCCATGGATTGGCAAATCAAAAATGCCCGTTGACAGAGCAGAGGGGAAACTCAACCTTCCGACTCCTTTTTCAACATGAGCACCACCGAAGCCAAACAACAGACCCTTACGCCGCAGGAAATTCCTTTCACCCAGCCGCAGCTGATGAGCCGCTACATCACCGACACAGGTAAGATTCTGCCGCGCAAATACACCCACCTTTCCGCCAAAGAGCAGCGGAATGTTACCTCCAAGATTAAGAGCGCGCGCAATTTGCTGACGATGCTCTAAGCGCTTGCTTAGTCCATAATTTCAGCCGGAGCATCTGCTCCGGCTTTTTTGTCGCCGGATTTCATGCCTGCAAAAATTTACTCCCCCACCCCGGTTAACCTCCGCCGCTTAGCGGGGGTCTTGCGTGATGGCGGACTCGTCGCCGTACCCACCGAAACGGTCTACGGCCTAGCGGCCAACGCCCTTGATGCCCGAGCTTGCCAGGCCATCTTTAGCGCCAAAGGTCGGCCGACTCAAGATCCCTTAATCGTCCATGTGCTGGACCTCGCACACGCCGAAGAACTCGCAACCTTTCACCCGCTGGCCCGGCGTCTCGCCCGCCGCTTTTGGCCCGGCCCGCTCACGCTGGTGCTGCCGAAAAAAATCTGCATTCCAGATATTGTGACGGCGGACCGCGCCACCGTGGCGATTCGCTCACCCGCACATCCCTTAACTCGCCAATTGTTACGCCGCGCCGGTATCCCCCTAGCCGCGCCGAGTGCGAATCCTTTTGGTTACATTAGTCCCACCACCGCCGCCCACGTCCGCGATAGTTTGGGGAATAAAATTTCTTACATCCTTAATGGTGGCGCCTGTAGCGTCGGCGTAGAATCTACCATTCTCGATTTAACCAATCCGGCTGCGCTGAAAATCTTGCGCCCAGGAGCCATCACGGCGGCAGACCTTCGCAAATTCCTCGGAGCTAAAATTAGCCTCCAGACCGCGCGGCCAGGCCCCCAACCGCCATCGATCGGCCAACTCGCTCCCGGATTACTGCCCCAACACTATAGTCCGCATACGCCCCTGCTGATTAAGTCAGCGTGGTCCCTCCTGCCACCCACCATAGCTGGAATCTATCTGCGTCGCCCCAAGAAAATTGCGGGACCTAACTGCTTTTGGCTCAGCGAACGCGGCGCCGGCCAAGCTGTGGCCAAAAATCTTTATCAGGTCCTGCGCCAAGCAGACCAAGGAGGGTATCGGCAGATTTGGATAGAAGCCTTGCCCGCCAATGCTGACGGACTGGCTGCCGCCATTAATGACCGACTGCAGCGCGCCGCGGCTAAGCGCTGACTGAGCAGATTTTAAAGCACGCTGGCCAACGTAGTTAGGAGCCGCTCATTTTGCGTCCGCGTGCCGACGGTTATCCGCACCCACTCCGGTAGGCCGTAGGGCTTAACCGGACGAACGATCAATCCGCGTTGCTGGAGTGCGCTAAAGATACGCGCGCCATCACCGACCTTGACCAAGATAAAATTCCCGCGCCCTGGGACAAATTCCAGACCCTGCGCGCTGAAACCCGCGCTGAGCTGCGCCAGGCCGAGCTGATTTTCGCAAAGACAATGGGCGACAAATGCATGGTCATCCAAAGCCGCTGCCGCCGCTGCTGCCGCCACCCCGCCAACATTAAAAGGCTGCCGAGCTCGCTGAATGATCGCGATCAATTCTGGCGCGGCATAACCATAACCCACCCGCAATGAGGCGAGGCCATATATTTTTGAAAAAGTCCGCAGACAGATAATTTTACGTCCCGCCGCGATCAAAGCCCGAAGATCGGGCGCAGCGGCCACGTATTCAGCGTAGGCCTCATCAAAGACTAAGATCACGTGCGGGGGCAAAGCTTGCACCAGCGCATTAATTTCTTCCGCCGTGTTGGCCCCGCCGAGGGGGTTAGCGGGGCTCGCGAGAAACACCAAGCGTGTTCGCGAGGTCACGGCGGCCGCGAGACTCGTTAAATCCTGCCGCATGTGCTGGAGCGGCACTTCGACCGGGGTGGCGCCAAACATTAACGTGACCAATTTATAGACGACAAAGGACGACTGGTGCATGACGCACTCCATCCCAGGCGCGAGAAAAGCATGACCCAGCAATTCCAAAATTTCATTGGAACCGTTGCCAATAATAAATTGATCCATCCCTAAATTCCATTTCTGCGCTAACTTCTGCCGCAGCAAAAAATAGCCGCCATCAGGATACAAATGCGCCTCGCGCAAGGCGCGCTCCCCAGCCGCTACGGCTAGTGGCGAGGGCCCCAAGGGATTCTCATTAGAGGCGAGCTTGCTGATGCTGGCCGGATCGAGCCCCAACTCCCGCGCCACTTGATCAATCGGCTTGCCCGCCTCGTAGATCGGCTGGGTTAATATTTTCTGATTCGCAAGGTCCGCAAAAGTCATGCGCCTAGCCCACGCGCTTGACGGCTTCGACTCAAATCAAAAGCAGCCCTCGTCAGCGCGGCCCGCGACTGGGCACATGCACCCATTGCATCCCCGCGGCCTCAGCGGCCTGGATGCCGGGTTCCGCATCCTCAAACACTAAACACTGGGCCGGCGGCACTCCCATTTTTTTGGCGGCGAGTAAAAACATCTCTGGCGAGGGCTTACCGTGCGTTACATCCTCGGGCGTTACGACCACCGAAAATAATGCGGCTAAACCGACTTGTGCTAACGTCCCACGCACCACCACCCGCGGCCCTCCCGAGGCCACACTCACCGGAAATTGGGCCGCCACGCGCCGCGCAAAATTTACCACCGGCTCGATCAGCGTCACCCCACCTTGCAACGCGACAAACCGCGCTTCTTTTTGATGAAATACCTGATGGGGATCTAGGGTGATTCCGTAGTGCCGGCCGAGCAATTCAGCCACCCGCAACGTCGGCACTCCCCCGAGCGAATAAAACAAATCCTCACTCAGTGGCTCCTGTAAACCCGCATGCTGCATCGCCTCATTCCAGGCCTGATAATGCAGCGGCATGGTATCAACGAGCGTGCCATCGAGATCAAAAATATAACCAGCAAAATCACCAGCAGGGATAACTAACTTCATGAGTCCGCTACGGTGCAAGGGCCCGCCGGTTTGGCAACCGAATCCTCTGTGACCAAACTACCCCTCAACGCCGCCCGCCGCGCGTGAGCCGACTCTTCGGTTTTTCTGGGGCTAACTGGGGCATCCCGCCGCCATCAAAAATGCCGGAATAGGTATAATTAAACCCCGTAACCTTCTTCCACTCGATGCTCTGGCCAATAAAGCGCTCAATACTACGGGCGTCACGCCACGTCTCCTCCGTCACCAACGTGAAGGCATCGCCCGTCTTGTGCGCCCGACCCGTGCGCCCGATGCGATGAACGTAATCTTCTGGATTTTCTGGGACGTCAAAATTGATCACGTGCGACACATCGGCAATATCAAGACCGCGCGCGACCAAGTCGGTAGCGACCAGCACTTCATACTGACCTGATTTAAAGCCCTTGAGCGCATCCGTCCGCTCTTGCTGGCTGCGATCAGCATGCATCACGGCGCAGGTATGGCCTTCTTGTTTGAGTCGGCTGGCTATGTAATCCGCCCCCGACTTGGTTCGTGAAAAAATAATGACGCTCTTATAATGAGTCTCTTCGAGCAGGTGCGCGAGGAGGTCAAATTTCTGCGCTTGGACCACCGGATAAAAGGCGTGCGTAATCGTCTCGGCCGTCGAGCGCTGCCGGCCGATAGAAATAGTTTCAGGCGAGCGCAGCGCCCAGGCGGCGAGCTGCTCAATTTCGGGTGGGAGTGTCGCGGTGAAAAATAATGTCTGCCGCTCGCGCGGCACCTTGGCTACGATGCGCTTCACATCAGGCAAAAAACCCATATCGAGCATCCGATCGACCTCGTCGAGCACGAGGATATCGATGTTATCGAGCCGGATTTCGCCTTGCTCCATGTAGTCGAGTAAGCGTCCAGGAGTCGCCGCGAGGATATCCACCCCGTGGGCAAGATCTTCCCGCTGCTTACCGTAACCTACACCGCCGTACACCACGGTCACTCTGAGGTCGGTATATTTAGAAAAATTCTTGAACGCCTCCTCCACCTGCACGGCTAGCTCGCGCGTGGGCTCCAAAATAAGGCAGCGCATTTTACCGTGTTGCTGCAGCCGATTTAGAATAGGTAACGCAAATGCCGCGGTTTTTCCGGTCCCGGTCTGGGCTGAACCAATCACATCGCGACCGCTTAAAATAATCGGGATGGCCTGAGCTTGAATCGGCGTAGGCGCTTCGTAGCCCATGCCTTGCACGGCAAAGGCAATCCGATCGCTCAACCCCAATTGGGTGAAAGCAGTATCAAGCTTAGGCACCTCAGGCAGGGGCTTAGCGACCTGCGGAATCCGGGCCGCCACCGGAGCTTGGGCAGATTTAGCTGATGTCGAGCGATGCTGAATCGGGGCCGCTGGCCGCGTCGGGCTAGAAGATCTCGCGGGATGAGCGGTCGACCGCTTGTCATGGCGATGTTCGCCACTTTTCGGAACGGGTCTCCCTGATTTATGAGCCGGCTTGGTCTCGGAACGCTGGTCGTCCTTCGTAAAGGTCTGCCGGATTTTTGAAATGAGCTTACGGAGCATGAAAAAGTAGAGTGTTGGTATCGGGTCCCTCTGAGAGCATTGCAATCCCACATCTCCGGCCAGCCTAGCCTTAGCCTAGGCCGCCAGTCCACTAGGCCGATCATTCGGCCCACTCAGATTTTTGCTCGGCCCTAACTTAATCACCCCATCTCATAAAAATAAATTCTATATCTATACAATCAATTATCTATCAATTAATTACGTTCAGATAGTGAACCCTGGACCCTTAAATATATTAATACTGATGGGCGCCGGTGGCAGCATACCACAGCGTCGGAAACCGGATGGGGAAATTACGGCGAACTTCTTCATCCGCAGGATCAGCGGGCAAGCTTTTCCACAGATTAAGCCAATCCTCCCGCCCCTCCGCCACCGCCCCGAATAACAGCGCGGGCTGGCGCACAGGCCAATCCTTCCAATGCAACACGTCCGGCGAGAGCGGCCATTTCGCTTTGTCCGCAAGAAATGGAGCGAGAAACTCCACCCCTCGAACCATGGTGCGCCCATCGGCGAGTTTGAACTTCATCAGATCTTCATCCGGCGTGGAAAGCAGCACGGCGAGGCTCGTCATGATATCCAAATTAAAAATGGAATAACCGTAGGCTTTCGTCCGCGCGAGCTCGCGCGGGAAGCTGCCATTGGGCGCCATTTGCAGCGGCAAAATAATTTCCTTAAAACGCCGGCGACAATCAGCGAGCGTCACCTGGTCATCGAGTAGCAGCGCAAACGCCGTCGCCTGCAACAACCAGCAGGTGCCATGGTTGTTATCTGCTTTGCGTTCCTCTAGGCCGTAAGGATGCGTCTGCAGCCAATGCAGATAATCGCGAAACCAAGCATGCGCGGCTGCTTCCGTCGCCGCATCGAGTGACCGCGCTCCGTGGAGCGCGCGCAGACCCAGTGCCACCTCCGCCAAATGCACGGTATCGATTAACCCAGTTCCTCGGCCCGTGCATACGCCCTGGATCGATTGGGCATATTGCAAATTGGGGTTCAGGCGGGTCGCGGGATTGACGAACCACACCTTCAATTGCTGCACCGCCGCCGCCGCGTAGCGCTCTTCACGAGTGAGATCATACGCCGCCGTCAACGCACCCACCTCACGCGCGAAGGCAAACATCAGTCGGCGATGGGCCACAAAATTACTCGGATTAGTCTCCCCATCACGCCGCACGTAAGGCCCAGTCGGATCCTTCGGATCGGGCCACCAATAATCACCCTCAGAGGAGAAATCATGCACCCCACCGGGACTGCGCGGGTTCACGACCGCCGTAATCGAAATCGGCTGAACGCCCAACGCGGCGTCCGCTAGGGGCACCACACGCGGCAACTCATAAGCGGATAAGTTAAAAGAAAAAAGCGCGAGGGTAAGCAGCATAAGGATAGATTAAAATTGCTGGAGCCGACCGAGGGAACTGCCCCGACCCGGCTAACTTAATTTTACATCGCTAGCGGGTCGAGGTAAACTCACGCGGGCCCCATCAATCTTTCTATAAAATAATCAGTCGCATAATGTCCGCCAACTCGATGCCATCCCTGCTCTTTCGCTAAGCAATTGGCCAATCCTGCATAACATTTTAAACGGTGAATCCCCCTGATAAAATTCCGACCAAAGCCGCGCTGATCGCCGGCTTTACGACGATCTACCTCGTCTGGGGCTCCACTTATCTCGGCATCAAGATTGCGGTCGAAACCTTACCGCCTTTCCTCATGGCCAGTGCGCGGTTCCTCGTGGCCGGTGGTTTGATTGCCGGCTGGATTGCGTTCACCCGCGGCTTTCATACCACCCGTCGCCAATGGCTCGACAGCGCCATCGTAGGCGGGCTGCTGCTACTCGGGGGCAACGGTTTAGTTTCCTGGGCCGAACAGAAAATCCCCTCCGGTATCGCCACGCTGATCATTTCACTTGGGCCCCTTTTTATCGTGCTCCTCGATTGGGCGATCCACGCCATCAGTGGTCATCAAAACCAAGGGACTAAACCATCGCTCGCAACCTTCCTCGGGGTTGGCCTTGGCTTCATCGGCCTCCTCGTACTCGTCGGCCCACAGCTAGGCGAAGGCTCCGCTCATCTCGATCCCTGGCGCGTCGGGGCTCTGGTCCTCGCCTGCTTCTCCTGGAGCGCGGGCTCGCTCTATACACGCTACGCGCGCAATTCAGCCGACCCCTTCACCGCTTCCGCCATGCAAATGCTCGCGGGTAGCCTCTGGCTTTTTTTCGTCAGCTTACTCAATGGCGAACCGGCCCATTTTCATTTGGCCGATGTCTCCGCCCGTTCTTGGGTCGCCTGGGTTTACCTCATCATCGCCGGCTCACTCATCGGCTTCACCACCTTTGTCTGGCTCATGAAGCATTGCTCCCCAGCGCGCGTCGCCACCTACGCGTATGTTAACCCAATCGTGGCGGTTTTCCTTGGTTGGTGGATTGCCCACGAGCCGATCGGCCCGCGGCTTTTTGTCGCTGCGGCCATCATTATCGCCGGCGTCGCGATCATCACGACCACCAAGAATAAAATCCCGGTCGACTCACTGGCACCACCCAGCGAAACTAAATCACCTTAAGGCTATCATCACCGGCAACCTAAGCCCATGCCTGCTGTCTCATTGCTTATGAAATACCCCCGCCTGCTCCTCCTCGCCGCGGCGCTCGTGGCCTTGACCGGCTGCCAGTCGATCGATGATCGCATCAAACAAAAGCCCGAAGCCTTCGCCTCCGCCGATAAGGCGACGCAGGACAAAATCAAACAGGGGATCATCGATCTCGGCTTCACGGAGGACCTCGTCTACTTCGCCCTCGGCCAGCCAGACCAAAAACGCGAAGCCCTCACCCCCACCGGCCGCACGATCAGCTGGATCTATAATACTTACTACCAGCGCTACGACGGCACCGCGTTTATTGGCTACGAGCGGCGCGTTTATTACGATCCCTACCTAAGGTCGTACCGCGTTTATTATCACCCCGCGTACGCTGATACCTATCGCCACGAGAAAGAAGAACGCATTCGGGTCGTCTTCAAAGAAGGCAAAGCCACGGTGATCGAGCAGTCAAAAGACTGACTCCGGCCGGCAGCAAAATCTGCCGGGGCGACGTGTATAAAAAACTTAGCGCAAGACCCGTCGCAGCTTAGACCCGATCCGCCGCGCTAAGGTTGAATTAGCATAACCCACCCAAGCGACAGGGGTGGTGGTATCGAGTACCCTATCGAGTGGCTGGCCGTTAGGCGCCGTAATCACACAGCCACACTCCTGCGCAATCAGCGCGGTACAAATATCGTAAGGATGACACAGTAGCGTCGTCCGCTGGCGCAAGGCCGCCATCGCGAGCGGTCGTAAATCTGCGATAAAACGATCATGGCCCATCAACAATTCATAAAGCTGCCCCCCACTGCTCAAATATTGATCATCAAAAATCTCGCCCCCATCGCCGAGTGCCCGCCAAAGCTGCTCTTCGCGCTCGGCTAGCCAAGCCTTACCGGCCGGAAAAAATTTCGCAAACGACGCAAAGCCGTGCGCCACGGTTTTCGCCCGTGACGGCTGCGGCTTAAATTTTGTGCGGCGACCCGTGCGACCAACGATCCGTTCAGCGCAAACTCGCCCACCCCGTACCACACTGAGTTGATCACCAATATCCTGCTTGGACGTCGGCAATTCGGTCATAACGGCGACCATAATATCACGCAGATTGGTTTTGGGCCCGCACTGCGGCGCCAGCGCGGCGAGACTCCACGCCGAACGTTTTTCATACATCAACCCACGGGTGCCATCAATCGGGTCGAGGATGCATTTTAAAATTGTCTGTGCTACCGGCGTACCCTGCGGAAAAGTCACCGGTCCCAGCGATTCCACCAACCCCTCCATCACTAATTCAACAGGCCAGCGCGCCGGCCAATTTTTTTTAAACCAAGCCAGCACGGCCCGCTCGCTGATTTTGTCGATGCCATAGATGGTATCGGCGGAAGTGACCGCCGCCACCCGCGTCAGCTTCTGGCCCCCTCGCCGTTGGGCGGCCCGCACGGAGTCGCGAATAACCTCCTGTAATCGACAGAGCAGTCGGCGGGCTCGATCAAGTTCAGCTGCTTTCACGCGGTGCAATGGGGCTAACTATTATTACAATACCTTGACCGCCGCAGTCACCAAGCGCTCAAAGGCGGCCGCCCCCTTGGCCGCATTAGCGAGCGTATGGGCGTGCGTCAGATGTTCGTCTGATAATCCTGCTCCCATATTAGTAATGCACGAAACACCGACGACCTTGAGCCCGCAGTGGCGGGCGATCAAACAATCCGGCACGCTCGACATGCCGACCGCGTCAGCCCCCCAACTTTGCACCATACGGATCTCCGCCGGAGTCTCAAAAGACGGCCCCCGAAAGGCCACATAGACCCCTTCGTGCAACGTGATGCTCTGCTGGCGCGCCACGGCCTTAACCCGCCCGGCCAGTTCGGGATCCCAAGCATCACTGACCGGGAAAAAACGCGGGCCAAAGGAATCGTCATTGGGACCCGTGAGCGGATTAAGCCCAAGAAAATTAATATGGTCAGTAATCAGCATCAATTCGCTGACTTTAATCGCCGGGCGTAAACTGCCAGCCGCGTTCGATAAAAATAAAGTATCCACGCCCACGGCCTGGAGCGTGCGAATCATCGTCCGGAGCGGATAGGCATCATCCGTTTCATAAAAATGTTTGCGCCCCTTGAGCACAATTACCGGCACGCCATCGAGTTCGCCGGCGATCAACTCGCCGATGTGCCCCAAGACAGTGAGCACGGGAAAGCCGGGGAGATCAGCATAGGCTAGGGCGCGAGGCCGCTGAATCTGATTGGCCAAACCACCCAGACCAGAACCTAAAATGATTGCAATCCGCGGCCGCGCGCCGGTTAAGACAGCAGTAATGATCGCCGCTGACTGCCGAACATTTTCAAGATGGGCTTGCGATAGGGTCATGGCGTCAAGCTAGCGGAAACCCGGCAACGGGAAAAGACCGCATTTCGAACCCTCCGATCGTCGGCAAAAAACTAGGCCGGCAGCTCAGATTCAGCCGTGGGGGGCTTAGGCGGCAGCTTGGGGACGGGGATGTGCGCGGCTTGGCGCAGCAGCTCTTTATTAGAAATCTTAAGGCGCGCCGCGATGATGTTGAGCCGGACTGCCTCATTTTGTGTCAGCGTGGTTTGGCGATCGGTGCCATCGCGATCCACCCACTTCACTGCATGAATTTTTTGCCGAGAGGCTTTGACCAGATCTCGCAAAAATAATTGTTCGTCATCAGGTAATTCCATACAGTCAGAGTTGGCGGAGCGGCTGGACGAAGGTCAACGCCCTTCCCACGCTTCACGGAATTAGGGCCAACGCTTGAGCGGTACAATCGCCTCAAGTCTCGTGCTTCAATTTGCGGGTCATCAGCGCATGGAGCGCATCAGCTGGTGGCTTATTTTGGTACAAAATCGCGTAAATCTCTCCAAGAATGGGAGCCGCAATCTTCCGTTCCTGGCACAAACCGTAGAGTGCCTCGGTGGTGCGGTGGCCTTCCACGATCGTCTTCCGGCAGGCGAGTAAAGCGGTGATGATTTTACCGGCACCAATCTGTTCACCGAACTCACGGTTGCGACTCCAAGCCCCATGACTGGTCGCCACCAAATCGCCAAAACCACTCAACCCATAAAAGGTTTCCGGCTTGGCCCCGAGAGCGACGCCGACGCGCAACATTTCGGCCAAAGCCCGCGTCAGCAAAGCCGCCTTGGCATTATCCCCGAGCTTCAATCCATCGCAGAGGCCCGCGGCGATGGCGTAAATATTCTTAAGTCCGCCGCCATATTCTGCCCCCGCGAGATCAGGACTAAGATAAATGCGTAAAGTTGACCCGCTCATTGCGGCCGGCACGCGATCACTGAACGCATCCTGACGCGCCACGGCCAACACCATCGCCGCGGGCAAACCCCGTGCCACTTCTGCGGCATTAGTCGGACCCGTGAGTGTGCCGACATTGAGGTCGGGCATAATCTGCGTCAAAATCTGGCTGGGCCGAAGGTGCGTACCGAGTTCAAGCCCTTTCACTAAACTAAGCAAAAGCTGCAAACGCGCGGTATCTTGCCGCGCGCCGCAAATTTTTCCGCTCCACTCGCGCAATGATTGTGCCGGACAAGCGATCAGCGCCACATCGGCCTCGAGCAGGGCCGCGCGCAAATCTGCGGTGACCCGCAAGGCAGCCGGCAGACTGATGCCGGCCAGATAATCTTTATTTTCATGCGCCGCGCGCACCGCGACGGCATGCTCAGGCCGCCGAGTAACCAAGGTCGTCCCTTGCCCACGCCGAACCAGATGCACCGCCATGGCGGTACCCCAAGCTCCCGCTCCAATGACTGCAAAATTAAGGGGGCGTGACTCAGGCATGAAGGAAACCGTCAGATTTTGAGGAAGCTGGGGATTTTTTCCCCAGCAATTAAAGCATCAAAATTTTCACCGACATTGACCAGCCCGAACCGAAGGCCGGACCCTAAAAGTTTGACCGCCAGGCTACGCGGGTAGGATCGACTCCTTATGGTGTAGCGGCTAGCTCCGGCACCCATGGTAGCGATCCACTCGCCTGCTCCCAGCGTCTGCACGGCGGTCGATGAAGGGCCCCCGCCGTTACCCAACGACCGTGAGATCGACGCCTGCACCATGGCGTGACGACCCAGTCGGGTGAAATTAATAAATGGGCCAACGGAAGGGAGAAAAGCAGTCGAGGTAGCCAGAATCGCCTTGAAAGGAAGCGCTATTTTTCTGCAGGTATTAGGGGTGTCCTACCGCTGGCGTCACTTGCTCAATCAATTACCCTTCAGCGTCGGTCGAAGCCGGAAAGTCGCGCCGCTGCCTCACGCTCAATTTGCAAGCTACCTCGAAGCCTCTCGGGCCCGCCTCCCCCTCAATGCACGTGAGCGCCGCGACCAGTGGACCCGCTGGCTGCGGGCTTTATTTTTTTTAGCCACGCTCGGCGGCGGGAGCTGGGTGCTCTGGGAAAGCGGCCAAGCTCTTGCCCGCTTCTGAATTGGCTGAGCCGACGCAAAGCCAGTTGCTAGTGCCGACCCAAAGCCTATGACCTTATCCATGCATCCTTCGGCAGAACTTTATCCTTGGATCTCGGTCGGCGCCATCGCGTGGGGCCTGTTAGATTGTTTTTTTGGCTATCGGGTTTTCAAAATAACGCTCGCCGTACTGGGCGGTCTGCTCGGCATGATTGGTGGTCATGCAGCGGGCACCGCACTTGATTTTGGCACCGCCGGGATTATCGGCAGCCTAATTTTAGGCGGCCTCCTCGGCGCCGGTTTAGCCTATCTCCTCTATATCGCGGCAGTATTTGTCGCGGGCTTTGGCTTTGGGGCCACCCTCGGGCTGCTGGTGCTCAGCCACTACCATCATATGGTCGCACTGCTAAGCGGGGCCGTGCTGGGCCTCATCGGCGGCTTCCTCGCAGTAAAAACTCAGCGCATTCTCATCATTCTTTCAACTGCTCTGCTCGGCTCATTTCGGACGATGGTAGCTCTCGCGTATTTCACCCATCAAATCCCCTGGTTAGATTTTTTCCAACGCCCCCAATTTATGCCGGAGCTGCTGGATCACCAAGCGTGGCTTTTCCCCTCGATCTTAGTCTTAGCTGTAATCGGGGTCATCGCCCAATTCGAACTAGGCGGGTCCGACCTGAAAAAGAAAACAAAATCTAAAGACGAGTAACCTTGCCGACCCGCACCCCAACCCCAGAGTAATCCCCAATGAAAAAAGCCCTCCTCCCCTGCTGCTTGCTGGCCCTTTTAGTCGCTCTCGTCAGCGGTTGCACCAACACCAGCAAACTAGTCTCGAGAGGCCTGAAGGCCGAAGTGACTTCAATTGTGCGGGCCCCTGACGGCTCCGTGACGGCCTCGTGGCGCGTGACCAACGACAATGTCGTCGCCTATCTCTTCAACCGCGTTCGGGCCAAAATTTATCTGAATGGCACTTACCTCGGACTGATCAGCAATGATACCCCCTTGGCCATCCCAGCCAACACCATGTCCGTTCGCTCGGGCAAAGTCACCGGCGGTGATCCGGCGGCCCGCCGCGCACTCGACACCGCCGTGGCCCAAGGCTCGGCGAGTTATCGCGTAGATTCACAGATCACGATCTGCATTTATGATGATTCATTTGAGGAATCTAAACTCACCGCTGCTGGTACCGTCGTGGTTAAGGCGGAGTAAATGCCGCCAAGTCGTGCGATGCCTGCGAGCAAGCGCTTAGAATACGGTGGCCACGCCTTAGTCTGGGCCGGCGATTGGACCCCCGCTGGCGCCCGCCAGGCGATCAGTGGCGCCGCGCGCGCAGGTTATGATTATATCGAAATTGCCCTGCTGGATCCTTGGAAAGTAGACATCAGCCTGACGAAGAATTTACTGCAGGAATACGGACTCCGCGCCCACGCCTCTTTGGGCCTTTCCCCCACCACGGATGTCACCAGCACCAATCCCGCCATCGTTGCCCAAGGTGACGCTCTGCTGCGCCAAGCCACGGACGTGCTCGCTGGTATTGGCGGAACTGAACTATGCGGCGTCATCTACTGTGCGCTCGGCAAATACGCTGGGCCGGCGTCCCCTCAAAATCGCGCCAACGCGGTGGCGGCGATGCAACGCCTCGCGGACTACGCCGCCGCGCGAGGCATCAATATTAATCTCGAAGTCGTGAATCGCTACGAGACCAACATCATGAGTTGTGCGCGCGAGGGGCTAGAGTTTCTGGCCGCGGTCAATCGGCCCAATGCATTTCTTCATCTCGATACTTATCACATGAACATTGAGGAGGACGGTATGGAGCAAGCCGTGCTCGCGGTGGGGGCCCGCCTCGGCTACGTGCATATTGGTGAAAGCCATCGGGGTTATCTCGGCACGGGGAATGTGAATTTCAACCCCTTCTTCGCCGCCTTGAAAAAAATTAATTATCAAGGCCCCATCGCCTTCGAATCTTTCTCTTCGGCCGTCGTTGATCCCGCGCTCTCCAACGCGCTGTGCGTCTGGCGCAACCTCTGGAGTGATTCCGATGACCTCGCGCGCCACGCCTTAAAATTTATTCGCGCGCGCTACGACCGGAAAAGTTAAGCGCCCCCGCCGGCACTCGTGGAGACCGACTGAAGTTCTGAACGAAACAAGGCTCCCACATAATCACGATTTAAGCGGGCGATAAAATCGTGGGTAATATTTTTCGGACAGACCGCGCTGCATTCGTATTGATTAGTACAATTGCCGAAGCCCGCCTCATCCATCGTCTGCACCATCGCCAAGACACGTCGATCCCGCTCCGGCTGACCCTGGGGCATCAAACCAAGATGGGAAACTTTGGCCGCAACAAATAGCATGGCACTCGCATTTTTACAGGCCGCCACGCAAGCCCCGCAGCCAATGCAGGCCGCGGCATCCATGGCGAGATCAGCGGCAGCTTTCGATACTAAGATTGCATTGGCATCTGGCGCCGCCCCGGTCCGCGCCGAAATAAATCCACCCGCTTGTTGAATTTTATCAAAAGCCGAACGCTCGGTGACGAGATCCTTAATAATCGGAAAGGCCGTCGCCCGGAATGGCTCTACCACAATCACATCGCCGGCCTGAAAACTCCGCATGTAAACTTGGCAAGTCGCGACCCCTTTGCCGGGACCGTGGGGCTTGCCGTTGATCGTGCAGGAGCAAGTTCCGCAGATACCCTCGCGGCAGTCGTGCGCGAAGGCGATGGGCTCTTCAGGGCTGACCGTCAGACCGTCATTGACGACATCGAGGAGCTCGAGAAAAGACATGTCAGGACTGACATTATGAGCGGGGTAATCGACAAATTTACCGGGCTGATCAGGGTTGGCCTGCCGCCAGACGCGGAGGGTGACAGAGAAAAGTTTCTTTGAAGGAGTAGAGGCGACCATGGTGAATTGCTTAGGCTTACTTATAGGAGCGCACGGACATCTTAGTGAATTCGTAGTTCAACGGCTCGACATTGCGCAGCGGCGCTTGGCCGGGACCCTGATATTCCCAAGCCGCGACATGGCCAAATTTCTCATCGTCGCGCTTACACTCCCCATCAGGATATTGATATTCCTCGCGAAAATGGCCACCGCAGCTCTCTTCCCGCGTCAGGGCATCACGACACATGAGCTCACCGAGATCGAGAAAATCGCCGACCCGACCAGCTTGCTCTAAGGATTGATTTAAGGTCTCGGCTGAGCCGGGCACCTTGACGTTAGCAACAAATTCTTCCCGCAGGGCCGGAATCTTTTGCAAGGCAGTCTCTAGCCCCTGCTTGGTTCGCGCCATGCCGCAATGCTCCCACATGATTTTGCCGAGCCGCTTATGAAAGTGGCTCACCGGCTCTTTCCCGGGATTGTCGAGCAACTGCTTCGTCTGCGTGCTGACACTTTCCGCTGCTTGTTTAAATTCTGGTCGATCAATATTCGAGCGGGCACTCGGCTTTTGCTGCGCGAGGTAGTCACCGATGGTATAGGGAATGACAAAATAGCCATCAGCTAAACCTTGCATGAGAGCGGAAGCCCCGAGGCGATTAGCGCCATGATCTGAGAAATTAGCCTCCCCGAGCACGAAGAGCCCTGGGACGTTCGACATGAGGTTATAGTCCACCCACAATCCACCCATGGTGTAATGCACCGCGGGGAAAATTCGCATAGGGGCCTGGTAGGCGTTCTCAGCGGTGATCTCGTGGTAAATATCAAAAAGATTGCCGTAACGCTCCCGGACCGCCGGCTCACCCAGCCGCTTGATCGCGTCAGCAAAATCGAGGTAAACCCCTAAACCTGTTTCGCCTACGCCGCGGCCCTCATCGCACATGCGCATGGCGGCCCGTGAAGCCACATCCCGGGGCGCAAGATTGCCAAAGCTCGGGTAAATTCGCTCGAGATAATAGTCGCGCGCGGACTCCGCGATCGTGCTCGGCTCTTTTTTGACGTCGGCTTTATCTTTCGGCACCCAGATCCGACCGTCATTGCGCAACGACTCGGACATTAAAGTGAGTTTTGACTGGTAGTCCCCGCTGACCGGAATGCAGGTCGGATGGATTTGAGTATAGCACGGATTGGCCATACATGCCCCGCGTTTGTAAGCTCGCCAGATTGCCGTGGCATTGGACTGCCGGGCATAAGTTGAAAGGTTAAACACGTTGCCGTAACCACCGGTGGCTAAAATCACGGCGTCCGCACTATGCCGGGTAATCACCCCCGTGTTGAGATCACGCACGATCACGCCCTTCGCGTGACCATCGACGATCACCAGATCGAGCATTTCAGAATTAGGATGCAGTTCGACCCCGCCCTGTCCCACCATGCGCGAGAGCGCCGAATAAGCGCCGAGCAGTAATTGCTGACCCGTTTGGCCCCGAGCGTAAAAGGTCCGCGAGACTTGGGCTCCGCCAAAAGAGCGATTCGCCAAGTGGCCACTATACTCACGCGCAAAGGGCACGCCCTGCGCGGCGCATTGATCGATGATGTTGGTGGAAACCTCAGCCAGGCGATGCACATTCGCTTCACGGGCCCGATAATCACCGCCCTTAAGCGTGTCGTAAAACAAGCGATGCACCGAGTCGCCGTCATTCTGATAATTTTTTGCGCCATTAATACCGCCCTGCGCGGCAATGGAGTGGGCGCGGCGCGGACTATCGTGGAATACGAAGCTTTTCACGCGGTAACCTAGCTCGGCCAGCGTGGCGGCCGCTGATGAGCCCGCGAGACCAGCCCCCACGACGATGATTTCGTATTTCCGTTTGTTGGCCGGATTTACAAGTTTGATCTGGGTCTTATGCTGCTGCCATTTATCGGCGAGCGGGCCGGAAGGAATCTTAGAATCAAGTTTGGCCATGGCGAAAAATATTAAACGTGGGCCTTAACCCAACCGCCAAGAATAGCGAGGGGGATGGCGGTATTAAGGAGGAAATAGCCCCAGCAGTATACGCGCGCAAAGCACTCAAGGCCACGCGTCCAGCGTTCATTTTTGAAACCAAGCGTCTGCACCAAACTCACTACGCCATGGGCCAAATGATAGCTCAGCAAACCAACCGCGAGGATGTAGAAAAAAGCGACCCCAGGGCGGCTGAAACCTTGCACCATCATGGTATGCACATCGCGCACGAGGGTGCCATCGGCCAAGGCAAACGAATGCTGGCTCCATTCCGGATGCTGCACCCGGAAGGTAAAATCGAGCAGGTGATAGACGAGGAAAGCTAAAACGACGAGCCCGGTACGCGCCATGACCCGCGAAGCCAAGCTAGCTCGGTTGGTGTGAGCCACGCCGTAGTTCACGGGCCGTGCGGCGCTATTTTCCCGGGTCAGCTGAATGGCCACCCACACATGGATCACCACACAAGCGAGGAGGAAGAGCCGCACCAGCCAGAGGCCAGCCCCGAGTGACTCCAACATATGCCCATAGGCATTAATTTTTTGCGGCGGCAGAAAAATCTGCAAATTACCCAGCAAGTGGCCGGTCACAAACCCGAAGAGTACCAGTCCCGTCAGGGCCATTAAAACTTTCTTGCCGATGGAGGAATTAAAAAGCGAACCGAGGATATTCATTACAAATAAATGCGCAGGGGAAAACGGGCGAGCTGGGGTAGTTGCAAGGGGCAAAGGTGAACCAATTAACTTTAATGATGTAAATGTAACATCATCCAGCCTATTCCTTTATTAGCGAACCTACCGGGGGGGAGAAGCTGGCGTGCACCCTCAGCGGGCAAGTGGCTTCAGCAGGGAAAATTTTCCACTCGCCGCGGGTTGAATGAATTTGCGACGAAAGAGATTCACCCGGACCCCCGCCCCTAACGCGCTGGCGATCGCCTCCGCCATGCCCCGCGGAGCGCTGCCGTCAGCTACATACTGAAAATCCCAGCGCAGATCGGATACCTGGACTAAGCTCCAGTGCCAGCACGCAAAGACCTCAGGTAAAACCGCATCAATCTCACTTGAGGAAATGACCTGCCCAGCAGCATTAAAATATAAATCCCGTTCGCGGCCCAAGATCCGGTAGCCAGTGGGGGTGCGCTGCACGATATCACCCGTAAAATACCGCAGCAGCGGCATGGCCTCGCGACCGCGCGTCGTCACATTGATCTGATAAATATCCGGCGCCAGCGCCCGCCAAGGCACGAGCTCGACGAACGCATTGTCGTCAATGACCCGCAGGTTATCACCAAACGCATCGCCCACAAAAATATAGCCCGCCTCCGTCGACCCATAAAGATCGACCTGCACCGCCGGGAAAGCTTCGGCAATTCGCCGGCTGTGTTGGCGACTGGCCTTGCCGTAAGTGAGAATGATCGTGCGCACGCTGGGCACGGCTACTCGCCGTTTCTGCACCGCCCGCGCCAGCATCGAGAGATAAACGGGCTCACCTTCTAAGACCTCGGGCTGGAGCGCCTGTAATTCCACCACGATGCGATCCCACTCCGCTTCCGCGAAAACAAAAGGATCACTGGATAGATTTAAGTAAACGGTCCCATCAAAATAACGATGCGGGAAAGGGTGATCCTCATAGGGACATAAATTGCTCGAACAGCCAATCGGCGCGAGGACGGCCTTACGATAAGGGCGGCTCGCATAAGGAGCGAGCTGCGGATGGGCGAGATAAGCCCGCCGCGATTGGGCATCCCACCAACCCGCTTCCATGACCACGGTCATGGGCTGAGCGGTTGAGCCCGAGGTGTGCTCATATTCGTATTTTTTATCCTGCAAGCCGCGTTCAATGACCGCGTAGTCAGCAAAAAAAGCCGTGTGCCCGCGGGTCAAAATCTCCTGCTTGGTCAGAATAGGCAGATCACGATAACAAGACCACTCCAACGCCGCCGGATGCAGCGGAAAGCGCTCCATATAAAGCGGGCTGCGACGATAAATTGCGCGAATTTCCTGTTCTAGGGCCGTCGGCAGATTTCCATTGCTCCCTGCGCCCAAGGCCGCGGGGGCGTTGGCAAACAAGGAGGCGACAGCCGTAGTTTTCATGCGAAACCTGAGTGAAATTCCAGCGAGGGTAAAGTCAAACGCCGCTCGTTAATTTGGCCTGCTTTAATTCGGCCCAGACAGGGGTAAACAATAAGAGCGCATCAAGTACGAGCGCGTGGGTAATCCCGCCGTGATAAGCGAGCGCATAGACTTCATCAACGGGCTGGGTGGTGATAGCAAATTCTTCATCGGGATCCCACGCGAGTTCCGCCGAACGCTGCGCGGCCTCCACGAATACTAAATGGCAGTAATTATTTTGCATCGCGGGATTGGGCCGTACGCTCCCCAGCAAGCGCGCCCGGGCTCCGACGTAACCAGATTCTTCACGCAACTCACGGAGCCCCGCCGTAACCGGATCCTCCCCAGGCTCCATCACGCCGCCGGGGATTTCTAAAGAAAAATCATTGGTCCCGAAACGAAACTGCCGCACCAGCACGAGTTGGTGATCGGGAGTCAGGGCGAGCACATTGACCCAATCCGGGGCTTCGATTACAAAAAAATCCTGCTCACGCGGACGTTGCGGATGCTGGAAAATCGCGCGCGTTACATCAAAAATTCGCGTCGTCGCATGAGGCTCCGTGCGAATTTTCTGCCACCGCAGCGGCTCAGGCGGAACCGAGGTCAGGCGAGGTGCGCGGGGCTCGTGGGCCATGCCAGTAGAACAAAGGGGATTAGCCAAAAAAAATGCCCCCAGGACACGAGGTCTTGGAGGCAAGAATTTTTGAAACAAAATTACTTCTTAGGAATCTTGATCTTCTGACCCACCCGCAGCCTGGCGGGATCAAGACCAGGATTCTCGGCGAGAATATGATCGGCCTTGGTGGCAAATTTCTTGGCGATCTTGGAAATTGTGTCACCAGGGGCGACGCCATAATTACCATTGGCATCAACCGTACCTGTGGCGACTCCGGCGCCGCCCTTACCAGCCGGACCGGCCGCACGAGCCTTGAGGGACTCTTCGAGCTTGGTGATCTTGCCGTTGATGGTGCCGATCTCTGCGCCGACTTGATCGAGGGCGCCTTGGATACCGGTGCGGATACCCTTGATATCAGTTTCAGATTTTGCAGAGGCAGAACGCACCTCGGCTTCGATGGTGGCGATTTTGGCGACTTCGTCGCCTTGCGCGGCCACGGTCTTTTGGATCGTGGAAAGTTTAACGAGTGCCACGATCGAGAGGACCAGGGCGAGACCGCCGGCGATCACGCCAACGAGAGGCAAAATGCTGCCGGAGTTATTACTATCGCGAGAAAGAGTATCCATTTGTTTAAGAGTTTGAGGAGAAGTATGTAGTGGAGGCTCCCCAGGTGAGGCAAGCAGGATTTTAAATCCTTTTCGCGACAGATCTTGCAGCCAATTTCACCTTTTCTGCCTGCGGGGTTGACTCGCCGGTCAAAAGACCATGCCATGACCGTTCAATTGGCAACGGGGTGTAGCTTAGTCTGGTAGAGCGCCTGGTTTGGGACCAGGAGGTCGTAGGTTCGAATCCTATCGCCCCGACCAATTATTAAAAAACCACCTATTCACGTAGGTGGTTTTTTGGTTTTTAAACTCTCCGCGAGCGCTTATTTTCCCGTCTTAAAATTAAGCCCAGCAGCGGGAGCAGAAACGGCCGAGGTGTCTGCAGGCAAAGTGCTCAAGAGCATCGTCGCACGCTGGGCCCACGCGCCGGCAGCGTCGATCTGGCTAATTTGTTCTGCTAATTGCTTAACTTCAACCGCTTTGCCCGCAGCCGCGGCGATGGAGGCGAGGTGATAAGTAGCCTCGGCCCGCACGCTCTTCAATAAAGTCGCATCCGCGCTCAATTTCTTAAGCGCAGCTTCCCCGGCAATTTTGTCGCTGCCACTGAATTGACTGATCGCGACGCCGAGTTGAGCGCGGCCAATGAGGGCTTCATTTTTGAGCTGGCTAGCGGCTTTAGCATAAGCCGGTGCAGCGCCCGTGAAATCACCCGCCGAAAATTTATCATCGGCCAACTTGAGATAAGCCACCCCAGCCAGTGCATGCCCCGCATGAGCTTCGGCAAAAGCGGCTAAACGAGTCGGTTGCTCGGCAATTCGAGCATATTCAGCCCGCACCTCAGCCTCATGTTGAGCCGCAAAATACTGCCACCCTTCTCGCCCGACAATCGCGACCAAAGCGGCGGCGCAAACTCCGAAGATGAAATTACGATTCTTCTCCCAAAAGGCATGCACGATAACTTCGAAGCTGGGGGCAGCCACGGGAGCGGTCGCAGCATCAACGTGAGGGGAATCTGGAGCGGTCGGAGGAAGTTGACTCATAGAACTGTGAAAGAGAGCAAATGCCCCGCCGCCTGTAAATGCCTGAAATAGCCCGATCTGCCCTCGACCCAACCCAGTCGTCCGGCCGGCAGCCTTAATCGAAGACCACCGTCTTGTGACCGTAGACCAGAATACGATTTTCCAAATGCCAGCGCACCGCCTGAGCTAAAACTGATTTTTCCAGATCGCGGCCTTTGCGAATCAGATCCTCAACATTATGGCGGTGGGTAATGCGGGCCACATCTTGCTGGATAATCGGGCCGTCATCGAGCACCGCGGTGGCGTAATGGGCGGTCGCGCCGATTAATTTAACCCCCCGTTCATGCGCTTGGTGATAGGGCCGACCACCGGCAAAGGCGGGCAAAAAGGAGTGATGAATATTGATCACGGGCTGGCCAAAATTCTTCAGGAATTCAGCTGATAGGACCTGCATATAACGGGCGAGCACCACAAATTCCACCCCCGCAGCGCGCAAAATCTCCAATTGTTGTGCTTCCGCGCGGGCTTTAGTCTCGGCGGCCACCGGCACATGATGGAAGGCGAGTCCGTAGTGATGGGCCGCCGCCGCGAGCTCGGCATGGTTGGAAAGCACACAGGTGAAATCACCGGCAAACTCCCCCGCAACTCCGCGTAAAAGCAGATCATGAAAACAATGAGTGGCCCGGGAGACAAATAAAGCCCCACGGGGGCGATGCGACGAGCGGGCCACTTGTGCGGCCATCCCAAGCGTGGCCGCAAAGGCCTTAAACTCGGCCGGCTCCGCGGCGGCACTGTCGGCCGCAGGGACCCATTCGATGCGCTGAAAAAATTCGCCGGCCTCCATGTCACGATGTTGATCAGCGTGCAGAATGTTGCCGTGACGGGCAAAAATCCAACTCGCCGTCTTGGCGACCAGCCCAGCCTGATCAGGGCCGTGCAAGAGAGCAACGAGCGTGGCAGGCGTCGACATAAGCCTGATCACATCGGCACAACATTGCCGCGATATTGCTGCAATGGGCGCACGTCTACCCGCTTCTGTTTCATCGCCCGGATTCCGCCGAGTGCCGCCTGGGCCCCCGTGAGAGTCGTCATGATACAAACTGACTGGGCCACCGCCGCAGCGCGGATCGCATTCTCATCCAGACGCGGCATCATTCCCTTGGGCGTGTTGATAAACATCTGGATTTCGCCGTTCTTAATCATGTCCACACTGTTCGGCCGACCTTCGAGCAGTTTATTAACAAATTGCACCGGCACGCCGCTTTGCTGCAGCAATCGAGCGGTGCCACCCGTTGCCACAATCGCGAAGCCCAGTTCGACAAAATTTTTGGCGAGCTCCACCGCACTAGGCTTATCAGCATCTTTAACGCTCAAGAAGATTTTCCCACTCAGCGGCAAACCGGGCTTGGCGGCCATCTGAGTTTTAGCGAAAGCGATGCCCAGATCATCATCCATGCCCATCACTTCACCGGTCGAGCGCATCTCAGGCCCAATCACAATCAGCGCCCCAGGGAAACGAGCGAAGGGGAAAACGGCTTCCTTCACACACCAATGCTTAGGCTTCACTTCTTGGGTGAAGCCGAGCTCAGCCAATTTTTTCCCCGCCATGACTTTAGCGGCTAATTTTGCCAGAGGCACGCCAATCGCCTTGGCCACAAAAGGCACGGTGCGCGAGGCCCGCGGATTCACTTCGAGCACAAAGAGCTGCTGATCCTTGATCGCAAATTGAATGTTCATGAGCCCCACCACCTTCAGCGCCTTCGCCAAATCATACGTCGCTTGCCGCACCGTCTGCAACATTGCGGGCGACAGCGTGTGGGGAGGCATGACCATGGCCGCATCACCAGAATGCACCCCGGCAAACTCAATGTGCTCCAACATGCCGCCAATCAGGGCCGTCTCGCCATCGCAGATACAATCCACGTCGAGTTCAATCGCGTCTTCGAGGAACTTATCGATGAGCACAGGCTTATCCGGCATAACTTCAAACGCTTGGCGGATGACGGCTTTAAACTCTTCCTCGCTGTAGACAATAAACATGCCGCGCCCGCCGAGGACAAAAGAGGGCCGCAACAGTACGGGGAAACCAATCTCATGAGCGAAGGCGAGCGCCTCGGTCTCGTTCATCGCCGTGCGATTGGGCGGCTGTCGAATTTGCAACTGCTCAAGAATCGCCGCAAATAATTTACGATCTTCCGCGACTTCAATGCTTTCTGGGGTGGTGCCAATAACATTGACCCCACGCGCCTTGAGCGGCGCAGCGAGATTGAGCGGGGTCTGTCCGCCAAATTGCACAATGGCGCCATCACATTTCTCCTGTTCGTAAACCTCGAGCACGTCTTCCAACGTTAGGGGCTCAAAATAAAGTCGATCGCTGGTATCATAATCGGTCGAGACCGTCTCGGGATTCGAGTTGATCATCACCGTCTCATAGCCGATCTCACGCAACGCGAACGAGGCATGCACGCAGCAGTAGTCAAACTCGATCCCTTGGCCGATGCGGTTGGGGCCGCCGCCAATAATCATGATTTTCTTTTTCCGGGACGGCAGGACTTCATTCTCATCGCCATAGCTAGAATAATAATACGGCGTGAAAGCCTCAAATTCAGCCGCGCAGGTATCGACCAAGCGGAAGGTGGTGTTGACCCCAGCCTTTTTACGCAAGGCCCGCATCGTATCAAAATCGATCTTTAACAAATGCGCCAGTTGAGCGTCGGCAAAGCCAAATTGCTTGGCGCGACGCAGCGTCGCTACCGGCAGAGTCTGCGGGGTGTATTGCCGCAGCGTTTCCTCCATCAAATAAATCTCCTGGAGTTGATGTAGAAACCACCGATCAATTTTAGTAAGATCAAAAATCTGATCGATCGTGTAACCCGCGCGAAAGGCGTGGCGGATGAAATAAACCCGTTCCGCATTAGGGGTACCTAATTTCTGCCGAATAGTCGCATCATCAACGGCCTCATCGCCGCCAAATTTACCGCCCCCACCGAAGCCGCGCGCGCCCGTCTCGAGTGAGCGCAAGCATTTCTGAAAAGACTCTTTGAAGGTCCGGCCGATCGCCATGGCCTCGCCGACCGATTTCATCGCGGAGGTCAGCGTCGTATTAGCCCCGGGGAATTTTTCGAAAGTAAAACGAGGAATCTTGGTAACGACATAATCAATCGTCGGCTCAAAACTCGCCGGCGTGAGCCGCGTGATGTCGTTGCGCAACTCATCAAGGGTATACCCGATGGCTAATTTTGCGGCGATCTTGGCAATAGGGAACCCCGTGGCCTTTGAAGCCAGCGCGGAGGAGCGCGAGACGCGCGGATTCATTTCAATGACAACTTGGCGGCCCGTCTGGGGATCGATGGAAAACTGAATATTTGAACCGCCCGTCTCGACCCCGATTTCACGAATGACCGCAAACGACGCATCGCGCATCACCTGAAATTCTTTATCGGTGAGAGTCATCGCCGGCGCCACCGTGATCGAATCACCTGTGTGCACGCCCATCGGGTCGAAGTTCTCGATCGAGCAAATGACCACGCATTGATCCTGATGGTCGCGCATGACCTCCATCTCGTATTCCTTCCAACCGAGGAGGCATTCTTCAACCAACACCTCATGGACGGGAGAAATCTCCAAGCCACCGTGCACGATCTGCTCAAATTCTTCCCGATTGTAGGCGATCCCGCCACCAGAACCGCCGAGGGTGAAACTGGGGCGAATAATCAGAGGCATCGTGCCGATATAATCGGCGGCTTGGCGGGCTTCTTCGAGCGTATGGACCGTTTTTGACTTAGCCACATCGAGACCAATCTTGAGCATGCACTGTTTGAAGAGCTCGCGATCCTCCCCTTTTTTGATGGCGTCAGGCTTCGCGCCAATCATTTCGACCTGATATTTATCGAGAATGCCGGCCTTATATAGCTCCAAGGAGAGATTGAGGGCGGTCTGTCCACCCAGCGTGGGCAACAGCGCGGAAGGGCGCTCCTTGGCGATAATTTTCTCCAGAATATCGATGGTGAGTGGCTCGATGTAGGTGACATCAGCAAACTCCGGATCCGTCATAATAGTCGCCGGATTGGAGTTCACGAGAATCACCTTGTAACCCTCTTCGCGCAGCGCCTTGCAGGCTTGGGTGCCAGAATAATCAAATTCGCAGGCTTGGCCGATAATAATAGGCCCAGCGCCGATGATCAAAATGGATTCGAGGTCAGTGCGTTTTGGCATGAGCGTAAGCTTTACGAGATTTGCTTTGCCCTTATGATGGAGCAAGAGGGAATTAAAAAAATTCCCAAACCCGCAAAATTCCCGCTGAGCGCCGGTCGGCCTAGGGCCTCAACCCCAGTGAGGTACGATCACGCTGAAGGCTTCACTCGGCCGACCGTAAGGCCTCAATTGAGGCGACTGACGTCGATGGCGAGAGCGGCGGCGGCCCGTACTTTGTCACCGCCGCTCGCGTGAAGCAGGCGGGCGATGTACTGTTTCTCGTGATTGGCGAGGTAAGCAGCGAGCGTCGGCCAGTGCTTCAGCTCATGGATGCGCAAGGGCAATTGCGACGCGCTGATCACGCGGGTTTCCGTCGTGGTGAGCAGGGAGGCGATCACCTGCCGAAATTCCGTGAGATTTCCTGGCCAGCTGTATTTAGCTAAGACCTGTAAAGCCTCTGCGGAAAACTCCACTTGCCGGGCATCAAATTGTGGGTTGGTCGTCTGGCTGGCTACGTCTTTGATCAAGGCAGGGATATCCTCCACGCGCTCACGCAAGGCGGGCAACTGAACCAACAGGGCGGCGATCCGATAAAAAAGCTCTTCGTTAAAGAGACCCTCCTCCGCTAATTTTTCTAGATCTACCTCCGTAGCACACAGCAGGTGAAAATTATGCGCATTGTTGCGGATAACAGAAACAAGCTCAGCCTGAGCCTCCAGGGGCAAGGCCTGCAAGTGCAGGAGAAAAAGCGTGCCGCCCTTGGCTTGCTGAACCCAGGTACCACCCAGGCCATTTTCCCCGAGCAGGCCAGAGCGAAGACTGGCCATCGAGCTGAGCTGGCAATCAATGGAGATGAGCGGACTCGTGGCGGCGTGGAGCAACTCAGCGACGATTTCGTGGCCACACCCCTTTTCACCGGTAATTAGAATGGGGGTACGCGCACCTGCTAATTTCTTCAACTGGGCTATGAGCCGTTTATTTTTCTGACTCTCGCCCACGAGCCGCGATTCAAAATCTGCCGCGAGCACACCGGGCGAGGCCTCAATGACGGCCGCTCGCGCCAGCAACGCTTGCCGGTAGATGAGCCCCCGCTGCAACGCCTGGAGAAGTTCATCTACCTTAAATGGTTTTTGCAGATAGTCGAATGCCCCATATTGCAGGGCTTTGACCGCACTCTCGGTGCTCGCGTAGGCAGTCATAATAATCAGCACGGCCGTCTCATCATAGGCCTTTAGTTTTTTTAACAGCGTGATGCCGTCCATCGGCTTCATATCGATATCGGCCAGCACAAGGTCAAATTGACCCGCTTTGTACATCGCGAGAGCCTTCTCCCCATCAGTGGCAAAAGCAGTTTGATGACCAGTCGGATGCAGCACCGCCCCCAACATCTCATGGATAGGAATCAGATCATCGACGATGAGGAGTGAAGCCATAAAAAAGGATGTGAAAACGGCCGCCGCGGAACGGCCAGCAGCCTGAGCCATGTCAGCACAAGTCAGCCGTTACTGCAAGCCACCGGCAACAGCCCCCAGTTGGAAAATCGGGAGAAACATCGCCATGACAATGCCGCCGACCACGACGCCGAGGAAGACAATGAGCAACGGCTCGATCAGGGAGGTGAGCGCGCCCACGATCGCATCGCACTCCGTATCGTAAAAATCGGCGATTTTGTTCATCATACCATCAACATTGCCGGTGGTCTCTCCCGCCTTAACCATGTGCTTCATCATGGGGGGGAAAAAAGTATTCACCGCCATGATATCAGAGACTTGGCCACCTTGGCTAACATGTTTAGCAATAGCCGCGCAGGCATCTTCGACTTGCACCTTGCCGCTAGCCGAGGCAACGATTTCTAAAGTACGCAAAATCGGTACGCCAGAACGCATCAGGGTGGCGTAAGTCCGACAGAAGCGCGACAGAGCAATTTTGTGGACCAAATTACCGAAGATCGGCGCATTGATGAGAAAATGATCTTTCTGGCGCCGGCCATTAGGGGTGGCGACATACTTGCCGGTGAAAAAGAATATGCCATAGGCCGCTCCTCCCACCGCCCACCACCACGCTTTCATAAAGTCACTCAAATCAATGAGCATTTGGGTCGGGGCCGGTAACTTAGCCCCGAAGTCAGCAAACATGGCCGCGAACACCGGGATGACAAAAATCAGCAGTACATTAACGAGAGCCACCGCGAGACCGATAACCGCGACCGGATAGGTCATGGCTGACTTAACTTTTTTGGTTAATTTAACCGTCGATTCAAAATAACCCGCCACCTTGCCAAGAATTTCCGCGAGGCCGCCGGAAGCCTCCCCGGCCTCAACCATCGAAATAAAGAGGTTGGGGAAGGCCTTAGGGAATTTTTTTACCGCGGCCGAAAAGGAAGTGCCTGTAGAGATGTCATTGCGCACATCGCGAATCACGATCCGAAAAACTTGATCCTCCGTTTGATCCTGCAAGGCCTCGAGGCAGGAGACGAGCGGGAGACCAGCCTGCAATAGGGACGCCAGCTGGCTGGTGAAAATAGAGAGCTCACCAAGATCGAGTTTGTAGGTTTTTGCTTTTTTCTCGGCGGCCTTTAATTTGGCCATCTCTTGCGCTACCTTAACACTGGACTTAGGTTTTGTTGTCGATGGATTCGCCATAGATTGTCGATAAGGGGATATTTTAGTGAAAGCGGCAATTCATTTTCAGCCTAGCTGAGCTGGCCTAAACTGGGCTAAAATAGCCCACGACACCCTAATCTGGGCGTCATGGACGAGCCTGAGCTGGACCGTAAAAATCATTAAGAGGGGTTGAGCGAACGGGGATCAAACCACCGCAAATATTTTACCCTGAGCCTGCCCAAGGTACTAATATCGGATCAAATTAGGCCGACTTTAACTCTAGCTGATGGGCTAGCTGCTAGGCCAGAACCACCAAGACGAATAAGTGAGGTTCTGCCGTGAGCTGGGCTCATACAATAGTGACGGCGCACCTAGCCTGATCGACTATGATTGACGACTGGAACCATGAACAAAAGCTTGAACGCCTGCCGGCCAGAGCCACTCTGCCCCGAGGAAATTGCGGCTATAGTTTAATGGTAAAACCTCTGCCTTCCAAGCAGGTGTCGTCGGTTCGATTCCGACTAGCCGCTCCAGTTTTCAATCGCGAGGTCCGGTCCCGGCACTCAAGATAGTGGGCCTAGCCAGAGCAAGTTGCCGCCGAGCTGAATCTTGCATTTGCCTCCAGCCCCTCGGTTCGTTTTTCTGCCGAAAACACTATCTCATGTCACGCACCCTCGTCAAAGCCGCCCTCAATTCCACCGCACCCGCCGATACGATATTCCTGCAGGGTTGGGTGCGAACCCGCCGCGATGCCAAAGCCTTCTCTTTCATTGAGCTTAATGATGGCTCCTGCCTCAAGGGTCTCCAGATCATCATCGATGCCACCTTGCCCGACTACGCGCAGGTCGCCCGCGCCGGCACTGGGGCGTCAGTTGAAGTCCACGGCAAATTGGTAGCCTCAAAAGGGGGCGGCCAAAAATGGGAAGTGGTTGCAGAAAAGTTTACCGTGCTCGGCGAAGCTGATGCGACCTACCCGCTCCAAAAGAAAGGGCACACGCTAGAATTCCTTCGCGAAATTGCCCACCTACGGCCGCGATCCAATCTCTTCGGCGCCGTCTTTCGCGTACGCAGTCGTTTAGCCTATGCCGTGCACCAATTCTTTCAGGCCAAGGAATTCTGCTACGTCCACACTCCCATCATCACCGCGAGTGACGCTGAGGGTGCCGGGGACATGTTTCGGGTCACCACCCTCGACCTTGCCACACCCCCGAAGAATGAGCAGGGCGAAATAGACAATCGGCAGGATTTTTTTGGAAAAAAAACCTTCCTGACCGTCTCTGGGCAGCTCGAGGCAGAAATTTTCGCTACGGCGCTTTCCAACGTCTATACTTTTGGGCCCACTTTCCGCGCGGAAAATTCCCACACCTCCCGCCACGCCTCTGAATTTTGGATGATCGAACCCGAAGTCGCCTTCTGCGATCTGGCCGGCAACATGGACCTCGCCGAAGAATTTGTTAAATACCTCATTCGTGACGCCACCCAGCATTGCGCGGCGGATCTCGAATTTTTTAGCAAATTCGTCGATCCCGAGCTCCTCACTCGCCTCAATTTTGTCCTCGAG
Source organism: uncultured Verrucomicrobiota bacterium (assembly GCA_903906135.1). GTDB lineage: Bacteria > Verrucomicrobiota > Verrucomicrobiia > Opitutales > Opitutaceae > Lacunisphaera. Next base: position 2,235 of record CAIVJE010000159.1, on the reverse strand, counting down.
CGACCCTTTCAACGCTGCAGCTACACGGCCGCGGTAGAAATTTTAAATAACAGCGGTAAAATCTGGGAGCATCCGGTGGCCTGGGGTGACAACCTTCAATCGGAGCACGAACGCTATCTCACGGAAGAACATTTTAAGTGCCCCGTGACCGTCTACAATTATCCGCGGGCGATCAAAGCTTTCTATATGCGCCAAAATGAGGACTGCGTCGCCGGCCGTGAAACCGTGGCCGCCATGGATTTGCTGGTGCCCGGTATTGGCGAAATTATCGGCGGCAGTCAGCGCGAAGAGCGACTCGAGCAACTCCGGGCAGGGATGAGCCTGCATCACCTCGAGGAGAAGAATTATTGGTGGTATCTCGATTTGCGGCGCTACGGCACCGTCCCGCATGCCGGCTTCGGCCTCGGGTTCGAGCGCATGCTGATGTTTATCACGGGAGTCGCGAACATCCGTGATGTTATTCCCTTTGCGCGCACGCCCGGCACCGCGGAATTTTAAGGGAAACGCCACCACCGCGAAAGATTGCCCGCCCCCAATTCGCCCAACCACCCGGCTCCACAATGACCGACACTCCCCTGAGTCCTCTGCTGCCGAGCGCAGGCCTGAAGACCGTGTTGCTCATCGACGATGATCATCGTCTGCGGACCGTACTCAATGAAGGCCTCGAAGCGCATGGTTACCGTACGTTGCAGGCGGCTGATGCCAAACAGGGCAGCGAGCTCGCCCACACGCATCTCCCTGACGTCATTGTTTGCGACATCGATATGCCCGGTCAAGACGGCAAGGGGTTCCTCAAGCAACTCCGCCTCGATCCCGAATTAGCTGATCGACAGTTTGTGCTGATGACCGGTGATCCCACCTATGCCAATCCGCGCGCGGGCATGGAACTCGGAGCGGATGATTTTCTCCTCAAGCCCTTTTCCCTTAATGACCTCACCCGCTGCGTGGCCGCCCGGCTGAAGCGAACGGAGCTTAGTCGCAACCTAGAGACGCGCATCATTGAGCAATTACTCGGTAGCCTGCACTCAACCCTGCCCCATGAATTTTTCACCCCCCTCGCTGGCGTTTTTGGTCTGACAGAAATGCTCCAGGAGGACTTGGATGATTTATCTAAGGATGAAATTCGCCCAATTTTACGGGATATCCTCACCTCGGCGCGGCGGCTGCACCACACCCTTAAGAATTACCTGCATATTATTGAGCTCGATTCACCCTCGCGGGCTGGGTTAGCGACCATCCTGCCAGCAGAAGCCGTCATGCAAGCGGCGACGACGGGCATTAAGTCAGCCGCGGATCGCCACCTGCGCGCGGCGGACATCACCACTCACCTCAGCGGCGCCCCCCTGCGCACGACGCCGATGGAGTTCACCGCGCTACTTGAGGAACTCGTGGATAATGCTCTCAGTTTTTCCCGTAAAGAATCTCCGGTCCAGATCACGCTGGCGACCGATCAAGGTGAGTTGCGACTGACCATTTGTGACCACGGGCGCGGTATGACCCCGAAGCAATTGCAGCAGCTCGGGCTTTTTCAGCAACATGAGCGCAAAAAATTTGAACAACAGGGTCTGGGTCTCGGCTTAGCCCTAGCTCGTCGCATCGTGCATCGCCTGGGCGGCAATCTGCGCTTTGATAGTGAGCCGGCCCAAGGCACGACGGTTCACGTTGTCCTGCCGATTGCGGCCACTTAAGGCGGCGCGGCGCTTAAACTTTTACGACCACCCGCTGGCCGCCGGCGGCCATGGAGGCATAAATTGCTTCAATAATTGTGAGATCGCGCCGGCCCATTTCACCTGGCGCCGGCGAAGGAGCGCCGGTGAGCACGCTTTGCGCGAAGGCATCCATCTGCAGCGCTTGTTGATTAGGCGGCGCAAATTTGAGTGGGCCGCGACTCGTTTCCACGACCATGCCTCGATAAGTAAAGGCATGTTCCTTAAAATGAATCCAGCCCCGCGCCCCGTCGGCGCGAAAGCGATCGGCCCCCTGTTGGTAACTCGCCATTAAATCTGCCTGCGCCCCATCGGCAAATTCCATGGTCCAACGCAGCGCCTCCTCCGTATCGCGAGAAATATCTGGGCGCGTTTTCGGCAATTCCTGCGCGGTCACCGCCACCGGCTTTGCCCCGTTTTTGGCCATGCAGGCACCTTGAATGAGGTAGACGCCCAAATCCATGAGCGGGCCGCCACCGGCTAACACGCGATCAGCCCGCCACCGCCAGGTGGACATCACAAAGCCACG
>CAIVJE010000158.1 GCA_903906135.1 uncultured Verrucomicrobiota bacterium | reverse complement strand
GGGATGCGGGCGCTGGGTGCAGAGAGCGGGTGGACCGTCGCGGCGGACGAAAGCGTGTGCTCCGTGCAGGATGTCGAGCGGATCGTGCAGGCGCAGGCAGCGCAGGTGATTAATATTAAATTAATGAAAGCCGGCATCGCCACGGCCTTGGATATTGTCGTGGCCGCGCGGGCGGCTGGGCTCGGGTTGATGATCGGAGGCAACGTTGAGTCGATTCTCGCCATGACGGGCTCCGCGTGCTTCGCGACTGGGCAGGGAGGCTTTCAATTTGCTGATTTAGATACGCCGCTATTTCTGGCCACGAATCCCTTTACGGGCGGATTTGCGCTTGATGGCGGGATGATCTCCGTGGCGGCGATCACCGCGGGACATGGCGTGCAGCCCCACCACGCTTAAAGATCTGGGCGGGGCCGCGGCGCTTCCGGCCACAGACGGTAGACCAGGCCCGCGAGGCCCAACGTGAGGCTCGTGCCGATCAAGGTAAACCAAGGCCAAAATATTTCACCGCCGAACCAGCGATACCAGTCGTCGTGCCAGGCCGGAATATTCGGCGGCCAATAGAGTAAATTCATGGTCACCAGTGAAACGATCATGCCGACCATGGTCGCGCGAGCGCCCACGCCGCGAAAAAATAAGGCAAGGATGAGTCCGCCCAAGAGCGCCCCGCTCGTTAAGCCACGGAGGGAGAAGGCGGCGTTGAGTACAAATTGAACTTCGCGGGACATCCAAGCGACGCCGATGAGCATCACCGCCCAGAAAATGGTGGAGTAACGACTAACGCGGAGGAAATAACTTTCATCCCGGCTGGGCGCGAGGGGGCGAAAGAAGTCCATGGTGGAGACTGAGGCGAGGGCGGTGAGGGCGGAGCTGATCGATGACATCGCCGCCGCGAGAATGGCGACGAGCAAACCGCCTTTTAAAAGGTGGGGAACTTCGGTCAGCAAAAAGATCGGAAAAATAAAGTCGTTCGACTTCAAGCCGGGTCGTGTCTCCGGTAAAGAAATCTGAAAGGGATGGCTTTGGTAGAAAACCCAGAGCATGACGCCCACGAGGAGAAAAATTAAAAACAGGGGGAAGATGAGAATCGCACTGAGCACGAGAGCTTTGCGGCCATCGGCGACGGTGCGACAAGCGAGTACGCGTTGGACAATAAGTTGCTCGGCGCCGTGGGACGATAGGACCATCACCGTGCCCCCCAAGACACCCATCCAGAGATTAAAGGGAGCGGAGAAAGTGAAGTGGGGGTTAAGCCAAGCGAGTTTACCAGCGGCACCGGCCTGCTCGAAGGTCGCCGCCCAGCCGCCCTCGATAAGGGTCGGAATATAAAAAAGCGCGAATAGGCCGCCGGCCAAAAAAAGACCAAACTGCACGGCATCGGTCCAGATCACCGCCTTGACTCCGCCAATATAAGTATAAAGCAGAGAGAGGCCGACGAAAATTAAAATGGCGCCGAGTAGGGGATCAACGATTCCCCCGAGACTGCAGACGGTCTCGCCGAGCATGAGACGAATGGGGATGCCCGCGACATAGACGCGCACGCCGGCCGCTAACGTTTCGAGGAAAAGAAAAAAAGCGGCGGCCAATTGGCGGGGTCCGCGGCCGAGATGTTGTTCCAGTAATTGATAGGGAGAATAAATTTCGCCTTTGAGGTAATGGGGCACCATGACCACGGCCAAAATTATACGGGCGATAACATAGCCGATGATCATTTGGATGAACATCAGGTTGGTGCCGTAAGCGATCGCCGGCACTCCGATGATGGTCAGCGCACTGGTTTCTGCCGCGACAATGGATATCCCGATGCCCCACCAGGGGATGTTGCGACTACCCAGGAAATAATCGCGGGTGGTGCGCTGGTCTCGGCCGAACCAAAGGCCCAGGCCGATGATCCCAGCCAAATAGCCGCCAATAATTAGCCAGTCGCTAAAATTAAGATGGGCGTTCATCTGGAATAATCATCGAGTTAAAAGGTCTCCCGAATGGCGAGGAAAATTCCCTCCCCAAGGATTTAGTCTAAGCGAGGAAGGCGCGCGAGGTTTGCTGGACAGCCAAGCTCCGGTGCGTGAAGTATGCGGCATGCGCATGATTCTTTGCTGGGCGGGATTATTAAGCTTTTGCTCGGTTACGTTCGCCGAAGAATTCGATCTCATTATTCGTCACGGCCAAGTTATCGACGGCAATGGGAATCCCGCCGTGCATGCGGATATCGCCATCAAGGATGGCCGCATCGCTCGGATTGGTCGCGTCGAGGGTGGGGCGAAGACCGAGATTGATGCGACGGGATTAATCGTCGCGCCGGGCTTTATCGATGTGCATACGCATGCGGATGAAATCGCTGATCAGCCCCGGGCGGAAAATTTTCTGCGCATGGGCGTCACTTCCCTCGTGGTGGGTAATTGCGGTGGCTCGGCCTTAGATGTCGGTAAATTTTTTCGCGAGGTTGAGCACAACGGGATTTCGCTGAACGTCGCCACGCTCATCGGGCACAATACAGTGCGCACCGCGGCCATGGGCGGAAATTTAAATCGGGCGCCGACGTCTGCGGAAGCGGCGCAGATGAAATTACTGGTGACGCAGGCGATGCAAGCCGGCGCCGTGGGTTTATCCACCGGCTTGATTTATTTGCCCGGCGTCTTCTCCACGACCGAGGAGATCGTGGAATTAGCTAAAGCGGTCACGCCTTACGATGGCATCTACGCCAGTCACATGCGGCATGAGGACACGCGGATTTTTACGGCCTTGGACGAAGTGTTCCGTGTCGCGCGGGAAGCGCAGGTGCGTGCAGAAATATCCCACTTGAAGCTTTCGGGCGAAAGAGCGTGGGGCCGAGCGGAGGAAGTTTTGGCCTACATCGAGACGGCCCGTGCCAGTGGGCTTGATCTGACGCATGATCAATATGCCTACACCGCTTCCAGTACGACGATGCGGCAGTTAATTCCGGATGACGCGCTCGCGGGTGATCATCAGAACTTTCTGGCGTTGCTGGCGGATCCCGTAAAAAAAGCGGAACTTGTCGCGCGCATAAAGCGGAATATTCTTACCCGTGGTCGGCAAGATTATGCGTATGCGGTGGTCGCTTCATTTCGACACGATACTTCGCTGAATGGTTTAAATATTTTGGAGGCGGCCAAGAAATTGCGCGGCTCAGACTCACTCGATGATCAAATTGAAGTGATCTTGGATATCGAAAAAAATGGCAGCGCCTCCGGGGTCTTCCACGGAATGAATGAAGCTGATTTGCAGAAATTTATGCGTCATCCCCATACGATGATCGCCTCCGACAGTGGGTTGCGGGAATTCGGCAAGGATGTGCCGCACCCGCGTGGTTATGGTAATAACGCTCGGGTGTTGGGTCGTTACGTGCGGGATTTGCACGTGCTGAATTTGGAAGATGCGATTCGCAAGATGACGAGCTTGCCGGCGGCGACTTTCCGTTTTGCGGAGCGCGGGTCGCTGCGCGAAGGCTACTGGGCGGATATTGTTATTTTTGACGCCCAGAAAATTGGCGACCCGGCCATTTATACTGATCCGCATCATTACGCGGTCGGGGTGCCTTATGTCTTGGTTAATGGCGTGCCCGTAATTAATCGCGGTGAACATACCGGCGCCAAACCCGGCCTGGCCTGTCGGGCGCGAGTCCCCGCGACTTTGGCGGCCGCCCCGCTTGATTTAGGCCCAGCATTAAGTGCCCTGGTAGCTCGACCGGAATTCGCCGCAGCGATTTGGGGGGTGCAGATCAAATCACTGACGACCGGACGGGTTTTATTTGAGCATCAGCCGGATCGTCGCATGAGTCCGGCGTCCAATTGCAAACTCTACGTCGGTGCGCTGGCGCTCGATCAATTGGGCGGTGATTATCGTATCCGCACTCCCATTCAAGCGACGGCGGCGCCGGATCATGCCGGTGTTTTAGCGGGTGATGTCATTGTCGCGGGTCGGGGCGATCCCAGTTGGCACCATCGCTCTACCCAAAAAGATTTTTGGACGCTCTTTGACCCGTTCATTGCCGCTCTGCGGCAGGCGGGGGTGACGCAGATCACGGGAGATATTGTGGCCGACGCGACTTACTTGCGAATGCCACCGCAAGGCGCGAGTTGGACCGCCGATGATATGGATTATGAATATGGCGCCGAAATTTCCGCTATTTCGCTGGCGGATAATTATGTCGACCTAGGCATCACCCCAGCGGCCGCGGTTGGCCAGACGAGTGTCCTCACGGTCCTCCAACCGGGCAGTGGTTTAGAATTTGATAATCGTGTGATCACTGGGCCGGCCGAAAGTGCGCGCGATGTTCGCGTGCAACGTCTGCCGGGGGAAAATGTCGTTCACTTAACGGGTAGCTTGCCGCTCGGGGGCCAAGAGGAACTGACCGAAGCGTCTGTGCCGCGACCGGCTGCGTGGTTTGCCACGAGCTTGCGGGCTGCCCTCCAGCGGGCGGGCATCAAGGTTGCTGGGCAGGCTCGCAGTCGGCGCTGGCCCGACGCCGCCGTGCCCGGCGCAGTACAACTCGGTGAGATCGTGTCTCCTCCGCTGCGCGAATTAGTCGCGGGGTTCATGCTGCCTTCGCAGAATCTCGAGACCGATCTTATCTTTGCCTATCTGGGTGAGCAAACGCGTACGGGAGCGACGCCTGCTTGGCTGCGTTCCGATGAATTGGCGGTCGCGGCGTTAGAAAAATTTATTGCTCGCCTCGGCATCCCAACTTCAGCCGTTTTGTTTGATGAAGGTTCGGGTCTTTCGCGCAACAATCTAGCGACGGCCTCTGCTACGGTAAGTTTACTTACGACAATGGCGTCTCATCGTGAAGCGGCCGCATTTTTGGCGGCCTTGCCGACCGCGGGCGTGGACGGCTCTTTGGCCCAACGGATGCAAGGGACCGCGGCGGAGGGAAACGTCCATGCGAAAACTGGCGGTCTCCGTTGGGTGAATGCCTTGTCGGGCTATGTGACGACGGCTGCCGGCGAGCGGCTGGTTTTCAGTGTGATGCTCAACCGTTATTTGGCCTCGCCCGGTCATAAAGGCACCGCCGCGCTCGATGAAATTGCGGTACGCCTTGCATCGGAAGGTGCCAAGTAACCAAAGCAAACGGGTGGCGCTCTCGGCGATCGGCTACCCCGCGACCACTGGCTCCGTTCTTGCCGCGTCCGCTTTTCGCGTTAATTTTATAAAACTTTGACTAAGGGCCTAAGCCATCGGCTGATTTCATTGGATGCCTTTCGCGGCGCAACCATTGCCGCGATGTTGCTGGTTAATAACCCCGGCTCTGGGCGCGACGTCTATGCTCCATTGCGACACGCGGCGTGGCACGGGTGGACGCCGACGGATCTGGTTTTTCCGTTTTTCTTATGGATCGTGGGCGTCGCCATTACCTTCGCCTTTGCGCAGCGCGTTGCGGCGGGGGCGGATCACCGTCAACTCATGGCTCATGTCTGGCGCCGCGCCGGGATTATTTTTTTGCTGGGGTTGTTGCTCAATGCATTCCCTTTCGGGCTGCTTTCAGCGCAGCACTTTTCCTTAGCGACGCTGCGCCTCCCCGGTGTGCTGCAGCGCATCGCGCTTTGTTATTGGGCGGCGAGTGCAATTTTTCTGCGCAGTACTTGGCGTGGTCAGGTTGCGTGGACGGGCGGGTTGCTAATGGTTTACTCGGCGCTGCTGATGCTGGTGCCCGTACCGGGTTATGGGGCCGGCCAACTCAGCGCGCAGGGAAGTCTGCCGTGGTGGATCGATTCGCATCTCCTCGCAGGTCATACTTGGTCGGGGGCGCCGGCGCCGGGTTTTGATCCGGAGGGTCTGTTGTCCACGCTGCCCGCGATTGCGACCACATTGCTGGGCGTGCTTGCCGGCCAGATACTACGCGCGGCGGCGACTGATTCCGTTAAGGCCATCCGGCTCGGTGGCTTAGGGGTGACGCTCCTGATCAGTGGTCTCGGGCTGGTCCCTTGGATGCCGATTAATAAAAATCTGTGGACCAGTTCATTCGTGCTTTTTACCGCGGGTGCCGCGGCGATGATTTTCGCGGTATTTTACTGGCTCATCGAAGTGCGCGGCTATCGGCGCTGGGCCACGCCGTTGATTATTTATGGCTCGAATGCGATTGTGATCTTTGTGCTCGCTGGACTCCTCGGCCGCTTGCTCGGGGTGATCTCGTGGGTCGGTCCCACGGGTGCCGCTGTCACGCTGAAGGGCTGGATTTACGCGACCGCTTTTGCGCCTTATGCGACTCCGGTTAATGCGTCGCTACTCTATGCCGTCGCCTTCGTGCTGCTCCATCTGTTGATCGCCGGGCTTTTGTGGCGTCGACAATGGTTTGTGCGGATCTGAGGCCCAGCGTTTCAGGCTTGGGCTTTTCCGCTAACGAGCAGGCGGAGGATCGATGCGTTAGAACGCCTTCGACGCGGAAAATTCTACGGGGTCGTAACGCTTGAAGGCTTCGATGGCTTCATATTCAGCGAGCCCCAGTGCGTTATAAGCTTGGGCCAAGTTGCGACTGCGATCTTCGGTGCGCTGCCAAAATTCCCGGCGATCCTCTCCGAGGAAAAGCGCCTGATCTTTTTGGGTTTCATGCCGGAAAATAGCGCGGCGGCGGCGCAGTACTTCTTGTGGGCTCAGCGGGACGGCGAGATCAATTTCATCGAGCGGCCATTCCGCCCAGGCTCCCCGATAGAGCCAGAGTTCGGCCTGAGCTAGCCAAGCTACTTTGGCCGTGGCCGCTTGGGCCAGCGCGTCGCGCAGGACATGCAAGCACAGGCGATGCGTGCCGTGGGGATCATCTAAATCGCCGGCGGCATAAATCAGCTGCGGTTTAAATTCATTAAGCAGTTTGGCCATGGCGGCCACATCGGCGGCCCCGTAGGTGCGGCCGCGGGTTTCCCCGGTGTAGAAAGGGAGATCGAGGAAATGCAATTGGCGCTCGGGCACGCCGCAGACGCGCGCGGCGGCGATGGCTTCGTGTCGGCGAATGAGTCCTTTCCATTTGAGCATTTCCGCTGTGGGGGTAGGGGCTTGGTCGCTGCTGAGGCTGGTGCACAACGTGGTGAGCCGATTAGTTTCGGCCGGATTGGCGAGACCGCTGTCGCGTACAAAGGCTAACAAATTCCACGCTGACTGATGGGATACGGCGCTGGCGCCGGAAACTTCATAGGCGATATGCACCTCGTGCCCTTGATCGACTAAGCGACAGAGCGTGCCGCCCATGGAGATGACATCATCATCCGGATGCGGCGATAGCACGAGCACGCGCTTGGGGAAAACTCCGGCGCCGGCCGCGCGCAGGGGGCGGACGGGGGCATCGCCTAGTTTGGCTTTTGCGGGATCGCGGCCGCCCGGCCAGCCGGTGATCGTGTGTTGCATCTGATAAAAACCGGCGAGGTTAGTTTCGTAAGCGGAACCGTGCGCTCGGCTGAGATCCTGCAGACCGGCTTCATTATAATCGTCGTCAGTCAGCTTGAGAATGGGTTTTTGTTTTAATTGTGAGAGCCAAAGAATAGCGCGCCGCGTCATGCGCTCATCCCACGCGAGTCCTTGATCAGCCAACGGGCCAATGAGCCACGGCGTGCGATAACGGGTCAGGGAACCGGCGGCCGCGGCATCGAGCACATATAAAGCGTTCGCGTGTTCCTGGAGGAACGAGGCGGTGACCTGCGAGTTAACTTCGCCCTCGATGGCTTGCCGCACGATGTCCGCTTTGTGTTGGCCCCAGGCGATCAGAATTACGCGCCGAGCGTTCAAGATCGAGCGTACGCCCATGGTCAAGGCGTGCCGTGGGGTCGCCATATCCCCGCCAAAATCGGCCGCGGCATCACGGCGCGTCAACGGATTTAAGGTTACCAATCGGGTGAGTGAGTGCCGGGGGCTGCCGGGTTCGTTGAAGCCAATATGGCCGGTGCGGCCAATGCCGAGAAGTTGTAAATCAATCCCGCCCGCCGCGCGAATGGCTTCTTCGTAGGCCGCGCAATGGCCATCGACCTCCGCCTTGGTCACTGTGCCTGAGGGGAGGTGGGTACGCGCTGGATCGATATCCACCCGATCGAAGAGATGGGTCCGCATGAAGTGCCGATAGCTCTGGGGCTGTTCGGCGCCGAGGGGGTAATATTCGTCGAGATTGAAAGTCGTGACGTTAGCAAAACTCAGACCTTCTTCCCGGTGCAGACGCACGAGCTCCGCGTATAAGCTGACGGGAGTCGAGCCGGTCGCGAGGCCGAGTACGCAGGCGCGGCCTTCGCGATTGCGCGCCCGAATGAGGGTGGCGATTTCTTGGGCCACGGTGCGGGAAGCCGCTAGACTGCCCGCGAATACGGCGACGGGAGAATGTTCGTGATGGTTGCGCTCGAGGAGGGAGGAGGAAATCATGGCGTGGGGCAGGGGGGGATTAAATCGCTCCCGATAATAAGGCTCGCCTCGTTTAGAACCAATAGCAGAAATGATGATGTTTTTAACATAAATGCTAACCTCGGTTTCACCCCCGCTGAAAGAACTCGTCGCGCGATTGCCGCAACCCCTGCATCCGTTGGCGGGGCGGTCGGCGGCGAAACTTGCGCTGCCGGACAATGTGGTTTGCTTCCAGCGCAGCACCGCCACCGATCTCCATAAACCTCGGCGGGGGCGCTCCCTGCATCATCGTTTTGTTTTAATTTTCGCGCTGCGGACGGCCGCTACGGTTTGCGTCGATGATCAGGCTATTCGGTTACGGGCCGGGGAGGGGTTGTTGGTTTTCCCCTTTCAGTTTCACCATTACACCAAGGTCGCTCACGAAACACTGGCTTGGTTGTTTGTGACCTTTGAATCAACCGAAGTGGTCGAGTTAGCGGCACTCCGCTATCAGCCATTTGGATTAACGCCTCAGTTACGTTCCTTGGCCGCGGAGCTCGTGGAGGCTTATGAAACTGAACGCACCGCGGATTTACCCATTCTCATTCTATCAATTTTACTCGCGCGACTGCGGCGGCTTAAGCTGGCGGCGCCCACGACTGTATTATCCGTGACCACCCAACCCGGTCTTTTGTCGCGTGTGAATCAATTAGCGCAGCGGAGCCATGAGCCGCCGAGTCTGCAAGATATGGCCCGCGCTTTGGGCATTAGCCCCAGCCACCTGCGCGCGCGGTTTCGAGCTTCGTGTGGCGTTAGCATTGGCCGGCATTTGCGTCATTTACGACTGGAGCAGGCTTGTGGGCATCTTCGGCTCGGGCCGCAACGGGTGTCGGAGATCGCCGAGCTTTGTGGATTTAGTTCTATTTATAGCTTTAGCCGTGCTTTTCGTGTGGCCTATGGCGTTTCCCCGTTGGCCTATCGACATAGCGGCCGGTCAGTGCCGCGTGCCCGTCGCGATTTGCCCGATCGCCGTCGCCGCTAACTGATAATTTATTTTCAAAATCACATCGGTATACACAGCTAATGCAGTCAAATAACCGATCTTGAGACTTGCCGGTTATTTTTCTTGGAGTTGCTTCGATTTCACTTTCGATTTCAGCCCCTTGCAGCCAAGATTAAATCCGGAACCAAGTTCCAATAACCTACCACACCTATGAGCCAACCTAACCTACCTCGCCTGACTTCATTGCAGGCTGTGCTGTTGCGGATCGCCGCCAGCCTGTTCCTGTTCACCGCCAGCTTCACTTTGCAGGCGGCTGATGCCCCTGCTAGCCTCGCGACCCCTAAAGGCCCGGCCGAGCGCATTGTTTTGGAGAAGTTCATCGTCACCGGTTCGATGATCAAGCGGATCGCTAACGAAGGCGCTTTGCCGATGGAGACCATCACGCGTCTGGATATGGATCAACAAGGCATCGCGAGCGCGGAGCAGTTGATTTCTCAAATTAATATCAACGGTAACGGTCTAGACAATTTGGCGAGTAACGCCGACGTGGTCGCCGGCGCCCAGCGTGGCAATAACGGCGCCACTTCCGCCAATCTTCGCGGCCAAGGTTCCAATGCCACTTTGGTGCTCCTCAACGGTCGTCGCGTTGCCTCCCACGGGCTCAACGGCGGGGTCGTCGATCTCAACTCAATTCCTTTCCCCGCCATTGAGCGCGTCGAAATCCTCAAGGACGGTGCGTCCGCGATCTACGGTACCGATGCCGTCGGCGGGGTTATTAATTTTATCACGCGGACCGATTTTCGCGGGGTTCGCGCCAATGCTTCCAACGACATCACCCAAGAGGGTGGCGGTCGCATCAATCGTTATTCGGTGGTCGGCGGCTGGGGCGATTTGAACAAAGACAAGTGGAACCTCATGGCTTCCCTCGCGCTTTCGGATCATAAGGTCCTCCGCGGTGACCAGCGTGATTTCGTCAATACCTTCCAGCCTGATCGCGGCATTTCGCCCGACACGCGCGGTACCCCCATCGCGACAATTTTTGCGATCAATTCCCTCTATAACGTCCTGAGCGCTGGGAGCACGACGACCACGTTGCGCGGCACGGGCCCACTTGATCCCGCCAATGCGGCCCTGCGGGTTAACGGCATCAATATCATCGATCTCCCCACCAACACGGCTGGCTACACCGGTTTTGATGGCATGGGTCCTTACGCTGAATTGCTCTGGAATAGCCCAGCGTCCAAATACGGCTCCGCTTGGGATACCGGTCGCGCCGCGGTGCTGCAGCAGCCCGTCAAGAACACCAACTTCGTCGGCCGGGGTTCCTTTAAACTCGGTGAACATCTCCTTACCGTCGAGGCTGTGATCGGCCGCTCGGAGTCGACCAAGAGTTTCTCTTCCAACCAGATTTCGAGCTCCACCTCGACGACCAATCCTTTCTACAATCTCGCTTACCCCAGCACCGGTTCTGACTACAATCGCGTCTTCAACGCCTTGGTCGCCTTCTTCCCTGCCTTGGAGGTTAACCGCGGCCAGCCCATCCCATTCCGTTGGCGCGCTGAGCCGGTCGGCAATCGTGAGATTTCCACGGTCAGCGACACCAGTCGCTTTCTCCTCAGCTCCGAGGGTCCGCTGTCCTTCCTGCAAGGGTGGGAGTATCGCGCCGGCCTCGCCCAAGCTCAAAGCCAAGGCAAGTCGCGCCTGAATCGCGGTTACTTCTACGCTTACCCATTTGCGGCTTTGATCAACAATGGCCTACTCAACCCATTCTCGTATACGCAAAGCCCAGCCGCGCTCACGGCACTTGATGCCGTGCGCGCTGATGGGGCTCAGCTTTACGGCGGCACGTTCACGACCACGACCGCTGACTTCACGGCCACAGGCCCAGTGTGGCATCTGCCGGCTGGTGATATCCAGGGCGCGGTGGGCCTCGATATCCGCAAAGAAGAATACACCTTCGCGGGTGATCCACGTTCTGACTCAACTTCCGTACAGAACTTTATCTTCAACGCTCCCTTCGATAACACCTTGGCCACGGCGGGTACGCTCAGTCGCGATATCAAGGCGGTTTTCGCCGAACTGCAGATTCCTCTGCTGAAGACCCTCGACTTGAATGTTGCCGCTCGTCGCGACGATTACACCGGCTTCGGCAGCAGCACCAATCCGAAGGTAACGCTTCGTTTTGTTCCTACGGAAAAAGTGCTCCTCCGCAGTTCGTACAGCACGGGTTTCCGCGTGCCGACCTTCAAGCAGCAGTTCGACCCGCGCACGGAGAGCATCTACGCCGGTCTCGATTTGATTAATCCCTACACCAACCTCGCGATTCCGGCTAACAGCATCCTGACTTATTCGGGTGGTAAGGCCACGTTGGATCCGGAGAACGCCAAGATGTACTCGGCCGGTATCGTGATCTCACCGCTCAAAAACATCACGTTGAGCGCCGATTGGTGGTCGATCAATCGCGATGGCACCATCCTGACCCTCGGCGCGTCGGATATTTTGAAAAATTATCAACTCTTCAGCAACGCCATCATTCGTGACAGCGCCAACTTGATTTCTGCGATCGACAGTCGCTGGCTCAATGCCGGTGAAACCTCGACCAAGGGCATTGAGTATAATGCCCGCGGAGATTTCGAAGTCTACGGTGGTAAATTGATCGCCGATCTTAATGTCACTCAGCTCATCGAGAAAAAATCTCGCCTGCTGGCCAGCGCCCCTTGGGGTAATAGCGAAATCGGCCGCTTTACTCGCGCGAGCGACATCGGCTTGAAGTGGAAATACTCGGCCTCGACGTCCTACCACAAGGGCAAGTGGACGGGCCGCGTCAGTCAGCTTTATCGCGCCGGCTACATGGACTATATCGCTCCCGGCGTGCTCGCTGGTTTGGTTACACCTGCTAACTGGAATCCGAAGGTCGGTGAATATATTACCTACAACGCGAGTCTGACTTACCGCTGGAGCAAGGACCTCGCGGTGATTGCTGGGATTAAGAACCTCTTCAACACCGAGCCGCCCTTCTCGGTCGCCTACGACACCAACACGGGTGCCGGCAGCAGCTGGGAGCCTCGGATCGCCGATCCTCGCGGTCGCGCCTTCACGCTCTCCGTCGATTATAAATTGCGTTGACCAACCAGATCGCTCGCTCGGCTTGAGCGGGCGCGCTGAAATTCTACTGGGGCGGTCCATTCGGATCGCCCCTTTTTTTACTCATTTTGCTTCTCATCAGTTCACGCTGGAGTTGGCCCATCGGCCTGCGGTTAATTACCATTAAGGTTGGCGGCGCACCGGCGGGATTTTGATTCACCTCACGGCTAAATTTAGCAAAAAAAGAGTATCCGAGAATTTAATTACCAGCGAATACCACCCTTTATGTCCCTGCCTCCTGCCATTGCTGCCTTGCCTGCCCGTACCGCCGAATTGGGTGCGCTGCTCGAACGTTGGGCCAATATTAATTCTGGTTCCGGTCACGCGGCTGGGCTCGCGCGCATGAGTGCGGCCCTGCGGCTCGAGTTTGCCGCCGCTTTCCCGGCCGCCACGATTACCGAGTTGGCGGCTGCTGCGCCGGGTTTTAATCCGGCCGGCGTTACCGCCCTCAGTGTTCGCCAACGCCCCTCCGCTCCCGTGCAGGTCATGCTGTGCGGTCATTACGATACGGTGTACGAGGCGGATGATGCTTTTCAGCGGTGTCGCTGGCTTGATCAAAATACGCTCAACGGTCCCGGCGTCGCAGATATGAAGGGCGGTCTCGTTACTTTGCTCGCAGCCCTGCAGGCTTTCGAGCAAACTCCGCACGCCGCGCAAGTTGGCTGGGAAGTATTGCTCACGCCGGATGAGGAGACGGGTTCGCACGGCACGGTCCAACTTTTCCAGCAAGCCGGCGCGCAGCATTGTTTTGGTTTTGTTTTCGAACCCGCTCGGCCCACGGGTAACATCATTCATTCGCGGAAGGGCACAGGGGTTTTTACCGCTACGTGTCATGGGCGAGCGGCGCATGCGGCGAAAGTCCCCAATGATGGTCGCAATGCCGTGCTCGCCCTGGCGGAATTTCTGCTCGAGATCGTAAAAATTCCGGCCGCGCTGCCCGCGGTGATGGTTAACGTCGGCAATATACGCGGTGGCACCGCGGCCACCAACGTGGTGCCGCACTTCGCCTTAGCGGAAATTGATGTCCGCATTACTCGGCTCGCCGATCGGGCCCCGCTGCTCGCTCGCCTGCAGGAGCAAGCCGACCGGATCAGTGCCCGCGAGGGTTACCGACTCGAATTAACCGGCGGGTTTAATCGTCCGCCGAAAGAATGTCTCCCCGCAGAAGAAATTGCTTTCACTGAATGGCAACGGGCCGCGGCTGACGTGGGGGTCGCTCCCTTCACGTGGGTTCATGGCGCCGGAGCCTCGGATGGAAACTTTCTAACGGCGGGCGGTTTGCCGAATCTTGATGGGCTGGGGCCCCTCGGCGATGCGCTGCACAGCGATCGTGAAATTTGCCGTGTCGAGACGATTGCTCCCCGCGCGCAAATCGTGGCTTTGTTTTTGCACCGCGTGGCCAGCGGTGAGATTAAGCTCCCCGCGCCGCCCGCGCGAGCTTGGCTGGATTTTTCGGCCTAATTGGGTAGCCATAAGCCACCGAGCACGGCCGCCCGCGCGGCTCCGGTGACGACGGGGCAATTGCCAGGTTGGGCCTGCCAACGCTGACGAGCTAACCAAGCAAAAGCCATCGCCTCAACCCAATCGGCCGCGATGCCGAGGGCCTCGGTTTGTTGGATGGGGCAGTCGGTTAATTCCGCCGCGAGCGCGGCCCGCAGCTGGGGATTATGGGCGCCGCCGCCACAAATAAAAACCTCGGGTTGCCGTACGGCGGGGATTTTTTTTATCGCGTCGGCGATCGTGCGTGCGGTCAAAGCGACGAGCGTCGCTTGGATATCCGCGGCGCGACCGCCGCCGGTGGCGTCGAGGTGCGCCTGCAGCCAGGCCAACGAAAAATATTCCGGCCCCGTACTTTTTGGGGGGAGGGCGTGAAAATAGGGGTCCTGCAACAGCGCGTGGAGCAGGGCGGGCTGCACCGTGCCTTGCGCCGCGAGTTGGCCATCACGATCCATGGTCTCACCCGTAGTTTGCCGACACCAGCCATCCAATAACGTATTGCCGGGGCCCGTATCGAAGCCGAGCACCGTCGCATTTTTTCCGGGCAGTGCGGTGAGATTAGCGATGCCGCCAATATTGACAATGACGCGGTCGCTGCTGGCCGAGCGAAATACCGCGTCATGAAACGCCGGCACGAGCGGGGCGCCTTGTCCGCCGAGAGCGAGATCCTTGCGGCGAAAATCGGCGACCACGGGAATGCCCGTGAGAGAGGCGATTACGTTGGGATCGCCGATTTGGAGCGTAAAGGCCGGCGTATATTTCGGACGGTGGCGGATGGTTTGCCCGTGACTGCCGATGGCGCAAATATCCCGCGCGGTGAAAGTGGTTTTAGCGAGCAGGGCTTGCACGGCTTGCCCCATCGCCTGACCGATGAGCACGTCGGCTTGCCCGAGTCGGTCGATTTCATTTTCACCGGGCCGGCATAAACTGAGCACTGTTTCGCGCAGCGCGGGTGGAAATGGTGCGCAATGGGTCGCGATGAGTTCTGGCTGGGGTGAAAAACGGACGAGCGCAGCATCGATGCCATCTACACTGGTGCCAGAGAGCGTTCCAATATAGAGCTCAGACATCGGGTAAAAGTTGGCGGAGACAAAGCACTCTCATGAAATGAACGATTGAACCCGTTGCCGCAACGCCGATTATCTTTTTGCCATGCTCAACACGGAAACTCCCAGCTCCCAGCACCGTAATCTTGATCAATATGCTTCCGCCGATCTCGTGCGGGCTTTTACCGCTGATCAAGTGGTGGCGGCGAATGTCGTCCATGCCGCGGCTGAGGCCTTGGCGCGGGCGGTCGATGCCGCGGTGCCGCGCATCGCAGCCGGTGGACGTTTGATTTATGTCGGCGCGGGCACGTCGGGGCGCCTGGGCCTGTTAGACAGCGTAGAATTATTTCCAACCTTTGCTTGGCCGAAGGATCGCGTCGCTGCTTTGTTGGCCGGTGGTCACGCCGCATTGGGTTCCGCCGCGGAAGGCGCGGAGGATGATGAGGCTCAGGGTGGGGCGGATCTGCGCGGGTTGGCGGTTACGCCGCAAGATGTCGTTCTGCTGATCGCGGCGTCGGGTTATACTCCTTACGTGCTGGGCGCTCTGGCGGCCGCGAAAAGTGCGGGCGCGTTGACGATCGGCCTCGCCAATAATCCCCAGGCTCCCGTGGCCACCCAAGCGGACATTGGCATCACGCTCGATACGGGCAGTGAAACCATTTCCGGAAGCACGCGACTCAAGGCGGGTACCGCGCAGAAAATTGCGCTCAACACGCTTTCGAGTTCGATTATGGTTCGGCTGAATAAAGTTTACGGTAACTTGATGGTCGATGTATTGCCGACCAATGCGAAATTGGTCCGGCGCGCGGTGGCCTTAACGCGGCAAGCGGCGGGGGCCGATGAAGCTAGTGCCCGCGCGGCGCTCGAGGCCTGCGGCTATCGGGTAAAAGTGGCGATCGTGATGATTCGGCTGAAGCTCGATGTCGCCGCCGCCCACGCGGCCCTCGACGCGGTGGAGGGCAGCGTCCGGCGCGCACTCTCTCCTAGCTGAACCGGCCATGAGTGATTTTCCTGCCATCGCTCCGATCTATGGTTGGGCTAATTTGCTCGCGGCCCGGAGCGTAAACCGACGGGTCGGAACAGCAGCCTCAGGTCTCACTCGCTTAATCGTTTTTCTGGGGGCCGTTACATTTTTTTGTTTCTTTCTCACGGGCTGCACAACTCCGCCGTCCCCGCTCATGGCTGGTCCGCCTCCTGCGCCCCGCGAATTTCGAGCAGTCTGGGTTGCCTCAGTGGCGAACATTGATTGGCCCAGCCAAGCGGGTTTATCGGTGGCGCAGCAACGCGCGGAAATACTAACCATTCTTGATCGGGTGAGTGCTTTGAAGTTAAATGCGGTTATTCTGCAGGTGCGCCCCGCGGCCGACGCGCTTTATCCGTCGGCCTTGGAACCGTGGAGCGAATATCTTGGCGGGGAACAAGGGCGCGCGCCGGTGCCATTCTATGATCCGCTGCAAGTGTGGATTGAAGAGGCCCACCGGCGTGGCCTTGAACTGCATGCGTGGTTTAATCCTTATCGCGCGCGTCATCATCAGGCGAAGTCAGCTTTTGCGCCGAACCATTTGGCGCTGACGCACCCCGCTGCGGTAAAAAAATACGGCGAATCCTGGTGGCTGGATCCGGGTGAGCCGATTGCGGTGCAACGGACGCTCGCCGTCGTTGCGGATGTGGTGCGGCGCTACGATGTCGATGGCGTGCATCTTGATGATTATTTTTATCCGTATCCGATTGCCCGGACGGTGGCCGGCGCGGCCCAACCGCAAGAGCTAACTGAGCCGCTGGATTTTCCCGATGAGCCGTCCTGGAAGATTTATCGCGATGGTGGGGGCACGCTCAACCGGGCCGACTGGCGCCGCCTTAATGTGGATAATCTCGTGGAGCAACTGCAGCGCACCATACATGCGCTCAAGCCCACGGTGCAATTTGGCCTCAGTCCCTTCGGCATCGGTCGGCCCGATCGCCGGCCGCCCGGGATCGTGGGCTTTAGTCAGTATGATAAACTCTATGCTGATGTTGAACACTGGATCGAGCGTGGTTGGCTGGATTATCTGACGCCGCAGCTTTACTGGCCAGCAGCGGCGCCGGGGCAGTCTTTTCCGATCTTACTCGATTATTGGGCCCAGCAAATTAACGGACGTTTTCATCTCTGGCCTGGGCTATTCACCAGCCGAATTAACGATACGCCCCAAAGTTGGTCGGTCGGTGAAATTGCGCAGCAGATCACGGCGGCCCGCGCGCAGCCGGCCACCAGCGGGCACGTGCATTTTAGCATGGTGGCGCTCCTGGAAGATCGCCGCGGGATTAGCACGCTTTTGCAAACGGGCGCATACGCGCAGGCTGCGTTGGTGCCCACGACGCCTTGGCTGGATGCGGTGGCCCCGCTGGCCCCTGAACTTAAGCGGCTGAGCGATGGGAAAATTATGATCACACCCGCCGCGGGTAAGCCGGTGGCGAATTATGCCATCTGGCGGGGGCAGGGAAAAGCTTGGGAATTTTCTATTCAGCCCGCGAGTGCACCGTTGGTGGAAGCGCGTGAGGCGGAAATTCTGGTGGTTTCGTCGATCGATCGACTGGGTAATGAAAGTGCGCGCGTCACCTTGCGCTTAAACCGCCCGCGGCTTTAATGTCGCCACTGATGAATACTCCGATTGCTCGCGCGACGCGGCCGTGGCTTTGGCTTCCGACGCTTTATTTTGGGCAAGGTATTCCCTACGTCGTGGCGATGACGCTTTCGGTGGTGATGTATAAAAATTTACAGATCTCGAACACCGCGATCGCGCTCTACACGAGCTGGCTGTATTTACCGTGGGTCATCAAGCCGTTGTGGTCGCCGGTGGTAGATTTGTATCGCACGAAACGCTGGTGGATTGTGGGGCTGCAATTCTTGCTCGGGCTCGCTTTGGCTTTAGTGGCCTTCACGGTGCCGGCGGGGAATGGGTTTCAACTGACCTTAGCGGTTTTCTGGCTGATGGCCTTTAGTTCGGCGACGCACGATATTGCGGCCGATGGATTTTATTTGCTCGCGCTCCCGGCGCATCAGCAAGCGGCACTGGTCGGAGTGCGCAGCACGTTCTATCGCCTCGCGATGATTGCGGGGCAGGGCGGCTTAGTTTATTTGGCGGGCTCGCTGCAGGAATTTACGGGTGATGTCCGCGTGGCTTGGACCGCCATCTTCATCCTGCTCGCGGTGTTTTTTGTTGGGCTCGCGCTTTATCATTGGCTGGTGTTGCCGCGCCCGACGGGGGATGGACCGGTGGGGGCGGGGCAGCCTTTTGCCGCGGGTTATCGGGCCGTGTTTGGGGCTTTCTTTCGCCGCCCGGGCATTAAAGTTATCCTCAGTTTTTTGCTGCTCTATCGATTTGCCGAGGCGCAATTACTGAAGTTGGTCACCCCCTTTCTTCTCGACGGTCGGGCGATTGGCGGGCTTGGGCTCACGACGCAGCAAGTGGGGATTGTTTATGGTACCGTGGGAGTAATCGCGCTGACCTTGGGCGGAATTATGGGAGGTTTAATTATTTCCCGCTACGGTTTGAAGCGACTGCTGTGGCCCATGATATTCGCCATGTATTTACCCAATATTATTTTTGTGTTTCTGGCGGTAACCCAACCGGCGAATCTGCTGGTGATTGGTGCCGCGTTAGCGGTGGAGCAATTTGGCTACGGCTTCGGCTTCACCGCTTATATGATGTATATGATTATGGTGGCGGCCGGCGCGCACCAGACGGCGCATTACGCGATCTGCACGGGATTCATGGCCTTAGGCATGATGGTTCCCGGGATGGCGGCGGGGTGGATTCAGGATCATTTGGGCTATCTTAATTTTTTTCTCTGGGTCTTGGTTGCCAGTGTCCCCTCTTTTTTTGTCACGGCCTTAATTAAGGTTGATCCGCAATTTGGCCGGAAAGTTTAAGCCGGCGCGGGCGCCGCGGGTGATCGGGTGGCCCGATATAATAGAAAATCACCTTTCCTTCGCTGGGGCTGACCGCCAACTTCGAGCTACCCCTATTCGCTTCATCACGTGATGAAGGTTTCTCCATGAACCTTACCCTGCCTGATTGGATTATCATTATTGCTTACCTGATCGGTTGCCTGGCCGCCGGTTTATGGATGAGGAAATTTGTGCGCGGCGTGGAAGATTTTGCCGTCGCTGGTCGCGAGATGGATGTAAATCTCGGCATCGCCTCGCTCGCCGCCACCGAACTTGGGTTGGTGACGATTATGTACACGGGGCAACTGGGCTACGAAAAGGGTTTCGCTGGTTCCATGATTGGCGTGATTATGTGCATCGCCATTTGGCTCATCGGTCGCACGGGATTTGTGATTGGTCCGCTGCGGGACGCGGGGGTCATGACAATTCCAGAACTCTTTCAAAAGCGCTTTGGCTCGCGCGTGCGCTGGTTGGCCGGACTTTTTGTGGTGCTCGGTGGATTGCTTAATATGGGTATCTTCCTCCGGCTCGGGGGAGAGTTTTTGGTCTCCGCCACCGGTATGCCGCCCGGTTGGCTCGAGTGGGTCATGACGGTGCTCCTTGGCCTCGTGCTCATCTATACGGCACTCGGCGGGATGCTTTCCGTCCTCGTCACGGATTATCTGCAATTTTTAGTTATGGGGGTCGGCTTGGTGGTTACCTCCGTGTTGGTGATCGATCACATTGGCTGGATTAATTTGGTCCAAGGTCTCACCACGGCTTGGACCGGAGGTGGGGCGGCGCCCTCCGTTACGCAGATGGCGGCTCATCCGTTTAATCCTTTTCATGCTTCCAGTTTTGGTTGGGGGTATTTGCTCTGGCAGTTTGCGCTTAATATTGCCGTCGCCACGACGTGGCAGACCCAAATCAGCCGAGTGTTGGCCACTAAAAATGCTGACACCGCCAAACGCATGTATCGGCAAACCGCATTTTATTATGTGGGTCGTTTTTTGCTCCCTGGTCTATGGGGCGCGGCGGCTTTCGTCTGGTACGCCCAACAGGGCGGACTGCCTAAAGAGCTAACCTCGCTGACCGCGATGCCGCATTATCTGAGCTTGGTGCTCCCGGTCGGAGTGATTGGCCTCGTGGTCGCCGCGATGCTCGCCGCGGAAATGTCGACGGATAGCGGCTATATGCTGACGTGGGCCACCGTCATTTATAATGATTTAATCACCCCGTGCCTGCGGAAGCCCCTCGCGCCCAAGCAGCAACTCTTGCTCACGCGCCTGCTGGTCCTGGCGATCGCCATCTTTTTGCTGTTTTACGGGCTCTGGTATGAGTTGCCCGGCAATGCGTGGGACTACCTCGCGGTTACCGGTAATATTTACCTCGCGAGTGTCTTCACTTTGTTGGTTGCGGGTCTTTATTGGCCGCGCGGCAATGCGACAGGGGCCGGGGCTGCTTTGATTTTAGGCGCGATTGGCCCGTTGGCTTTTCTTCTCTTAGGGCGAACCTATCCGATTGCACCCGAAGTCGCGGGCGCTTCCTCTTTTGGCCTCGCTGCTCTCGGTATGATCGTCGGCTCACTGCTCACTCCGGCCCCCTCCACTCAATGAATACTCCCGCGGTAATTTTTTGGACCATCTTGCTCTTCGCCTCCATTGTTTGGTATGGCTTTCTCGTGTTTTACGTCGGGATTAAAGCCGGCCGAGAAATTCGCACCATGATCGCGGAATTAGAAAAAACGCTTTTGCCCTAAGCGGTCAGCGCTTAACGAGGAACTTTATCTTATGAGTAGCCGCATTCGTTTCCGTGTTCTTGGTTTTGTGCTCCTCGGCTTGCTGGGCCTGACGGGTTGCCAAATACACCAGCCCGGAACGTCGCTCACCCGCACCGGCGACGAGATTGTGGTGGCCGGACAATTGTTTCATACGGGGACCCGGGTGATTACTTGGCTGGATCCGAATGGTTATGATGCTTACCGCGTGGAGCGCCGCTTCAGTCCGCTGGCCACCAGCGATTGGGAGAAGACCAAACTTGAAGCCCAGGAGGTCACGACGCCCAACCGTTACAGCCTGCGCGGAAATTCGCTGGCTCCCGCCGAGCTCGAGCGCTTGCGCGGTGGCGGCTGGGATCTCCCCGCCCTGCAGCGCGTGGTAGATCAATTTGTAATCCATTATGATGTCTGCGGCCTCAGCAAGGTTTGCTTTAATGTGCTGCATGATCACCGCGGTCTCAGCGTCCATTTCATGCTCGATCTCGATGGCACCATTTATCAAACGCTCGACCTGAAGGAGCGCGCCCGTCACGCCACGATCTCCAACGATCGTTCCATCGGCATCGAGATTGCCAACCTCGGCGCCTATGCGCCCGGTGACACCAATACGCTCGACGAATGGTATCAGCGGGACGCCCACGGGAAACCTTACATCAAAATCCCGGCGCGGCTCGGTGATCCCATGCTGCAGATCAAAAATTTTGTGGGCCGCCCCGCTCGGCCCGTGCCCGTGCGCGGGGTCGTGCAAGGGACGGAGCTCGTGCAGTATGATTTCACGCCACAACAATACGCCGCGTTGATCAAACTGACCGCGACCCTCGCGCAGATTTTTCCCAAAATCACCCTCGATTACCCCCGCGACCACCACGGTCAGCTCGTGCCGCATAAATTAACCGATGCGGAGTTAGCGAAATATCACGGCGTGTTGGGACACTTCCATATTCAGACGAATAAAACTGACCCCGGCCCCGCGTTGCAGTGGGACAAATTAATTGAGGGAGCGCGGAAGCTGGTGCGGTGACCACGCCGGCCTTCGTGCAGGGATCTGGGGGCGCCGCGTAATGCGCGTTCGCCCGGCTCGCTTTAGGCGCTACCGATTACTTGGCGTTTGAGGGCCAGGACGCGGGCGCAAGAGATGGCGATGCGCTCCGGCGAGAGGCGGCCGGATTCGACGGCACGGGCGATGATCGTCGCGGCTTTTTCAGCGATCTGCGGATCATAACTTAAATTGTTGCCCAAGCAGAGCACATCGATCCCCGCTTCCAAGGCGAGCGGGATGGCTTGCGCGAGACCGTAGTGGCTAGCGATGGCCTTCATCTCCATGTCATCACTGATGATCACGCCTGCAAAACCGAGTCGCTCACGGAGCAGGCCGGTTTGAACCGCCCGCGAGAGGGTCGCCGGGTAGGTTGGATCGAGGTGACGGTTAATCACGTGGGCGCTCATGATGGCATCGCACCGCCCCGCGGCGATCAGTTGCTGAAACGGGATGAGTTCACGCTCGTGCCAGGTGGCGGTGACGTCCACGAGGCCGAGATGGGTGTCACCGGTGGCGCTACCGTGTCCGGGAAAATGTTTCGCGCAAGTCAGCACCCCGTGGGCGCGGTGGGCTTCGACGAATTCAGCCGCGTGGCGGGCGACGACCGCTGGATTGCCTGAAAAACTCCGGCCCTTGCCCTTGATGATGGGGTTATCGGGATGAGCATCGAGATCAACCACCGGCGCCAAGTTGAGGTTGAAGCCCAACGCGGCCAGATTTTGGGCGATGCGCTCTGCGTGGCGGTAGGTTTCCGTTGGTTGATTCAGTTGGCCTAGCTCCTCGTGTGAGCTGCTGGCGGGGAATCCATACTCAGGTTTGAGGCGATTGACGCGCCCGCCCTCCTGATCAACCGCGATGAGCAAGGGGTGGGCAGCTTGGGCTTGGAGATAAGTGATCAGCGCGCGAACTTGTTGGGGTGACTCAATATTGCGGCGGCGCGTGCTGGGCTCTGCCATTTCCTGATCAAATAAAATGACGCCGCCAATGTGCTGTTCGCGAATCGCGCGCTCTACTAAATCGCACTCGGGCGGCGTGCATCCGCGAAAACCGACGAGCAGGAGTTGGCCGATTTGTTCGTGTAGTGTCATGGAAAAATTGTGACCGGCGGCAGGCTCAGCGTTTCGTGAGGCCGAGCCCGGGGGCCTCGGTCGGGATAATTTTCCCCTCGACCAACTGCGCGCCGTTAAAGAGATCGTTTTTTATCAGCAGCGCCCCATCCAGGTCGGCCCAGTCGGCCAAGGGGGAAAGTTGCGCCGCAGCGGAGATCGCGCAGGAGGTTTCGGTCATGCAGCCGAGCATCACTTTCAGATTTAGCTGCCGGGCGAGGGTGATCATCTGGTGCGCTTCGTGCAGCCCCGTGCATTTCATCAGCTTGATATTGATGCCGTCAAATACGCCGCGCGCGGCGGGTACCTCAATTAAGCGCTGCACGCTTTCGTCCGCAATTAAAGGAAGCGGGCTACGTTCGCGCAACCAGGCGGTGTCATCAATTTGCTCTTTGGGCATGGGTTGTTCGATGAATAACACCCCTTGCGTAGCCAGCCACTCACTCATGCGCAGAGCGTCCTCGCGGTCGCGCCAGCCTTGGTTGACATCGACGGTGAGGGGCTTGTCGGTCACTTGGCGAATCGTCGTGATCAGTTCGCGATCCGTGTCGCGGCCTAATTTAACTTTCAGGATTTTATACGGGGTCGCGGCGAGCGTCTTTTGCCGCACCACCGCTGGGGTATCGATGCCAATGGTGAAAGAAGTAGCGGGGATGCGGGCTAAATCGAGGCCCCAATGGCGGTGCCACGAGGTGTTTAATTTTTTCCCCACCCAATCGTGTAAGGCTAAATCAAAGGCGGCTTTCGCGGCGGGATTGCCGGGGGCCAACGAATCAATTTGGGCGCCGATCGCCGCGATTTGTTGCAGGTCGGGGAAGGCCGCGGGATCAACTAATTTTAAAAAGGCGGCGGCACTGGCCGGAGTCTCCCCGAGATAGGGCGGCATGGCGGCCTCGCCGTAGCCGATGAGCCCCTCGTGTTCTAGTTCGACCATCAAGGCGGGGGTCGTCGTGCGCGAACTCGTCGCGAGGGTGAAGGGATGGGCGAGCTCGAGGGTGTAGGGATAAAAGCGGAGATGCATAGCCAGAGAACAGACGCCCAAGTGCGCGCTTATTTGGCGGGGGACGGCTGCGAGTAAAAGACGCGTAGTTCTGGTTTAACCCCGATGAGTAACTGCGCCCGCTGCAGTGCTTTTTTTGTGGCGAGGGTCGGATTTTCTTCGGCGGGAAAAATATTTTCGTAGCCGATTTTCCGGGCGAGCCCGCTGCGTTTTAGCACGGCGGCAACATCGCCGTGCACGCCCGAAATAAGCAGATGGCGTCCTTCTAGTTGGAGATATTCCAATAATTGACCGAGCGCCATGACCGTCGTGGCATCAAGGTGGCGCGCATTTTTCATGCGCAAGATAAACACCCGGATCTGGGGGTCTTCGGCGAGGCGGCGGACGCCATCCTGGAAGATATCCGCTGCGCCAAAAAATAAGTCGCCCTCAACGTGCACGATGGAGACCTGCGGGCTATTGCGTTCCGTGGGAGTGTCGATCTGCGCCAGTTGCCCTTGGTCGTTAAAGGCATGTTCGATCAGGGTGGGGGCGCTGGCTTTCTGCAGAAATAGCACGAGTGAAAATCCAATACCGACATAAACGGCGGTATCAAGTTGGAGGAAGAGTGCGGCGAATAATGTCACCCAAAAAACCGCCGCGTCGGCGCGGGTGGACCGTCGCGCGATGGTGATCTGCGCGGGGTTAAATAAACGGCAGGCAATGCTGATCAGGTACGCCGCGAGCGCGGCGACGGGAATGTAATTGAGCAGCGGGGAGAGCAGGATCCCGGCCAAGAGCACCCCGATACTGCTGATGATGGTCGCAAATTGGGTCCGACCACCGCTGGCTAAATTGGTGGCGCTGCGTAGAAAGGAAGCCGATCCCGGCATTGCGCCGAAGGCGGTGGCCGCGAGATTGCCGAGACCCATGCCGATGAGCTCTTGATTCGGATCGAGCCGCTGACCGGAACGAGCCGCGAGAGTTTTAGCGATGGAAATAGCTTCCATCATGCCGAGCAAGGCGATGGCGATCGCCGTGCCGGTGATGCGCGGCAGCAGGAGTAAGCCCTCTCGGTTTAAGGGAAATCCAGTAAAGATTGGCATGGCACTGACCATTTCGCCGAGATCGCGGACTAGGCGTAAACCCTGATCCTCGAGCTTGAGTGTCGCGGCGACGATACTCGCGAGAAATAGGACGATGAGCCCCTCTGGCCAGCGCGGTCGCCAACGGCGCAATAAATAAAGCAAGCTGAGTGAGCCCGCGCCGGTCGCCGCCGTCAGGTAATTAAAATCCAAGCTCAGGAAGCTCGTGATTAAGTAGTGGAGCGTGCCGGGCAGACTGACTGCTGGGGCCCGATCGATCCCCAGGAAATTACCGATTTGCCCGATAATAATCAGAATACCCACGGCCGTCGTGTAGGCGATGATCACCGTGCGCGAAATAAATTGAGTGAGTTGTCCGGTTTTAGTTAACCCCGCCGTTAGTTGAATGATGCCGATGATGCAGCCGAGCAGCAAAACTTTCGCCAAGGGCGTTAGGGGAACATCCGCGAGACTCAGCACCGCGCCCGCCAAAATAATACTGATGGTGTTGGTGGGCCCGAAAACGAGGTGGTGGGATGAACTGTAGCAAGCGCAGATCAAGGAGCCGATCACCGCGGTCGCGAGGACCGCATGAATGGGTAGCCCGACGACGAGGGCGAAACCGATGGCTTGGGGAATCGTGATGACGGCGACCGTGACCCCTGCGAGTAAATCAGCGCGCAGTTTTTCTCGGCTGTAGCTGGCGACTTCTCGCCATAAGGGCGGGATTAAATTGGCTCGAATTTGGCCGCCAATGCCGGTGATCCGCCGGCTGGCCACTTGAGTTAGGTCTTCGAGTTCCTGCATTTAAGTCAAGATGGGCGCAATGTGGGCCGATGGCAATCTCTGGCTCGGTCGACCCAGGGCTCATTTAACGATTGGACATTAATGTAGCATGGAGCCTGGGCGGTTGGCGGTGGCCCCACTTTGCTCCAGCCATCAGACTGGTTGGCAAATCATCTCATTCTTTATCGTGACTTTCCGCGAAAAAGGGACATTTTTTATTGCAACAGGTAAGCATTGGCTGCTTTTGCAGCTGAAAATTGTAGCGCCATCGGATCAAGGTCTGATGGCAAAAGAGAGGGTTGCCGTGAAATCTAAAAAAATCCAGACACCTCCAAGCACCTCCAGTGCCGCGGGGGTCAGCGTGGGGATGAGTGGAAACCCTGCTCCGCTCGAGCCGGACGCGCCCTATTTGAAGCAATTTCCGATTGTTGGCATTGGCGCTTCCGCCGGCGGACTGGCGGCCTTTGAAGCATTTTTTTCTGGCCTACGTCAGAACGCTAACCCCGGTATGGCCTTTGTGCTCGTGCAACATCTGGCCCCTGACTCGAAGAGCCTCTTGGTTGAACTCATCCGCCGCTTTACCGCCATGCCGGTCTATGAGGTGACGGATGGGCTGAAGGTCGTAGTCAACTCCGTCTACATCATCCCGCCGAATTACGACATGGCATTTCTCAATGGCCATTTGCAGTTGCTAGAGCCGCTTGAGCGACGTGGTCTGCGTCTGCCGATCGATTTCTTTTTCCGTTCCTTAGCCTCGGATCAGCACGAACGGGCGATCGGTATCATCCTTTCTGGCAACGGCAGTGACGGTACGCTGGGCTTACGCGCCATTAAGGGTGAAGGCGGTATGCTCATGGTGCAAGCTCCTGAGACGAGTGAGTATAGTAGCATGCCGAGCAGCGCGCTTGCCACCGGCCTAATCGACTACGAATTGCCGGCCGCTGAAATGGGGGCCCAGCTCATTGCCTACACCTCGCATGCATTCGTCAAAGGGGGCCTGACGGGCTCTGCGGTCACCAGCAAGATGGAGAGTGAACTGAATAAGGTCTTCGTCTTGCTGCGTATTCATACCGGTCATGATTTTTCATTCTACAAGCCCAATACTATTCATCGCCGCATCGAACGCCGCATGGCGATCCACCAGATTGATACGCTGACCAACTATGTTAATTTCCTCCAGCAGTCACCGAATGAGGCGGACGCGTTGTTTCACGACCTGCTGATTGGGGTGACGAATTTTTTTCGCGACCCAGAGGCTTTCAAGAGCCTGGAGGAAAAGATCATTCCGAAACTTTTTTTAGACAAAACAACTGGCAGCCCGATTCGCGTTTGGGTGCCGGCCTGCTCCACCGGTGAGGAGGCCTACTCCATCGCTATTTTGCTGGTCGAGCACATGGAGGCGCTCAAGCAGAATTACCCCATCCAGATTTTTGCCACCGATATCGACAATCGAGCTGTGGCCAGCGCGCGCACTGGTCTTTATCCAGCCAGTATCGCCACCGACCTTTCCCCTGAACGGCTGGCGCGCTTCTTTACCCTGGAGAGCGACGGCAGCTCTTACCGGATAAATAAGGGGATCCGCGACTTGCTTGTTTTTTCCGAGCAGAATGTGATCAAGGATCCACCGTTTTCTAAACTGGATATGATTAGCTGCCGCAACCTCCTGATTTATCTGGGCACACCGTTGCAGGAGAAACTTATTCCGCTGTTTCATTATGCATTGAAGCCTGGCGGCATGCTTTTTCTCGGTACCTCAGAGGGCTTGGGCACCTGGGGCGATTTATATGATGCCATAGACCGCAAGGCTAAGCTCTTTCAAACTAAGCCCGATCTCCTCGGTGTGCACCGCGCGGCCTTGACCCGCTTTTCCTTGCCTTTGGAGGGGATGATGCTGCCGTTACACTACGCTGTACCCAAGCTGAGCATGCCTGTTCCTAAATCATTGCGTCAATTGACTGAGCAGGCGCTTCTGCAGCAAGTCGTCGCGATGGGGGCATTGGTTAACGCCCAAGGTGATATTCTTTATTTGCATGGGCGTGCCGGGACGTTCTTAGAGCCTGCCACCGGCGAGGCGGGCATTCAGAATATTTTTAAAATGGCCCGCGAAGGCCTGCGCCGCGATCTGATGGCAGGTTTGCACTTAGCAGCCCGCACCAAGGAAACCGTCACGAACTTCGGGCTGCGCGTCAAAACCAATGACCATTATAGCACGATCAACCTGACTATTCGGTCGGTGAAGGGCGGTGCGGAGACAAATCAAGATGCGCCGCATTATCTCGTGATTTTGGAGGAAGTTCCCGCTAAGCGCGCCCTCGTTGAAGAAGCGGGGGAATCAAAAATAGCCTCATCAATCGAACCGGAAATTGAGCTTAGCCTCCAGATGCTGAAGGAGGAATTGCGGGTCAAGAATGATTCTCTCCAGAGCGCTCATGAGGAGCTGCAGAGTTCCACGGAGGAGCTGAAATCCTCTAATGAAGAAATGCAGTCGGTGAATGAGGAATTGCAATCCACCAACGAGGAGCTGGAGACCGCCAAGGAAGAAATGCAATCGGTCAATGAAGAGCTGTCGACGGTCAATGCTGAATTGCAAACCAAGGTGAGTGATTTGTCCCGGATGAATAATGACATGAACAACCTGCTTGCCGGGACCGGCATTGCGACGGTTTTTGTCGATCACCAGAGGCGCATTCTGCGCTTCACCCCTACGGCTACCGCAATTATCAATCTAATCCGTGGCGACATCGGTCGGCCGGTGAGCCATCTCCTTTCTAATTTGCAGGGCTATAATCAACTGGCGGATGATGTCCAAGCGGTGCTCGACACGCTGGTGTCTAAAGAATTGGAAGTGCGAACCTTCTCTGGGCGTTCCTATCTGATGCGCATCAATCCTTACCGCACGCAGGAGAATGTGATCGAGGGAGCGGTGCTTAGTTTTTTTGATATTACGGAGATGGTGGAGGTCCGCAATAAATTGCACGCTGCTGATGCGCAAAATCGACTGGCCGTCGTGGTGCGCGATTCGCAAGATGCCATCACCGTCAGGGACTTGCAGGGTCACATAACGGCGTGGAATCCGTCTGCGGTGCGCATGTATGGTTGGAGCGAGACCGAAGCATTAAAGCTGCATATAACCGATCGAGTGCCGATCAATCAGCAGGCGTCGGAGCTTGATAAATTGAACGATCTCATTCTCGGAAAAATTTTGGTCCCGTATCGCACCATGCGTCTAACGAAAAGTGGAGCCGTCGTGGAAATTTCTATGATCGCCACCGCTCTGCGGGATGAGAAAGGAAATCTGTACGCGATTTCGACTACCGAACGGCTAGTCGTTGGG
>CAIVJE010000157.1 GCA_903906135.1 uncultured Verrucomicrobiota bacterium | reverse complement strand
TTATTTCATCGAAATGAACACCCGCATTCAGGTGGAGCACCCAGTGACAGAAGAAGTCACGGGGATCGACCTGATTAAACAGCAGATCAACATAGCTAACGGGGAAAAGCTAAGCTTCGACCAAAGCGATATCAAATTTGAAAAACACGCGATCGAATGCCGGATTAATGCCGAAGATCCCGCCCGCAATTTCATTCCATCCCCTGGCACAATTAGCCTCTACTATGCGCCAGGCGGACTAGGGGTGCGCGTTGATTCGCACGCGTACAGCGGCTACACTATCCCGCCGTATTATGATAGCATGATTGGTAAGCTCATCTGCTATGGGCCGACTCGCAAAATCGCGCTACAACGATCCTATCGGGCGCTCAGCGAATATTTAGTTCGTGGCATTAAAACAACGATCCCTCTGCATAAGGCGATTATGAGTGATCCTGTTTTTATTGAAGGCAAGGCCACCACCGCATACATGGAAGACTTTATGTCGCGGACCCCCACCGATCTGTTCTGAGGGCAACGAAGAGCTTTCAGCTTACCCTGCCATAACCGCGATAATCCATCCTCGCGGTTAATTTTTTTATCCGCCCATGATCCGCCGTGCGTACTGGATAGCGGGATTATTTTTTGTTGCCCTTATTTCGTCTAAACGGAGTCCTAGAACAGGGTTTACACAGCTATTTCGTTTTGGTGGAAAATGGTAGGAACGCCGCTGTAGTAGCCTGTAAGATTTGCCGATTTCGACGGTGCCTCAATTGAGGGGTCATGATAGGTAATTTTATGCAGCAATCGCGCTAGATCCTCTGCTCCTTAGCCCTGAACTCGATCGAGTTATTGATGCTCCGGCTTATCGCGCACGCCGCATCCTAGCACCGACCGTCGCGGCCTTCATTGGATTGGGTAATTCTTGGCTGACCCTTCAGGCCCCTCCTATGCTTTACTGAATATTCCTTGCTGGTTCGCGCTTGGCCGGCTCCTGAGGCGCCATCTAAGCGGTAATGACTGGCAAAGTTTTGCCCGCTGGATCGGTTGCATGTTCAGCATTGGGGTCTTAGTTAGCAGGGAACATCACTTTGCTGCACGGTGTCTGGCGGTTTATCTCATGCGTACCTTTTTATGTTTTTTAATCGGCGGATTTTTGCTCGCACCAGAAATAACTGCTGGGGCCACAAATTTGGAGCGATTGGCAACTGCCATGATCGGCTCATTTACAACAGCTGAACAAGCACTCGCTGACCAAAATTTTCGTGATATCACTTTACACGTCAGCCGCATTTGGAGCGACCGCTCCGACGGACAATGGCTTTATCTCGAACAGGCGCTCACGGATGCTCCGGAGCATCCCTATCGTCAGTTCATTTATCAATGCACCGCGAGGGAGGATGGCGATATAGACGTCCACATTTTTAATTTACCGGACCCCATCGCGGCCACAGGCGCCTGGAAAAATCCTGGCCGAATCGATAAACTGAGCCCGACAGATTGCACCTTACAACGAGAAGGCACTTTGATAATTCAGGCCCACCCTGATGGTACCTTTACGGGCAAGACGGCAGGACGAGGAGGTGCAAGTGAGCTTCGGGGGGCCAGCTACGCCACCACCGAACTAGCAATAAGCACCCAGCAAATCAAAACCTGGGACCGCGGCTACAATGCCCGAGGAATCCAAGTCTGGGGTTCGATTAATAGCGGATATTTGTTTAAGAAGTTCGAGTAAGCGAAAGGTCGGCCCATTCACCCAAGATACGGGTCTCAATCCGCCAACTAGGGACAAGCACGGCAAACTCTTCACGGACTTGCGCTAATTCTTGGCTCAAAATGCCACTAAGGACTAATTGGCCGCTGGGCGCCACCGCCGAGCATAGCTGGCGAGCATAAGCGCGTAGTACATCAGCCTGAATATTGGCTAAAATTAATTCGGCTTGGCGCCCGACCAAACCAGTTACGAGGTCGCCAGTATAAAACTCCACTTGTCCGGCGAGTCCATTCAAGGCCGCATTCTTCTCACTCACGAGAATAGCCTCGGCATCATTATCAAAGCCGCTCACGGCTGAAAAACCCAGCTTGGCAGCCGAAAGGGCCAAAATCCCTGACCCGCAACCAGCGTCAATGACACGGCCTTGACCATTATTTTCCTCGGCAAAGCACACCAGACGCTCGACCACCAGTCGAGTGGTCTCATGATTGCCAGTGCCAAAGGCCATGCCTGGATCAAGCCACAAAACCTCCTCCCCAGCTGGCAGTACAAAAACATCCTGCTCCCAAATAGGCACCCAGTTGAGGCGGCCAAATTTCCACGCTTTAAAATGTATCTTATAGCTATTCTTCCAGTCCTCATCAGCGAGCAATCGCTCCACGGGCTGCCCCACGGTAATTCCAGCTAACAAGAGGCTCAACTCAGTCCACGAGGCTCTGGCTTCGAGCGCGTCACGAAAAATACCAACAATCCAAGCACGCTGTTCGATGACATCCTCCAATATGCTCCAGCCCGCCACGCCCAGATCGAGCAAGATGGTTTCTAGGCTATCAATCATCGCCGCATTCACTTCTATTTTAATTTCAACAAGCTGCATGCCGGAAAATTCTTGCCGCCGGCAGATGTCCGCAAGGAGATTCCTTCCCCTCATTTTAAGCCAATTGATATCAACCGATATTAGCGCGAATGAGCAGATGATCCAAAATTGATACGACGCTGAATGCTCAACATTTCCCCCAAGACAAGC
Source organism: uncultured Verrucomicrobiota bacterium (assembly GCA_903906135.1). Lineage (GTDB taxonomy): Bacteria > Verrucomicrobiota > Verrucomicrobiia > Opitutales > Opitutaceae > Lacunisphaera. The sequence continues at coordinate 2,630 of CAIVJE010000157.1, read as the reverse complement.
AGGCGTTTGCTTAATCGTCCGAGGCGCTGCATGCGTTAGAGTAGACTTTTAGCCATTCGCCGCTATAAATTTTAAAGAATATCACGCTAATTGAGCATGGCTGGGCCCACCATAAAGACCGAGTCTCTGCCTTCATACCCATTAACCAACTTCCTATTTCATGAAAATAATCCGCTATACTAATCCGCAAGGCACCATCCACTATGGATCTGAACAACCTGATGGTTCATCCTTTCGCATTGATGGAAATATCTATGGCGACTTCAAGGTGAGCGCAGAACGTGCAGTCATCACCAAATTATTAGCCCCGATTGCTCCAGCCCAGATTTTGTGTATCGGCCTAAATTACGGACGACATGCGGATGAAACCGGCGCCAAGCGTCCCGAACGCCCGATTCTTTTCGTCAAGGGGATCAACGCCCTGCAACACCCCGGCGATCCCATTGAAATTCCCACGCACCTGCCGAGTACGGAAGTCGACTATGAATGTGAACTGGCGGTCGTAATTGGCCGCGTCTGTAAAAATGTCTCCCGTGAACATGCCCTCGATTATGTGCTTGGGTATACATGCGCCAATGATGTCTCGGCTCGCGATCACCAAATCAAGTTGGGCGGCAGTCAGTGGTGTCGGGGAAAATTTTTTGATACCTTTGCGCCCCTCGGGCCTCGCTTAGTGACCCGCGATGAAATCCCGAATCCCAACGCACTGAAGATTGCCACCATTCTTAATGGTGAGCGCGTGCAAGACTGGACGACGAGCGATATGATTTTTGACGTACCGGCCCTCATTGCATACCTCAGTGGCAGCACGACGCTCGTCCCAGGCACCGTGATTTTAACTGGGACCCCGCATGGCGTGGGTATGGCGGCCAAACCGACCCCGCGCTGGTTGCGCCCTGGGGATAGCGTCAGTATTGAAATCGAGAAAATTGGAACTCTCACCAATCCGGTCGTGCTTGAACCAGTCTAAAAGTATTTCGCTTTTTTTCGATTCAGCCATGAGTGACAACGTAGATCACCTACAGATTTATGGCCCCATACGAGCTAAAGCTCTGGCCAGCTTTAACGCACGGCTAGCGAGCTGGGGGATTTTTTCGCCCGCGACCGAGCCATTGCTTGAGGATTTTGGCACCAATGATTTTTACCGCACCGGTCTGACGGAATTATGGATCACCAATCAAATCGCCGCCGGCTACTGCGGGAAATATCTCTTCGTTTTCGCCGATCAGACCTGCCCGAGCCATTATCATAAAATTAAGCATGAAACCTTTTTTGTGCTCCAAGGATCAATTCGCGTGAGCCTTGCGAGCCAAGAACGGGTGCTGCATGCTGGTGCGACCATCGCCATTGCTCCGCTACAGGTTCACTCATTCACGGGCCTCGGCGACGCTTTGCTTTTAGAATTATCTATGCCCTGCCACGTCGAGGATAATTATTTCACCGACCCGTTAATTCACCATTGGCATCAAGCCATTGTGGCGAAGCTCGCCTCCGTTTCAACGGTAAGCTAATCAGACCCCAATTGTCCCGCCGAACTCGGCGGACGCTAAAATTTCCGCGAGAGGTCAACGCACTCCGCGGCTTAAACGTGCAATCACCGCGGGCAACAATGCGTGTTCGGCGGCGTGAATTTTATTCGCCAATGAGTCGAACGTTTCGTCAGGCGTGATCTCGACTTTCGCCTGATCGATAATGGGACCGCCATCCACTTCAGCGGACACACCGTGCACGGTGCAACCCGTCACCTTAACCCCACTGCGCAACGCCTGCCCGATGCCATCAAGCCCAGGGAAGTTTGGCAATAAACTCGGATGCAGATTAATAATCTTGCCGGAAAAGGCTGCGAGAAATTTTGGCTTAATCACCCGCATGAAACCCGCGAGCACAACCAAATCAGCCTGAGCCGAGTGCACCGCAGCGATAAAGCGATCTTCCCCCACTCCTTCCAATTTAGTGCGAAACGGCGCTGGATCGATGTACTCAGTCGGCACGCCAAACCGCGGCCCCAGCGCTAAAATCCCCGCGCCTAATTGGTCCGACAAAATCTTCACCACGTGAGCATCTCCCAACCTACCAGCCTGCTGGGCCAGCAAAATTGCCTCAGCGTTACTGCCGCGACCAGAACCTAAAATAACCACGCGCATGATTTTAGATCAAAAAAACTTTTTTGCTTTATCAAAAAAGCTTTTAGCGAGGGGCTCTTCCTGATCACCGCTAACTCGCGCAAATTCTTCGAGAAATTTCTTTTGCTCTGCGCTGAGATGCGTCGGCACCTCCACCTGTACGCGAATCAACTGATCCCCGTGCGCATTGCCACGCAAGTGCGGCAGACCTCGTCCCTTTAAGCGGAAAGTAGTCCCCGACTGGGTCCCACCGGGGATTTTGAGCGCCGCCTTACCTTGCAATGTGGGGACATGAATACTGCCACCGAGTGTCGCGAGCGTGAACTTGATGGGAATTTCGCAGAAGAGGTCGTCACCTTGCCGCTCGAACACTTCATGATCTTTAACGTGCACGACAATGTAGAGATCGCCGGCCTCGCCTCCCATGGTACCGGCTTCGCCGTTACCAGAGGAGCGCAATTTATTGCCTGTATCCACTCCCGGAGGGATTTTGACATTAATTTTGGC
>CAIVJE010000156.1 GCA_903906135.1 uncultured Verrucomicrobiota bacterium | reverse complement strand
TTACGAGGACGAACCGGTGGCCGCCGGCGAGAAAACCATCCAGATAGAAACGCTGATGCTCGATGAACTCGTCGCGGCGGGTCGCATCCGACCGCCTCAGCTCGTGAAGGTCGACGTGGAAGGCCACGGGGCCAAGGCCGTCGCCGGCGCGATTAAAACCATCGCACAACACCATCCCGTACTGGTGATGAGTTTTCATAGTCACGCAGAAACCAATGATACGCAGGCGCTGCTCGAGCCGCTCGGCTACCGATGCTTCGAGAACGACGGGCGCCCGATTCCGTGGTCAGCCGTCGTCTTCCGCACCGCTTGTCTGCGCGTTCCCTCCGATCGGCTATGAAAGTCCAATTCAAGCAGCTCCTAGCGCGTCTCGGACTCCGCGTGTTGCGCGAGCCGGCGGGCGTCGTGATGGGCCACGATCTTTGGCGCGACGTCGGACTTCTCCTGCAGGACTCGGCCAACCCGCTCTGCCTCGACGTGGGCGCCAATCACGGAGAGGTCACCGCCAGCATGCTGGCCTTAAAACCGACCAACCGCATTCACGCGTTTGAACTCTCCGCCAAATGCCAGAGCCTGCTGCGCACGCGTTTCGGTTCGAGTTCTCGGGTTACTCTCGTCGCGAGCGGCTTGGGCGACGAAGAGGGAGCGCGTGAATTCCTCACTTACACCAACGATCAGCTGAGTTCGTTTTTGCCTCTCCAAACCGACTCCGGGAACCCCTTCAGAGACGAAGTGGAAGTGGCCCGAGTGCAAGTTCCCGTGACGACCCTCGACCTCTACGCCGCCCGCGCGAATCTCGGGCCCATCGATTTGTTGAAGATCGACACCCAGGGCTTTGACCTGCGCGTGCTGCGCGGCGCGGCGGGCCTTCTGCAAAAGGGGCAGATCACGCATGTCCTCATTGAACTTAACTTTCTCGAACTCTACCAAGGGCAGGCCAATCCCGCCGAGATCATTGCCTTCCTCGGCCAGCATGGTCTGCACCTGGTCGACTTTTATGAGAAATGCCGACAGAATCAACGCCTCGGCTGGTGCACGGCGCTGTTCCGCAAGCTCTGAGGTTCATGCCACCCGTCACTCTCCAGATCAGCCTCGCCCCTTCCGACTACCGGCTGGCACAACAAATTTTGCCGCACCAAATCCGCACGTGGCGCGGCCAAGTGGCGGAAATTCTACTCACGATCGACCGGCACCGCAGCGCCGGGCGATTTGCCGACGGCTGGAAAGAGGGTCGCGATAATATCCTCGCTCTCGCCCGCTCCATTGAAGGTGCGCGCATTGTCGAAGTAGACTATGCGGCCCCAGCAGCTAACGCGGTGGCCGAAGAATTTTTTGGCGGTCAACACGTGCCGGCCAAGGATCATCGCGGCGGCCCGTACTACTCGTATTTTTTTGGTCTCCATGCCGCGACACACCGCTACGATGCTTAATGAGATGAATATGACTAGCGATATCAGTGTCCACCAAGAAATGAAGACTAGACTTTTCAAAAGGAGTATGATGCCCCGCATCAGCGAGCATCTTAAGAAGTTTAGGAATTCTATTAATTTTGTCTTCATTTAAGTCGCGGCTTGTAGAGGTCCAAGCTGAACAAGCATGAACTTTATCATCGCCATAGAAGCCAATCAACTGAACTTTATTGTCATGTTTATCGTTAATCATTTTACTTTATTCCTGCTTCAGCGTAAGTCATAGTCACTTCCTTTTTA
>CAIVJE010000155.1 GCA_903906135.1 uncultured Verrucomicrobiota bacterium | reverse complement strand
GGGCGTGCTTTGCCGGCACTGTGGGCAAAAGCCATTCGACCACACGTGCCAGGAGCGTTGGATGGTGGCGCCAAACATAGCCGACCACAGCTCGGCATCAGATTGCTTAAGCCAAGCTTGGGCGGCGGTGAGGCAGGCTTGAGCCTGCACTTGGGCGGCGGGATTCTGCGCTAAATTATTCCGCAGGGTTTGGGTTAAAGCGGGCGGGAAAAAAACGGACTGAGTTTTTTTGCGATAACTTTCGGCTTGGCTCGATGCGGGGAGCAGCGTGAGCAAGAGGCTGATCAGCAGAGGGGCGCACCGCTGCGCTGTGGCAGGAAATAAATAGATCATGTGCTATAAAGTATTTTTTAGGGTGAAGTGCTACGGGGTAGATGGCGGGCTAATCATCATCGTCAAGGAACATGGCTCTCGTGGGATAAGGCACGGCCCCTTTCATGGCGCGCGCACTCTAAGAATTTAAGCCGAAAAGCGCGGCTTAGCAGCTGACATTCTTCCCTTCGCCGCCGAAGTGGCTGAGTCGTTCCGCTTCGGCCGTCTTCGAGACGCCCGTGGGCGCGTAGTGGAACTGCAGGGCACGGCGGCGATTATCAGACGAATTGTGCGGCGTGCCATGCGGCAGGAGTCCGTCGAAAAACAACAAGCCACCGGGTTTAAGCGGTACGGCTACTGACTTAGTGCCCAGAATAGTATTGTCGCAAATCTGCCAGTCGCGGCGCTGAAAATGCAGAATGGGGCCCTCTTGATGGCGGCCGGGGAGAATTTGCATGCAGCCGTTCTCCACGGTGGCTTCATCGAGCGCGATCCAGACGCCCACGATCGGTGTGCCGATGGGATAATCGAAATAGGCCTTATCCTGGTGCCAGGGCTTTTCGCGGCCGAGGCGAGGTGGCTTGATGAGCGCCATGTCTTGAAACATGGATGGCTCGGCGCCGTGCAACAGGGGCTGAAGGGCGGCCAGCATTTTTGGGTGGTGGGAAATCGCTTTGAGTCGCTCGTCAAAATCCACGAATAGACCTAATTTCCGCACGGCATCCTGACGCTGTTCTGGTCCTAGGGTAGCTAAAATTTCCTTAGCTTTCCCTTCAAAGTAAACGTGTTTGAAATCAGGGCGACGACCCATGATCAGGCTGACGAGCCCATCGATGGCATTCTGAATTTCCGTCGAGGTGAAAGCTTGGCGGACGGCGAGATAGCCGTGTTCATGGTAAAAGGCGATTTCCGCTGGGCCGATATCCGTCAAGCGTTCCACGCTGTGGGCCGTGGCAATCGGCTGATAAAGGTCGGGCGAATGCATATCAGCGACGACATCAAATAAAACCGGTTCCGTGGTCGAAGGGGTGCTCATGGGCTGATCAAAGGTAAAAGTTCAGATCTGATTAAGTTCTCATACATGAGTGGTCTGCCGGAATAATTCCAGCCTAACTTATCGATTATGAGTCGAACAGTACGACTCAATCGGTCGTCAAAAAATAGCTTCGGCCGATGAACTTAAGCTCATTGGGCTGAGTTATCTCACGTCGCCGGCAGCGTGATTCCGCTGATTTATCATCTGCGCGCTTGTCGCTCGACGAGGTTGACCCCGTCCGTTAATCGAACGGGCCCGCTATCCATTTCAAAATATACCGATTCTATGTCTCCCCGCGAATTACCCATTTATGAACTCGAGAGCCGCCTCTTGGCGGCTGTTCGAGGGCAGGGGCGGTTGATTGTGCAGGCGCCGACGGGGTCGGGCAAGTCCACCCAAGTTCCGCAGATGTTACTGAAGCATGGCCTGCTCGGTGACGGCGAGGTGGTGGTGCTCCAACCGCGCCGATTAGCCGCGCGCATGTTGGCTAAGCGGGTGGCGGAGGAAGTGGGCACCAAGTTGGGGGAGATCGTCGGTTATCAGATTCGCCTCGACTCTCGCATCTCTAAGGCGACGCGCATTCGGTTTGTCACGGAGGGCATTTTGCTTCGGCAGATGTCCTTTGATCATTCATTGCGGGGCATCAGTGCCATTATTTTCGATGAGTTTCACGAGCGGCATCTGTACGGTGATATCAGCTTGGCGCGGGCGGTGCAGATTCAGCAGACGACCCGGCCTGATCTGAAAATCATCGTGATGTCGGCTACGCTCGATGCAGCGTTGTTAAAAACTTACCTTGCGCCGTGTGAAATCCTGACGTCCCAAGGCCGCACCTTTCCCGTCACGGTAGAATATTTGCCGAAGTCCGTCGATTTTGAGCACGACCCGGTTTGGGTGGTTGCGACGCGGGAGTGCGAGCGCATCGCGGCGCAGAGCACGGGTGATATTTTAGTCTTCATGCCGGGAGCATTTGAAATCAGTCGAACCGTGCAGGATGTGCAAGGTTCGCACGCGTTGCGGGGTTTCTTGTGTTATCCCTTGCACGGTGAGTTGCCGCCAGAGCAGCAGGACCGGGCTGTGGCGCGGTACGACACCCGCAAGATAATCGTTTCAACGAATGTGGCGGAAACTTCGCTCACGATCGACGGCGTGATGGCGGTGGTCGACTGCGGCCTAGCCCGAGTGGCGCGCTATGATCCGCATCGCGGCATTAATACGCTCCTCATCGAGAAAATTAGCGTGGCTTCATCCGATCAACGCGCGGGTCGCGCCGGTCGAACGGCGCCGGGAATTTGCGTGCGGCTCTGGACTGAGCGCGAACACGCCCAGCGACCCTTGCAGGAATTGCCGGAGGTGAAGCGACTCGATTTGGCGGAAGTCGTGCTCACGCTTAAAGCGGCGGGGATTGATGATATAAATCATTTTCCCTGGCTCGAAAAACCCGAACTCAAAGCCTTGGAACGAGCCGAAGGATTGCTCGAGGACCTCGGGGCAGTTGGGCGCGTTGGGCCTGAGGCGCTTCCGCTCACCGATAAAGCGACCGGGGCGGAGACGCGTTTGCTGTCACCCACGCGCATCACCGAGATCGGTCGACGCATGCTGCGTTTCCCGATGCATCCGCGTTATGCGCGGATGTTTTTGGCCGCCGACGATTATGGCTGCGTGCGGTCAGTGGCGTTGATGGCGGCCCTGACGCAGGGGCGGAATTTCCTCTTGCGCAATGTCGACAAGCGAACCGCTGAGGCCCGTGAAGAACTTTTTGGTGAAGAGCATGAGTCGGATTTCTTTTTGCTGATGCGGGCCTGGCGCTATGCGGATAAGGCGGGTTACAATCAGGAGGCCTGTCGACGACTGGGAATTCATGTGCAGGGGGTCCGGCAGGTCGGGCCGCTGTTTCAGCAGTTTTTGGAAATCGCGCAAGCGGAAGGCCTCGATGTAGCGGAGAAGCGCATTGACGGTGTCGCGGTGCGCAAATGCGTGTTGGTCGGTTTCAGTGACCATCTCGCTCGGCGGCTCGATGGCGGCACCTTGCGCTGTGAGTTGGTGCATAAGCGACGGGGCGTGCTGGCCCGGGAGAGCTGCATTGACCAAGCGACCTTACTCGTCGCGGCGGAAATCACCGAAATAGAAAGTCGCGGCGAAGTTAATGTGCTGCTCAATCTTTGCACAGCGGTCGAGGAAGCGTGGTTGAAGGAAATTTTCCCAACAGATTTTCAAGATGCAGGCGGCGTGTTGTACGATGAAACCGCCAAACGCGTATTGGCGCGCAAGGAGCGGCGCTTCCGTGATCTCGTGTTAGATTCCAAGCAAACCGCGGAGGAACCGCCTGAAGGAGAAGCGGCGGCACTGCTCGCCCGCGAGGTGGCGGCCGGGCGCATTTTGCTGACGGAATGGAATGAAGCCGTCGAGCAGTGGATCATCCGTGTGAACTGTCTCGCCAAATGGTGGCCTGAACTAGAGGTAAATCCCATTACCGAGGCTGATCGCAGCACCCTGATCGAGCAGATCTGCTACGGCAGTTATGGCGCGCGCGAGTTAAAAGATAAGCCGGTCATGCCGGTGTTGCGTGATTGGCTGCTGGCTGAGCAATTGGCGGTGTTAGATGTTTATTTGCCTGAGCGAATCGAAATGGCCAACGGACGGAAAGCGCGGTTGAGCTATAGCAAGGACGGGCCGCCCGTGATGAGCGCGCGCATTCAAGAACTTTATGGAATCAGCTCAACGTTCTCGCTTGGTCAGGGCCGGGTCGCGGTGAAGATCGAGGTGCTGGCGCCCAATCAACGCCCTATCCAAGTCACCGATGATCTGAGTAATTTCTGGCGCGAGCAGTACCCGAAAGTTAAAGCTGAGTTATCTCGCCGCTACCCCCGCCACGAGTGGCGGTGAGGTCGGTGGCTTTCAGTTGAAGGTGCTCCAAGCTTAGGGGGTTTTATCCGCCGCGCCGACGAACACGAGGTACATGTTCCCCTCGGTGAGGCGGGTATTCTCGGTATTCGCACCGAGCGTCAGACTCGCGTTGGCTTTCGCGTCGTGGCGGTAAAGATCCATGGCTTGTCCCGCGACGTTCATCGTTAAATTGGCGGGCTTAAACTGTTTCGTCAGCCAACTCGGCGGAGGTAGCCGATGATCATGCGCGATCCAGACGGTTGCGTGGTTCGCGACCGCGAGTTCTATTAGATCCACCGCGCTGTAGAGCGCGTCGCGATTATCGGCCTGGACCCAGTCGGCACCGATGAGAATCGCGGGCAACGCGGTGAAGGGGGAATCGATGTTAACGTAAGCGTTTTTGCCGTCGCGGGCGTCAATCTCGACATGGACAATGGAGGCATTCGGCGCGGTGTAGTTAAGGCTTTTGATGAATTTACCAAGCAGCACGGACTTCGTCGATTGAGGGCTGACCGCGACGGTTAAGAGAGCCGCGTTGATCTGACGCGTCGGTGGTGTTGGCAGGATGCTCGGAGGCAGCGAGGGCAACTCACCGGTATAGGCCCGGGTATCGATAATAGCGCTCGCGCTGGCTAAACCCGCGCCGCGCACGCTGAGGCTAAGTTTACCTGGGGTACGTCCCGCGCGCACGGCGACGCGGTTGAGGCCGGCCTCCAGATCCAGATAGAGATGATTGATCGAATTTATTTTTCCGCTGTTGTAGCCACCGCGCCAGGTGCCCGGGCCAGAAAATTCAAAATCTACCCGCTG
>CAIVJE010000154.1 GCA_903906135.1 uncultured Verrucomicrobiota bacterium | reverse complement strand
CTCTAGGTTAGCCTTATTCGTCGTCACCAATTCGCTGGCGAAACCTAGGCGGCTCTGTTCCGAGCCGTTGTTGGCGCGCATCGTCGCAACATTTTCTATCGCCGTTGAAATATTTGCGACGGTGATGGTGGCCAGAGCCGTGGCGCCGGTCGCAGCGGTGATCACGCCAACGCCGGTTGACGAGCTGGCGAGATCGCGCGCGGCAATTGACACCGTGGTCGCGCCGTCGTCGGTGACGGCCACCGCCCCAATGGCGGACGAGCCGAAGAGGCTCACGCCGTTAAATGTTTGGGTCGCATTATCCGCGAGCTGTTGGGCGAGGGCCAGGAACTCGGTATTGTAGTTGGCCTTGTCGCTCGCGCTCTTGGTGATGTCACTATACAGCACCTTGAGTTCGCTGATGCGTTCGAGGACTTTACCCGTGACCTTCATGGCGCCATCCTGCGATTGGAGGAGCGAGACGGCGTTGCCGATGTTGTTCGCCACCGCGCCCTGCCGAACGGCCGCCGCGGAGAGTTTCATCGAAACAGCGAGACCACCGGCATCATCGGCCGGACTGACAATTTTCGAACCGCTGGAGAGCCGATTAAGGCTCTTCTGCAACATAGCGTTGGAGGCGGTGAGGTTGTTAGCAGCCACATTGGCTGCGTAGTTGGTATTGATTACGACTGACATGTTAATCTTCCTTGATTTAGGCAGCGACGTCCGGGTCGCGATTCGCCCCGAGAGAACGGCTTCGGGTCGCCGATCAAAAGCTTTTGCTCCTGACAAGGACTGTATCGGCGCAGCCTAAAAATACGTGATAGAAATTTTAAAAATAATTCCTCGCGACGTGATGCACTCGCCCAACGCGCCCGTCCCCGCCCGCTTCCCAATGAAAACTCACTCAGTAATTTTATAAAAATAGAATTCAGATTCCTCCACGCAGACAATCGTCTCCTTAAAATAAATCAAAAAAACTCCCGCCCACCGCTCAGCACTCCGACGCTCGGTTTGTAACATAATATATTACAAACCGCTCACCGCTCCACTCCCTCATCCACGGGCGCCCACGGTTCTGCTGGTCCAGATCACACGCTCTGTTTGTAACATAATATGTTACAAACAGATTACCGCGGAATAAATTTTGGGGCTAATTGATTGGGCGGTGATGTGCTCGGCGTGCACCCGCGGAGGAGGAGGAATAAATCGCGTCATGAATGGGCTCAATCCGGTAAATTTTGCGCCGATGACAAGGGACGTAGGGAGTCGGAGGCGCACCTCCGTTCTTCGCCCGCGTATTTTACTACCATCATGTCCTCTCCTGCTCTACTCGTGGCCGGTCCCTACTCTGATGCGGAAATCAAGCGCCGGGTGGAAAGTTGCCCAAAGCTAGCTTCCCTGCAGACGATCAACCGGGCGCTGCGGGAATTGTTAAATTCGGAGCACAGTCTCAATTCACAAATCGCCGAAATTATCCGGCGCGATCCTTCCCTCTCGGCGCGACTGTTGCGCATGGTTAACTCAGTTTATTTTGGAAATTCCGCGCGCATCAGTAATATTGAAGAAGCCGTATTTTTTCTCGGCCTGCGGCAAATTCGCGAACTCTCTACCGCGACGCCCGTCATTGAAGAGATGCAAAGTCTCCACCCCGGAAAGCCAGGACAAAAAGCCCTGCCCTGGATGGAACTCTGGCAGCACAGCATCGCGACCGCGGCCCTCACGCGAGAAATACTCTTATCAACTCATATCACCGTTGATGACGACACCGACTATTTGGCTGGGTTGCTGCACAATGTCGGCAAGGTAGTCATCGCCTACGCTTTCCCCCAAGAACTGCAGACTATCATGGCAACCGCCTGCGCCGATCCGGCCGCGGTCTGCACCCTTGAGCGTGAACTCATTGGCTGGGATCACGCCCGGATTGGATCTTATTATCTTAACCGCCACCAGTTATCGGAGGAAATCACCGGCGCGGTGCTTTATCATCACGAGCCTGAACTAGCCCCGCGTCACCAGCTGTTTGCAGCCGCAGTTCAAATCGCGGACTACCTGGTACGTCACACCGGAATTTCCGGTGGCTTTGAATTAATTGAACCAATCGTACCCGGCGCGTGGGAACAATTGAGCGGTTGGAAAACACTTTATGGCACCGAGGCCAACGAAATGGCCCTCGCCCGCGCTCACCTCGCTAACGCCGTTCAGCGTCTTCCCAAGATGCTCAAAGATTTGGGGTAACCGATGCCGATCGCCGGACTTAAGCGGTCGCCGCCAGCGCCGAATCCACGGGGAAATTCTCAGCGGATGGCGCAACTTCCGTCAGCGCTGGTTTTCCCTCAATCCACTTAAGGGCGATCTGGTTCGCCTCGTTCCGCCAATTGATCTCGGGCTTGGCATAAATCGCATAGGCCGAGGTGTTCTCTGATCCGGCCCAACTTAAATTGGCTTTTAGGCAGAGCGAACCATCAGCCAAAGTAAAACTCTGCAGCAGAATCGCCCCGCGTGTTTCCACCAACTCGGCCACAGAATATACCGCCAACGTCAGCCGCGCTAGACCTTGATTAAAGTTAATCAAGCGCTGCGTATTCCAACGCCCGCCCGCTGGGGCCGCCTCCGCGGCGATCACCGCATGTTCAATTTCTGTTAGTAAAGAAAGGAGGCGATTTGACATAGGTACGGGGATTGAAACGTCAGCTCCATCATCGACCCCTTAAACACTAACTTAAGCCGATTTAATTAAAGCCCTTGGTACCCGTGCCGAATGACCTTAAAACACTGTGCCGAATTTTCCCCCATCGACCATGGTGTCACCGCCTGCCGCTCAGCCGCTCGCCGGCAAGATGTTACTACTAGTCCAGGATGGGGACTTGATTGCGGATCTGCTGGTTAGGTGGCTCAGCGGGCTCGGCGCCCATATTCTCAGGGCAGAAAAAGCCAAGCCGACCTCGTCTTACGCAACCACCACGGTGAGCAATAAACTTGGTCATCGCCGATTTTGGACTCGCCGTCATCAATGGCCGTAAATTGCACCCCCAACGGCGAGCCGGGCAACCGCACCTACCTGTGCTCCTCACGAGTGGTCGCTATCAGCGCGAGGCTGAGACCGATTTGGCGCTGACCGGTCCAACTTATTTTATCCAAAAACATTATTCCATTCTCGTTCTCCTGACGAAGCTACTGCAGTGGCGGGCGGTTAACTAATCCGGAACCATTTTTCCTATAACCGCGCCGCCTTCGGCCCAGCTACGCATCGCCCCACCCCTACGCGCGCATGCACCCGACACCTGAAATTCACATAACAACCAAAGCCTTAAGGCCAATGTTTTGCCACAAAGTTCTCGCCACCGGCAATCTTGCTTGGCCTAAGTTCTGGTGATATTACTCACCAAGAAACAATCGTCGTTTCTCTGCTACCGTCTCACCCGCCTTCCATGTCACTCTCGTTCGAAAAAATTCTGATCGTTGAAGATGAGCCTATTGTGCGGAATTTGCTGACGGAGATCTTAACTCGGCGCAAATGTGTCGTCCGCAGTGCCCCCACTTTGGCCGAGGCAGAAGTCCTACTCAGCACTGAGTCGTTCGATATGATGCTGCTCGATCTCCATTTACCCGACGGTGACGGCCAACGTTTTCTCGAGCGGGTCACGGCCATGCCGGAACATCCCTTAGTGGTCATGATCACGGGGTATGGCACGGTTGAGTCAGCGGTCGCCTGTATGCGGGCGGGCGCCTTCGACTACGTGCTGAAGCCTTTTTCACCGAGCCAAATTGATATTATTCTCAAAAAAGCGCAGGCCTACAGCCAGTTGCTCCAAGTCAATCGCTACCTCAGCAACCCGGAAGAGGCGGAAGACGGTGGGCTCGTAGGGCGCAGTCCCGCGATGCAGCGGATGCGCCAAATGATCGAGCGCGTGGCGCCGACGGATGCGACCGTGCTCATCACGGGTGAAAGTGGCACCGGCAAGGAGATGATTGCCCGCGAACTGTACCGCGCTAGCCAGCGACGCGGTCATCCGTTTATCAAGGTGAACTGCGCGGCGATCTCGCAAAATTTAATCGAAAGCGAATTTTTTGGCCATGAACGCGGGGCCTTTACGGGCGCGACCGAACGCCGCGAAGGCCGCTTCGAACTGGCTAATCAAGGCACCCTGCTCCTCGACGAAGTGAGCGAAATCCCCCTCAACCTGCAGGCGAAACTGCTCCGCGTGCTCCAAGAACGCGAATTCGAACGCGTCGGCGGTAATCGCACGATCAAGGTCAACGTTCGCCTACTCGCCACCTCGAATCGCGATCTGCTCAGCTACGTGGAAAAAGGTGAATTCCGCCAAGATCTCTATTATCGCCTCAACGTCTTCCCCATTGCTGTTCCTGCCTTGCGCGAACGCGGCGATGACCTGCTGATCCTGGCCGAACATTTCCTGAAACGTTGCGCCCGCAAGCACGGTATTAAGGTCAACGGCTTTGCCGACTCGGCCCGCGCCATGCTAGCCGGCTATCGCTGGCCCGGGAACGTGCGCGAAATGCAAAACACGATTGAGCGCGCGGTTATTCTGACTGCATCCGGTCGACCAATAACATCGGCCGCCCTCGGCCTACCCGGTGATTTCTCGGCTTTCCTCCCGCCCGCGACTCCCGAGCCAGAAATACTCGCGGCCCCCACTCCGATCAGCGTGAGCGCACGGGCGGTGACGGATGAATCGGGCGGCGTCTTGACGATCGCCGTTCTGGAAAAACTGGCGATCCAAGCCGCGTTACTTCAAACGAAAAGCAATCGCACCCAGGCGGCCGCCCTCCTCGGCATCAGCATTCGGACCTTACGCAACAAACTGCAAGAATACCGCAACGCGGGTTCACCGCTTGAGGTTGCATTAGAGTCCAACGAAGGCTGAGGCTGGGTTCGGTTGAGACTCAGGCGACGCGGGGGCAACGTCCTTGGGCTCTGAGACTTTAGGTTAATCCGGCAGAATCTGCGGTCCGCGGCACCCGCACAGCCCGGAAATCAGTTAAGTTACTGAGCGCTGAGCCGTTATTCTCAACAGCCCAATTATGCGCCCCAAGATTCTCATCGTGGATGATTCGAAGACGGTTCGTCTGATCGTGCGCCAAGCCTTCAAATCATATGATTGTGAAATTTCTGAAGCGAGCACGGGAGTCGAAGGCTGGACGGCGGCCCAGCAAGTTTTACCGGACCTTATTTTACTCGATGTAACGATGCCCGTGATGAATGGCCCTGAATTGTTACTTAAACTGAAGGCGCACCACACCCTGGCCGCGATTCCTATCATTATGCTGATCGTCGAACGCGACCCACCCGCCGTCATCCAGCCCGGGGTTCATGATCACCTCCGCAAACCTTTCCAGCCAGATGCCCTCCTGGAAAAATGCCGCCGCATAATTAATCTCCGGCCACTCGTGCCCGTCGGATAACCTGCCATGATATCTACCGCCCCTTTCCTCCCGACGATCGATGATGTCTGCCTTGCGGCGCTGCACTTGCCGTGCTCGCCGGCGCTGCTGCCTCGTTTATCTGATGCGCTGCAAAATGAAGCGAGTTCCACCGGAGATATTAGTGATATCATTCAAATCGATCCCGCCCTCGCGAGCGCGACGCTGCGATTAGCTAACTCGGCCTATTTCGGCGGAGCTAGCCATGCGGTCGAGACGGTAGAACAAGCGATCTTACGCCTGGGCGCTAAAGAAATTTATCGCCTAGCCGCGCTTGCCTTGGTGGGACGCTGGCCCGTCACCAATCAAAGCGGCTGCGAATGGGAACCAAGCGATTTCTCGCGACATGCTTTGTGCAGTGCGATCGCCACGGAAGTGCTCGCGGAAATATCCGGCCGCGTAGATCCCCAGCTCGCTTACACCGCGGGCCTCACCCATGAGCTGGGCAAACTCGCCATCGCCCACTCTTGCGGAGCTTTTTTTCCGGCAGTCCGTGCCCATCAGCAAAAGCACCACTGCACGTGGGAACAAGCCGAGCAAGTCATCCTCGGCTACGAACATGCCCTCGTCGGCGCCCGTTTACTACGCGCTTGGCGGTTTTCAGAAATCATGATTGCCACCTCTGAATTCCAGCACTGCCCCGCCCAATCGCCCATCACCGCCCGCCCACTCCTCGCGCATTTACACGCTGGTCGGCTAGTAGCTGCGAGTATGGGACCGGGCATTTCAGGAGATGGCTTTCTATTTCAAGTCGACGGTCACTTCCTCCTCGAATGGAACTTCACTCCCGCGGTTCTCCAGGAAGCTATGCTCATCGCCCTCGAGCGCACCTCGCGCCTGCTCAACGAGAAATTGTCCCACGGCATCATTCAGTTTTGAGCTTCAGCCCAGCGTAATGAGGGAATTGTAGTTTGCGTGTTCAAGACGTAGCGGCATAATGTCGACCATGATGTGGTCGCGATTTAATTTAGGCTGTCTCTGCCTGTCGATTGCCCTGAGCAGCGGCGCGCTCCGTGCCACCGTAGCACCCGAGCTGACACCGTGGAATCAAGTCGCGATCGCGCCCATGCAGACCTCCATTTATGTGGGCAGCGTGAGCCTGACGCCGGGCATATTCGTGCGCCACGGCACGAGCATTGCCACTACCTACGAAGCTAAAGTGCGGCCGTGGTTTTTCTGGGGCGAAACCGGTGTGATTAATATCAGCATCCCGGAACCCGATCTCGCCCGCCTGGCCCAGGGCGAATCAATTAATTTTACGGGTTCAGCTACTAATCATAAAAATAAGCCGCGCTCAGTGACGGGCCGCGCCCAACCGCTCGATGCCACCACCGGAAAAATCAAGGTTCGGATTAAAGCCGATGGCGTTGAGCTGATTTTCAACTCGACCTATCGTTTCAGTTTTAAGCCAGCGGTGATTACCCCCTGAAAGTGAACGCTGGCGACGCTCCGGCCGATCGAGTCCGTTCACTCCACCCAATGAAAAGTCACCGGGCGAGCAATGGCCGGGTGCAAGCTGTGATGCACCGGACAATTGAGGGCGGCTTGCTCTAAAATCCCCGTCGGGTCTTGGGCTTGCGTGATCGGCAGCCAAACCTCCGTGGCAATTCGTACAATGCGTCGGGGCAGATCCGTCGACATTTCTTTGGTCACGGCCCAGCGCAAACCGGGCAGATCAAAACCGAGTTTGGTCCGCGCCGCGATGGCCATCGTCGTCACCAAACACGAAGCAAATGAAGCGGTCGTCAAATCAGTCGGCGAAAAAGCCAGACCGCGGCCGTGGTTATCCTTAGGCGCATCGGTTTCAATCACTTGCCGCGAGGGCTCATGCGTTAACTGGCAGTTAAGTTCGCCTTGGTAGATGCCGGTGCTTTTGACCATAAAGAAAATTAAGAATTAAGTAATCAGGCCGTAAATTTCTTGAGGCGATTGGCCACATCCGCGCGTAAGCGGTCGATATAACCGAGAGTATAAGCCTCCACCGATAAATTCTCATTCTGCACGAGTGGGGTCAGATCCATCGCCCACGTGAGCGCACTAAACTGATCGGTTGCGTGCGGGGTATGAAAAGTAGCATTAGCCAAACGGCGACCGGTTGTCGCGAGGTCGTAGCGTTTCCCCCCGGCAATCTGCGATTGAAAAACCGCCACCAGTTCCGCCGCCAGCGCCGGATTAGCTGAAGCATCGAGCACTTGTTTATCCGCATCCAATAGCCAGTCGAGATTACGCCAGCCTTCGCACCCATAAACACGTTGGGGTCGCTGGGCCGGCGGCAACGCGCGTAAGGCCTCCAGACTACGCAGAAACACCGCCACATGAGTGTCATGTTTATCCGCCGGATTATGCAGGTAAACCGTGTGCGCATTCGCGGCGGTGAGAATGGCCAATAAATCGTTACGCACGCCGACCGCCGCGGGATTTTTCACAACTGCACTGGGATGCGCAAGTTGGACGACCGCAGAAAACTTCCCGATCCGCGCCGCCGTGCGCTGTTCCTCGCGCCGCACCACCATCATTTCTTCATTGGTGAAATTTGCGAATTTCCCAGCCCGGGAACTGCCCGCGCCATCCGTCACAATCACCCCAGTGAACCAATGGTCGGGCGATTCGTAGGCAGCGACGACGCCGGGATAAGCCATGATCTCAATATCATCCTGATGCGCCGCGAGGCAAAGATGGGTGGTCCGCGTCAGCGCCGTCGCGAGCGAACTTCCGTCTGGCACGAAGACATCAGCCGAAGGTGAAGAAAAAATCATCGGATAGAGTTAGCTATAAAAAAAGGGGAAATCACAAAGCAAAACGCGCCCCAAACCTCGGCGACAGGCGGCCCGTTTAATCCGCGCGTAGGCTTAACCATTCAATTTTTTCCGCGCGCCCTGTGGCCGCCACGTCGACCAAAGCACCGGACAGCCGCACATCACCCGTCGCCACTTCAAAGCGGCGCGGCAATCCATCGAGAAAACGCCCAACGACGGGAGCAATTTCGCGGCCGAGCACTGACTCGTGCGGACCCGTCATGCCCACATCGCACATAAAAGCGGTGTGTTGGCGCAGCAGCGCCGCGTCCGCCGTCGCCACATGCGTGTGCGTCCCGAGCACCGCACTCACCCGCCCCGCCAGATGCCAGCCAAGCGCCTGCTTTTCAGAGGTAGCCTCCGCGTGCATCTCCACCAAGGCGCCATCAAATTGCCCCGCGACGTCTTGCAATAAAGCATCAGCCGCCAGAAAGGGACACTCCGCCTTGAGGCCCATAAAACTCCGACCGAGGACCGTAAATACTAGCAGGCGAAAACCGTTTTTTTCTAAAATCAGATGTGCGCGCCCCGGCGAGGTCCGCGGCAAATTAGCGGGCCGACAAACCTGCGGGAGCGTGACAATATCCACCTCAAAACCTTTTTGATCCCACACGTGGTCGCCCAGCGTGATGGCATCAACGCCCGCCTGAAGCAGAGTTTTACAAATCACGCTGGTGATGCCGGCCCCCGCCGCCGCATTCTCCCCATTGGCGATCACAAAATCGATTCCCCGCTCCGCGCGCAGCTTGGGCAGCAGCGCGGTGACAATCTCGCGGCCGGGCTTGCCGACGATATCGCCAATAAAAAAGAGCCTCATGAATTAAGGCGCCAGATAACTCGCACTGGAAGCACTCCCGAGCGCACTCGGGCTGAGGCGCGTGGCCTTACCCGACTCCGTATCGAGAAGATAAAGGCTGCTGGTATTGGCAGCGCGGTAGGTGCAAATCACGTGACGGCCATCCGCCAGCCACATCGGTTCAATGGCATCAGTCGGCGCCTTGGAAACAATCTTGCTGGTGCGCGTGGCAAAATCATAAACCGCCGTTTGGTAGCCGCGCCCCACCCCCGCGGTGAAAACGAGTTTATTGGGATCGCCCACGCTCCAGTCAGGTTCAGCGCAATATTTAGAAATATTAGTGCCGAGCCGGGACAGGCCCCCCGCGCCACTCGCTGACATCGTATAAAGTTGGGGCCCACCAGCCGCATCCGAAACCACCACCAAACGCGAACCATCCGGCGACCACGTCGGGGAAGCTTCAATCGAAGGCGAATTTGTTAGGCGACGAATCTGCCGCCCCTGGGCCGTCCCGACATAAACCTCAGGATTCCCTTCGCCAGAAAGCACCATGGCGACGCGCGAGCCATCGGGGCTGTAGCGACCGCCGCTGTTCGTGCCTTTGAAACTCGCGAGCAAAGAAATGCGGCGGTTGTTCATTTCCAGCACGTAAATATCAGGAAAGCTGGTGCGGTAACTCGTAAAAACAATCTTCGAGCCGTCCGGAGACCAACGCGGTCCGAGAATTTGTTTACCCTCGGACGTCCAGCGCATGACTTCACCGAAAAAGAGATCGGAAGTATAAATCTCAGTCTTGCCCGTCTTATTGCTCAGGTAGGCCAGCTTGCCGGCAAAAAAACCTTTGAGGCCACTGGTTTTGTTAACCGCAAAATCAGCCGCGCGGAGGAGCGCATTGCGCATACTGGTGCCGGTGAGCGTCTGGCTCGCCACAGGGGAATTGAGACTACCCTTGGTGATCGTGACGCTGACCTGATTGGTGCCGGCGGGGGAAAAGCTAATGGCA
The DNA here is from genome assembly GCA_903906135.1 of uncultured Verrucomicrobiota bacterium. GTDB lineage: Bacteria > Verrucomicrobiota > Verrucomicrobiia > Opitutales > Opitutaceae > Lacunisphaera. Next base: position 4,844 of record CAIVJE010000154.1, on the reverse strand, counting down.
AAAGCCCCGCCGCTGCTGACGGGGCGGTAGCGGCCGTGAGCGCCGAAGGCCGTTAAGGCCAAATTCTGCAATTCGGCCGAAGAGGCGCTAATCGTAACGGGGATCGTGGTGGTGTCAGCATTAACACTGACTGTACCAATATCGCGTTGAGCAAAAACAGGCACCACGAGGGCAAGCCCGAGAAGGAAGCGAAATGCATTCTGCATAATGATGTGATAATTAGGGATGAGAGTCAGATTAGCCGATTTTTGTTTTACTCTCGGCAACCTACTCACAAGGTCAAAGCGTCATCTTTTCCAAGCCATTTTCTCAATCATCTTGTGACTACTGAATCCATCAAAGAAGCGCTCAAACAAGTAAAGTATCCCGGTTTTAGCCGAGATATTGTCTCCTTCGGCCTGATTCGATCAGCCGTCTTCGCCGAAGGCACCGCCAAGGTCTCCGTCGCGATCACGACCTCTGACCCTAAAGTCCCGACCCAACTAAAAGCCGAGATCGAGCAGTGCCTGCGGGCCCTCCCCGGCGTTAAAGAGGTAATTATCGAGCTCGCTGTCTCAGCGGCCAAGGCCCCGCCGGCACCCGGCCAAGCCAATCTCGGCGGCGGCACCGCGCCGGCCGGCCTCAAGCATTCGGTCGCCATAGCCTCCGGCAAGGGTGGCGTCGGCAAATCAACGTTCGCGGTCAACCTCGCTTGCGCCCTCGCCCAAGTTTTGGAACTGCGCGGTCGACCCGGTCGCGTGGGGCTCATGGACTGCGATATTTACGGCCCCTCCGTTCCCCTCATGATGGGCCTCCAAGGCCGTCCGGAAATCAACGGCGAATCGCTCGTGCCGCTCGAACGCCATGGCGTCAAAGTCATGTCGATGGGCTTTCTCGTGGATGATAACACCCCCGTCGTCTGGCGCGGGCCAATGATCATGAAAACCATTCAGCAATTCGTCCAAAATGTGCAATGGGGCGAAATTGATGTTCTCTTGGTCGATATGCCACCCGGCACCGGCGATGCGCAGCTTTCCTTGGTGCAAACCTTGCCGCTCGACGGCGCCCTCATCGTGACCACCCCGCAAACCGCCGCCACGAATATTGCCCGCAAGGGCGGCCTCATGTTTCAAAAAGTAAACGTACCGATTCTCGGCGTAGCTGAAAACATGAGCTGGTTCGAAGACGCCGCTGGCAAAAAATTACCCCTTTTCGGCGAAGGCGGTGGCGCCATCACGGCCGAGCTCTTGGGCACTACCCTCCTCGGTCAAGTCCCCCTCTACCCCGAGATTCGGGCGGGCGGCGACTGTGGTTTACCCGTGGTCGTCAATGACCCGGCCAGCAAACCCGCGCAAGTCTTCCGGGAAATCGCCCAAACTTTGCTCGAGAAATTAAAGCTGTAAGCGCTAGGCACGCTCGCTCGATCTACTCGAGTTCCGTGGGGTCAAGATGCTGCACGATTAATTCCTGCAGCGTCCCCAGAAAAACATAAGCCGCAAAAGCGCGCCGTTGCGTTTCGGTCGTTTCGAGCAACGGCATTTCACCCGTTTCGAGCGCTTCATCACCCACCGCCGCGAGCGACTGGGACCGCAGCCACAAACGCACCGCAGAGCAGGCCCGCAGAATCGGCTCACTATTGGTCGCATCAAGCGGCACCACTCCGGTAATAAAAAAATCGGTGCCGAATAAACCGAGCAAAATATTAAGATCACTAGTTTGGTTCTGGAGCAATTCCTGCCGCCAGTCCGCGGCAAACTCCTCCTCGAGATCAGGTACTTGGGGCGTCACGGCCAAAGTCGGCTGGAGCTCATCCGCGGCCGCCTTAATCGCATCGAGCAGCGGGGCCACCGCCTCCAAATTCAACTTAACTTCGACCCGTTTCATGCGGCTTCGAGCACGGCCGTGAGATGCCACTGTTGTAAGGTAAAAACATAAGCCTCCGCCGGCTCGCGCGCGCCCGTCCAGAGCAGCGAACGGCCGCGCTCATGCACTTCGAGCATATGCACGCGGGCCTTAGCTTCCGACCAGCCAAAAACCTTTTTGAAAATCATGACAACATAAGACATCAAATTGACGGGATCATTGAGCACGACCACGTGCCACTGGGGCGCCACCTGCGCCTGCAACGCCGTCGCGGCGAGCGGGTCAGATTGAGGCTGCGCACTGACGACGATCATGCCTGACCCGCTGCTTGGCGCACCGCCGCGGTAATGACGGTCGCCGCGTCCACGATGGCGACCTTGCTGACTTCCTTCGCGGTGCGCCATTTCATTTCAAAAATTCCTTCCTTCAGGCCGCGGCCGCCCACCGTCAAACGCAGCGGCAATCCGATGAGGTCAGCATCCTTAAATTTCACCCCGGGCCGCTCCGCGCGATCATCGATGAGCACGTCCGCTCCCGCGGATTCTGCCGCTTGCGCCAATTGCAGACACAGCGCGCTGGCGGCTGCGTCCGCCGGATCCAAATTAACGACCAACACCTGCCACGGAGCCACGAACCAAGGCCAAATGATGCCATCAGCATCATTACTTTGCTCCACCACGGCCTGCAGTGTGCGGCTGATGCCAATCCCATAACATCCCATGATCATCGGGTGCGATTGCTTTTGATCATCAGTGTAAACGGCTCCGAATTTCTCCGAATATTTTGTGCCGAGTTTGAAAATATGACCGACCTCAATCGCGCGCGCGATTTGGAGGGGCTGGCCTGACTTGGGATCAGGTTCGCCGGCCCGCACCGTGCGAAAATCACCCCACGAGGTAATGGCCAAATCGCGGACCACATTGACGTGGCGCACGTGACAGCCCTCTTGATTGGCCCCGGTCGTGCCATTGCCAATTAAATGAATGGCGTGGTCCGCAAAGATTCCCGCGAGGGCACTCGGATTTTTAATGGTTCCCTTAATCGCCCCGAGGCTGCCCGGCTTAGCGCCCAACACCGGCTCGATTTCTTCAGCGGTCGCCTGGCGCCAGAGCTGAAAGCCCAACGCGCCGAGTTTGGCTTCCTCGAGGTCATCGCAACCGCGGAGAATCACGAGAAACGGTTTGCCGTCACCCATATAAACCAGCGTCTTGAATTGCTGATCCGCCGCCACGCCATAGGGCGCCGCCGCGAGCGCCGCAATCGTGACTACCCCCGGCGTCGGAAATTGTTCGAGCGCACCGCTGGGCGCCGCATCCGCAAAATCTTTGGGCACGAGCCCGCTCGTGGCCTTCTCCCGATTAGCGGAATAGCCGCTGGCATCACAGTACACGATATCATCGTCGCCCACGGGCGCCGGCACCATGAACTCGTGGGAGAAACTCCCGCCCATCACGCCCGTATCGGCTTCGACGGCGATCGTCTTCAAACCGCAGCGCAAGAAGAACGCCGCATAGGCGCGCTTCATCTTGTGGTAGCTCTCAGTCGCGCCTTCGTCCGTCGCGTCGAAGCTATAGGCGTCCTTCATGATAAATTCCCGCGCGCGCATCAAACCGTAGCGGGGCCGGATCTCGTTGCGGAATTTCGGCCCGATTTGATAAAAATTCTTCGGCAAATCCCGGTAACTGGTGATCTCACTTTTCACGAGTGGGGTAATCACTTCTTCATGCGTGGGCCCGAGCACGAACTCCGGTTCCTTCGAGCGCCCTTTGCCCGCCCCCGCGTGATCGACGCGGTACATAATCTCCCGGGCCGCGGCCCAGCGCGGGCCCTCTTGCCAATTATCGACGGGGTGAATGAACGGCATCGCCATTTCAATGCCGCCCTCGCGATCCATTTCCTCGCGACATAATTGGCTGATTTTCTGCACGACGCGCAAGCCAGCCGGCATGAAGGTGTAAAGTCCGCCGCCCAGTTTACGCACGAGGCCCGCGCGCAGCAGCAGTTTGTGCGACGCAATTTCGGCGTCGGCGGGGCTTTCCTTGAGCGTGGGAATAAATGTCTGCGACCAAAATTTCATGTGAGCAGCGACGAGAACAAGTCCGCAGGGGTGGCGCAAATGTATTTGCGCTCGACCCGCCCTTCCCGCGATAACAGCCCAAATGACCGCCTCCCGTCCGCGCCGCTCGCCTAACCCTTGGTCCATGAAGTGGATCATCGCGGCGATCATGGCTTTCGTCATTATCTACACCGCGGTAAATTTTTATTATCGGAAGCCGAACCCCGCCTACCGCCCTTACCAAGATGCCCAAGATCGGGCCACTGTCGCTCGCTTACTGGCCGCCGGTTGGCAAAAATTACCCGTCACCACTCGGCGCCCGATAGAAAAAATGAGCGCGCAAGCCCCGGCCCCGCTGCACCGCGCTGCCCTCGGCTTAGGCGCTGACTTTGAACCCAATTTTGCGGAGCGCCCCAAACTGTTGGCCACAATTGATCAGGTCAGCGCCCCAGCCGAAGTCCTCCACGAACAAGACTACCCCATTTTATTCACGGCCAGTCTGCCCAATTTAAGAGCCCAATTGGGCGACAGCACACTGTACCGCAAGGGCCATGAATTAGTGCTGGTCCCCACGACGGAAACTTTGCCTGGCAAAGAATTGCGGAGTCGCTGGCCCGACTCCAACTACGCAGTGACATTTTCCACCACCACCCTGCCGCCCGGCCGCTACGAGATCCGCCTCGTCGCTAAAGGCCCCGCCCTCGCGTGGAGTTTTACCGTGAAGTAAGCCGCGCGCTCAGGCTCGTAGCAGGGCCCACTGTCTGAGGTATGAGGTTTGAGGTCTGAGGTATGAGGCGAAAGTTTTAAGATTTAGGTTTTAAGGTTTAAGTCCGGATTTTCTTTCGCGTCGTTTCGCGTTTTTCGCGGGCCAAAATGTATGGGTCGATCCGGATGTCCGTTTCCCAATTTTCTACTTTCCCAAGTTTCATCTTTTCCTCCGCTGCCT
>CAIVJE010000153.1 GCA_903906135.1 uncultured Verrucomicrobiota bacterium | reverse complement strand
TGATAATATAACAACTTATCGCCCAGAGAGCCTCGCATCAATTGCCCGATTTGACGCATATCTTGTTAATTAGGCGCCGGTCGATTGATAGATATAACCACCGTCACGATGCAGCGCGGCGGCGGTGCCCTTAACCGTGACTTTCTATGACTCGCCCACGGGGCTTCGCCCTGATCGCGGATATTAGTAGGCAGGCCTTGATTTCGCCTTTGTCTCAATTATTCTAGAGGCTTTCCCCCGCTCATGACGCTCAGCCTGAAAGAAGCCGCCCGCCTCAATGGCCGGATTATCTACTTAGAGCTACTGGTGCTCGCCCTTTCACTCTATTCACTCGGGGCACTCACCGCCGAATTGCTGCTCACCCTCGAGCCAGCGACGCACCAATTACTCCGGCGCATCGATGATTTTATTTGCGGAATATTCCTGATTGATTTCGCCGTGCACCTAGCGCTGGCCCCCTCGAAAAAAGATTTCCTCCGCTGGGGCTGGATCGATTTGCTGTCGAGTATTCCCGAAATTAGTTGGCTCCGCTGGGGCCGCATCTTTCCGGTTTTCCGCATCCTGCGGGCGCTGCGTTCCGTTCAAGCCGTCGGGGAGCACATTCGGGCTGATCGCGCGCGGGGCACCTTCGTGCTGGTGGGCTTGATGTCGCTGATCGCCGTGCTCTTCGCCACCATCGCCGTCTACGAACTCGAATACCAGGTGCCGAGCGCCAATATTCGCAATGTCGGTGATGCGTTGTGGTGGGCTTTTGCCACGATCACCACCATCGGTTACGGCGACCTCTACCCCGTGACTTTTTTGGGCCGAGCAGTCGCGGTGACCCTCGTGATTTTTGGGCTCAGTTTCTTCGGCACCTTCACGGCCTATGTCGCCAGTTATTTTCTAGAAAAGGCCCAGTTAAAAGAAGAGTCTGAGCTGCATCATCTCATCCTCGAGGTGCGCCGACTGCGGGAGAAAATCGAGGTTCTCGAGGCAGGCCAACCCCACCAAAAACTTAACCCGTCGGATGCGGCAACTTTGTCCGCCAAATCTTCGGGGACTGACCCGTTACACGGCGAAAAACGCGGTTGAATTGAGAAAGTGACTGGAAGCCGGTCTCGTAGGCGACCTCGCTAATTCGCTTGTGCGGATTAAGCAGGAGATTTTTCACCTTCTCGATCCGCGTCCGGGCGACGTAATCAGTGAACGTTAGCCCCGTCGCTCGCTTAAAGATTTTGCAAAAATAAAAGGCACTCATATTAACCGCGCCGGCCACTTGGCGCAGGGAAACTTCCTCATTTTGATGCTCGGCGATATAGGCCTTGGCGCGCGTCACCATCGGTGATTCCACCTGCTCAGCTGAAACCATGAGTTGATTACTGAGGGAGGCCAAATGTTGCGCAAAGATAGTCAGCAAGCGCAGCACGGCCTCGTATTGCTTCTTATCCAGCACGCGAGTTTGGAAATAAGCCTCCTCGAGTTGCTTCAAATCGACCTGGGTACCCCAATTGATTAACTCGCGGGCCGCTTTCTTGAATTCCAACTTACTCGGTTTGTGCAGCAGAATTTGCCCCGTTTGCAAAAAGGCTACCAAATTTTCCCCTACCCGCACCGGTACCGCAGAGTCACAGAGTCCCGCAAAGCACTTCAGCGTCTTAGGTTCCATTTGGGCCTGTTCCTCAACCTTGCGCTGGAGCTGGAGGCAGGCGGCGCAAGAGTGATTAGAATTGGCCATCAAGGCGCAGAACGGGTTCTCCTTAGGGTCTTTCTGAAAAGGTAAATTGAATGACTCAATCGCTCGGAGATTAAGCGGCAGACCGGTGGTGTCCCGAAAAGCCTTCTCATAATCACGATAAATTTCCGAATTTTTCAGCTGCTCGACAACTGCGCGACTGCGCTTGGTTCGGGCTTCAGGATTAGGCACGCGGTCAGCAAAAATGAGAGAGTGGCGGGGTGCAAACATCTTTCACCATGCTTTGTGAAAAAATTCCTGGCGGCGAGGACCGCGGGGACCGTCGTCACGAGATGAGGGCTGCTTTTCAGCGATTGTCCGCTCGTGAGCGCGAGCTTGTTCCGCTCATTTTTAAAAAAATTTAACGACCGCCCAGCCAAGAACAAATAATGCGCAGAAATTTCCATCATTTAGCAACGGATGGTTAGCGCAATCACGCGGAGTCAGTTAAGATTAATTTTTAATCCCCATGACTCACGCTACCGCCAACTTGCTCGCCAAATTTAGCCCTCGGCCCTCGCCTCTAACCACCATTGCTCTCGCGGATCGCTGTGTGCTCAAGCGTGACGGCACGACCGCCGCTTGGAACGAGGCAAAAATAATCCGCGCCATCGCGCTTGCCTATTACGAAGTACAGCAGGGCACGACGGAGAACCCCCAGCGGGATAATCCCACGGCCCACTATGGCCTTAAGCCTGACACCTTTCACCGCGTTCAGCGGATCGCCGCGCGGGTCGCTTTGATGCTAGAACTCTATTATCGTTCAGGTCGGCACCCGACGATTGAGCAAATTCAAGACAATGTAGAAAAAGCCATAGCAGCGGAGGGCGACTGGGAAGTGGCCCGCGCGTTTATCGTTTACCGCGAGCACCAAGCGGCGCACCGCCTGAATCATTACGATGAAAATGGCCTGCGCGATTACATCGCTTGCGCAAAATACGCTCGCCACCGTGCCGATCTCGGCCGCCGCGAAACTTTCACGGAGGCTGCGCGCCGCGTGCTGGGGATGCATCTACAACATTTCTCCAGCCGACTCGCGATCCGCGTGCCCGCTCCGAGTGAAGACTCCCCGGCGCTGGCGGGCGATCGGCGCTTTTTGGCGGAATGGTTATCGGGGGGGACCTTGTCCGACGCCATGCACCGTGCCTTTGGCGCCGTCGGCCAAAAGCTCATCCTGCCCTCAATGCGCTCCCTGCAATTTGGCGGTGAAGCTATTCTACGCAATCACGCCCGGCTATTTAATTGCGCGTTTAGTTCAGTCGATCGCCTCGATTTTTTTCGTGAATATCTCTTCCTGCTGCTCGCGGGCACGGGCTGCGGCTTTTCTGTCCAGCGCCATCATATTGCGCGCCTCCCCATTTTTCCGATCCGCCGCGAAGAAATGGAGCTGCCAGTGCAACACCATACCGTAGCGGATACCATCGAGGGCTGGGCCGATGCGCTGCACCTGCTTTTGCGCAGCCACCTCGAAGATTTTAAAGTGGAATTTAATTTTTCCTTGGTCCGTGCCCGCGGGGCCGCGCTGCGCACTTCTGGAGGTAAAGCGCCGGGCCACCTCCCGCTGAAGCAATCCCTGCTCGATATTGAGGCAATCCTCACCGGCGCCGCGGGCCGCCAACTCCGACCGATTGAGGTCTATGATATTTGCATGTTCGCCGCTCGTTCCGTGCTCAGTGGCGGTATCCGCCGGTCCGCCACGATCTGCCTTTTTTCACCCGATGATCAAGAGATGATGGCCGCCAAAACGGGTAATTGGTTTGAGAAATATCCTCAGCGGTCAGCTTCCAACAATTCTGCGGTCGTCTCCCGTGAAGAACCGGATGATACGCTCTTTCGGCGGCTCTTCGCCGCGCAAAAAGAATTTGGCGAACCTGGTTTTTATTTCGCGGAACACCCTGACTACGGCTGCAACCCCTGCTGTGAAATCGGTCTACATCCGGTTATTGAAGGCGTGCTCGACGAGGCCGAAACGGCTCGGCTACGTGCCCTCGGCTATGCCGGAGCGCTCGATGCTACCACCCGACTCAGTGGCTGGCAGATGTGCAATTTGACGACGATTAATGGAGCCATCCTCAAGACCACCGATGATTTCCTGATCGCGTGCATTCATGCGGCCGTGATTGGCACCTTGCAGGCGGCTTACACAAAAATTCCTTACTTGGGGCCGGTCACTCAATATCTCAATGAACGCGATGCGTTGCTCGGTGTTTCCATTTGTGGGTTCATGGATAATCCCGAAGTTTTATTCAACCCCACCGTCTTAGAACGCGGGGCGCGGCTCTGCCGCGCGGCCAATCAAATTATTGCCGGAGTAATCGGCATCCGCCCCGCGGCCCGCGTGACCTGCGTGAAGCCCGAGGGCACCGCCTCCTTGCTCCTCGGGGCCGCTTCCGGTATTCATCCGCACCATGCGCGGCATTACTTTCGCCGCGTACAGGCTAATCGCCGCGATCCGGTCTACCGCCACCTCCAGGCCGCTAACCCCCACCTCACCGAGATTTCCGTTTATCGTCCCAATACGGATGACGTCATTACTTTTGCGGTTGAAGCCCCCGCTCATGCCATTTTGCGCGATGATCTCACTGCCCTCGATTTTCTCCATTTCGTACAAATCGCCCAACAGCATTGGGTGCTCAATGGCGAAGCCCCGATCACGCGCTCGCCGGGTCTGCATCACAACGTCTCCAACACGTGCACCGTCAAGGCCGAGGAATGGGATGCCGTGGCACAATTTATCTGGGAGCATCGCGCGCATTTTACCGGCGTAGCCTTACTTGGTCATGACGGCGACAAGCGCTACGCGCAGGCCCCGCGTGAGGCCGTGCTCACTGAAGATGATATCGCAAAATGGAACCGGTTAAAATACGTGCCAGTGGACTACACCCAGCTAGCCGAAAAATCAGATGAAACTGCCCTCAAAGAAGTCGCCGCCTGTGCCGGTGGGGCCTGCGAGCTGACCTAGCTCCTCGGCCGTAAGTAAAGTATGCGGGCGAGATTAAGATTTAGGCGTAAGCCTAAAAAAATCGCGGGCTTAGGCTTCAGCCAAAAACTACTAGGCAAGATATGCCTAACAGTAGCCACAATATGCAGAGCGGAGGCGCTCTCGCAGAGGCATACTCCCTCCTCATGCAAGCAGAAATCATCCGCACCCTCCAAGCGGGCCGGAAGCAGATATGCGCCCGATGGGAAGTGTTCTTGCGAATTGAGCGCGTTAATAGCCCCCTCGCTAACCCCGACACGTTGGTCTATTTATTTGACCAGACGCTGGACGAGGTCTTCGAGCGCTTAGGTGATTCGCTTCCCCGCCGATCATTCGCCCGACTCAACCAAGTCAGTGATAAAAATCCCTTCGTAGCCTATTACAAAGCCGGTGAGCAGGCTTTACTCGAAGCCCTCATTCATACGCAGGCGAAGTCGTCCACCCTTGATCCAAGCAGTCGCGATACCGATTTGGCCAAATTAAAACTCGTGCTCGGAACGATTGCGCGGCGTGAGATCTTGGCGTGGGAGGGTATTTGCCGACTAGAAAAAGGCGCCCGCCCGAGCGCTACCTCGACTCGGAATTAATTTATCCGCCGAGCTCACCGCGCGCGCTTTTGGGCCAACTGATCAGGATCACGCTCAGGGGATTCTGTTTTAACCACGGTATAAACTGTCCGGTGCCGGCCTTCCACATAGCTGTAGGTATATTCGGTAACGGTTGACCAATTTCGCTCGAAGGAATCGGCGACCTTGCTGGCGATCTGCCGCAGACTAGCGCCGCTGCGTTCTAAATTAAACGTATACTTGCGATTGTTGAAATCGAGGTAGCCTTTTTTCTCTGCCACATAGCAAATCACATGATTAATTCGCGTCCCGACAAGTTCGACGCGAATGATGCGCGTTTGGAAGCCCTGTCGACTCAGAATATGATTAGCCAGAACCGCGTAATCATCGCAGTCCCCGGCACGATTTTGCAAAAAAGCATCAGGGGCCTGAATATAAGCAGAATAATTGTAAGAAAAATCCCGAAAGAGATCAGCAAAATGCGCGGGCGTCAGGTTAGGCTCAGCCTCAAGTTCTTTCAGTTCAAATCGATCCGTGGGTTGCAGCGCGCTGGCGCTCAATCCCATACTGCCAAAGGCGAGCCCCGCCGCACGGCGCCACCACCAACCGGCGCGGCGTTGGATTTTTTCTGCCACAAAATGCAATTTAGTCAGCTGGTCCAATCAAGCGCTGGACTTCTGCCACCACGGCAGAAAGCGGGCCCGTTTTCTCAATGTAAGCTGATACCTTTGCCCCCACCATTTCGCGCACGACCTTGGGATCCATCAATACCCCCGTCAGCACAATGACGGGAGTCCACTGTTTGATGGCATGCAATTGCGCAATAATTTCTAAGCCATCGGCCGCTTGGAGCTGAAGATCCGATATGATCAGGTCAGGCGCTTCAGCCCGAACTGCCGCGAGGGCTTCTTCCAATGTAGCCACGGAGCGTATGCGGTAACCATGAATCGCGAGCATATCCGCCACGATGGCACGGATCGGCTGTTCATCGTCAATATGCAGGATATTTTTACTCATGGATCGAAATGGTTGGCGGGATAAGCCAGGGGGTGATTTGCACGACGGCGACTCCGCCCACGACCTTATCTTGATCGCGCAGGGGGATCAGCGTGAGTCGGCCAGGCCACCGGCGTTCGCCCAAGCCCAGAACCAACACCGGCTGATCACGCACTTCACGACCTTCATGCAGGGCTCGCATGAGCAAGTCAGGCTCGAGGGGCTTCGCGTGGGCCAAAATTACGATGTGCGCCAAGGGCTTAGTTAAAATTGTGTTATCGGCTCGTCCCGTACGATGGCCCACGGCGGGATTAATCCGCGTCACCGTCAAAATTTTCGTCAGGACGAAAACCAAGTCGTGCACGGAATCGATAATCAAATGGTTGTACCGAATCTGGTGCTCTTGAGAGAGAATCGTCCACCGCCGCTCCAAGCCCTCTACTCGCAACAACGCATTGGCAGCCTGCAGGTCTGCCGTGCGAATTTTCACCTTATCCTCCAACTGCGCGTTGGCCGCCAGCATGGCAGTTGCCGCACGCCGCCGCGCCGCCAGATCGTCGCGGATCAACCAAGCGACCGCCGCCAGTAATAATAAATTGAGCAAGATCCCCACCCCCACGACCCAGCGGGTCATCTGCGCCTGCAGGTAGGAGACATGATCGCGTTCGCTCAATAAATCAAATTGCGCATCGCGCAGCTGGGCCAACTCACGCTCCAGCGTCGTCGTGGCCGTCGAACCAGCATCAGCGGCCAAGAGGGCCTTCACTTTTTCCAACTGATCGGCCGTGCGGGCGGCCCAGAGCGACTGCGCCCAAACCTCCCGAGCCTGCAGCTGATTTTCGATGCGGTCCAAAGCCGCTTGAGCAGCGGGGCTGTCTCGCGTGAGGGCCTTGGCACTATCTAAATGTTCGACTAACTGATCGAAGGTTCCGCGAGCGGCCGCGAGGTCACGCGGATCGCCCGTTAAAGCATAAGCGTGTGTTCGACCCTCAGCTTGCTGTAATCGAGCGATGATATGCTCAAATTGATAAATTGTAGCATGCGAATGATTCACCCAATCGCTGGTCGCGACTGAGCGATTGATCGTCCGCAGGGCGTAAGCGGCCATGGCCGCCAACACGACCACGCTGACAGCGAAGAGCGCGAATATACGGGTGAGGATATTATCTTTCAAGCGGGAGGGGAGCCGGCACGGGCTCATGAGGGGGACGCTTAAACCAAATTTTGAATTCAGTCCCGTGGTCGTCCGGATGGGTGGCAATATCGCGGCTGATCACCTCGATGGCCCCGCCATATCTTTTCATCAACCGGGCCATCAGGGGCATGCCAAACCCAGAACCCTTCTGCCCGTCGGTATCCATGCGACTATTGCTGCGACTGATGTCGAAAAGATGCGCTTGCACCGCCAGCGGCATGCCGATGCCCCAATCTTTAAAACTCAAGCAAACAGCCTCAGCCTCAACCGTGGCCGAGATCACAATCGTCCCACCGGGCGAGGAGAACTTAATCGCGTTATCGAGCAAGTTACCTAAAACCGAACTCGTCAGAGAGTGAGGCTCCGCTAAAATCACCGCCGCGGGCACCTCATTGGTGACCGTAATTTTTTTGGCGATTAATTTAGAATTGGCGAGCAACAGCGCCTCGGCCAAGGCGGTGGGCAAGGACACCGCGTCCAGCGCTAACGGATTGTCGTCCACATGACGCAAATCTCGCACGACGGAGGTCAGGCGTATGCCATTGCGAACAGCCGTCGCGATCAGCGGCAAATATTTGGCCAAGCCCACTTCCGGCCGCAGCGTGATAATATCCAGGGCCATGCTCAGCACGGAGAAATGGTTGCGCACATCGTGGCTGATAATATGCAGCATCTCCTTGAGCTCGGTGTTCTTGGTTTCGAGTTCCCGTTGCTGCGCCCGCTGCCTCAGATGCATCTTAATGCGCAGCAGTAATTCAGGCGGACGAAAGGGCTTGGTGATGTAATCGTTGGCGCCACAAGCAAAGCCGGAGACGATATCCTCAGTTTCATTTTTCGCGGTTAGAAAAATAATCGGCAGCTCGCGCGTAGCCGGCTGGGCGCGCAGGGCTCGGCACACGGTAAAGCCATCCATTTCGGGCATCATCACATCGAGTAAGAGGAGATCGATGGGCTCGCTGCTGGCACAAATGGCCAAAGCTTTCGCTCCGCGGTTAGCGATTCTGAGATCATAATAAGGCGAGAGCATCGCCCGCAACAGATCCAAGTTAGCCGGGGTATCATCCACCAGCAGGATGACCGGTCGCGGGGCGCTGGGAGCCAAGGGGGAAGCGGTATTCATGAGGTAAAGCCGACTAAATTAGGCCGGATATGGCGCACTTCCTCGAGCGTAGCATCAAAGTCATATTATTCTCGGTGCAGGATGGCCTTTCTCAAATGAGAGCCCAGGCCACTGGATTATTAAACTCCAACCTAGTATCGATTGAAGCATTGATTTTGCTATTCAGTCCCACGAAATAATTGCCGTAAAGTATGAGCGCCTCGGCCTGCTTACCGGCTGAGCCCAGCGCAAAAATCTTTGCAGTTTGCCGGATTAACTCCTCGCGGTAGGCGCGAAATTTTTCATGAGCTAGTCGGCGCCGAGGATCTAGCTGCAGAGCCGCATAATCAGATAGCGGCCGTAAAGCTTCCTTACTCGCCACCGTAAAATCCCTCTGGGCGCTTGCTCGCTCATCGCCGTTGCTCAAGGCCAGCGATCTTTGCTGGCTGAGATTTATAATACTAAGATCCTGCACGATATGCGTGATCGTGCTTAAACGGGGCACCGTATGTTTTTTAAACGCAGCCTCCTGTTGCGTAATGGCATCCGAATGCCGCCAAGTTACGATCGTGCAAATCACGCAGCAGCCAATCGGGATAACTAATAAGAGAATAATGCGCCGAGAAATAGTCATGAATAACTCAGGTAAGATTAGAAAATGCAGCGAGATGGGCGCGCGGCTGAATAAGCCTGAACCTCGGTTAGACGAAAATTGCTTGCAACAATAATTAATGGGGTGAAATACCCATATTTCAATGAATCACTTGAAATTCAGCCGTAGCTTTAGCCGTCAGAAGACGTCCCTGAGCTCATCGGCCCTATCGGGATAAAATAGAGGTGAATAATCCCCCCAAACCTCCGTCCAGCTGACCAGCAGCGGCGGCGTATCCTCAATCCTCACGCCACAGGAATGATCCGCTTTTGCGCCAGCTGCGCCCTTTGTGGCCAATTTTCTCCATGCCCCGCCTGGCGCCACTCCTGCGCGAAAAAACCGTCAGGGTAGCCGTCTACTCTTATGGCAACCACCGATCTAAATTGCCTGACGCTATCGCCACTCGCTCAGTTTTCGATCGCGGGCTCATATCCAATTTTGCGCGCGCGGCGGCGGTGATCAACAACGGGGTATGCGAGGCGAAGGCGAGCTGACGCGCCGCTACTTTCTCCCGAAGATGATTCAGGGTTTCATACCACTCAGCGAAAGTGAGGTCGGCCAATAATTGGGGATAAAGTGGCAGCCACTTCCTCAGCTCAGGCTGCAGCAAGCCACTCGCGAGCACCGCTAATTGAGGGTGCCGGTCGAGCAGCGCCGCCAAATCGGCCGCGGGCACGGGCTTTATTTTCATGGCGTGATATTCGTGCCGGTGATCGATCAACCGCATTTGCACAATCAAGCGTAACCCCCGCGCGGTGAGTGCCGCGACCAGCTCGTTCACCGCCGGGGCTCGTAAGCGGTAACCATGATAATTAGGCAAAATCCGCACGGCGCGCACCCGCGCATCGGCCGCGACCAAGACCAATTCTTCGCGCCAGTTTGCTAAAGCTGGATTGATTACAGGGACAGGAATGAGACCCACTAAACCGCGCGTCGTGCGCAAAAGCTCCCGGTTGGCTGGCCCCGGCGCTGGGGCCAAGACGGCACCGAGCGGTGAAACTAACGCCCGCTGAATCCCCTGCCGCTTTAAGTGAGCTTGCAAGGAACGCGCCGTATGCGAGTCGCAAAAGGTAAACGGCCAAGCGCCGATCCAAGTGTTAGCATCGAGATAGTTCATGGAAGGCGCAGCAAAGCAGAGGCATTATCATGCAGCAGCATCCGTTGGGTGCGGGCATCCAGCCGTGATCCGGTGATGCGGGCAAGCGCGACCCCAAAATCACGGACCGGGGCATCAGAACCATACAGCACGCGCCGCGCCCCGAGTTGTTCGACCGCAAATTCCACTAGGCCAGCTTCGGGCGCGGCCCCCGAAGTATCGACCACCACATTGAGGCAACCTTTCACCGCTAAAATACCGCGCACCCCACAACCCGTTAAATGCGCCATAATAATTGGTACGCGGGGGAAACGCTGCGCCAACGTCGCGACATCCTCGGGATCAGTATGAAATCGGCGTTGGTGAATATTCGTCATGCTCCAAGCGTGCTGCAAGACCACGAGCCCGTGCTGCTCCGCCGCTCGCATCACCGGCGCCATGCAGGCATCCCGCGCATTGTTGGCGATCTCCAGCTTGAGCCCTCGAAAACCCCGCGCCACACAGCGCGCCACTTCGGCTTCCACCACACTGGGTCCGAGCAAAGGATTTAAATAACAAAATCCGGTAACAAAATGAGGATGCGCACGCATCACCGCCGCCGTCTCATCGTTGATCAACTGCACTTGCTCCGCGGTCTGCATCCGGCTGAAAGCGAGCACATCACCTAAAGCGACTAAGTGCTCGATGCCGTGCGCCCGCGCCCGCCGAATCAATTGCGCCGCCCCCGCGGGACCACGCTGGTCCTCACGAAGAATCGGATGGGTATGGACGTCGATGATGCGCATGAAATTTCAGCAGCTCAATTTAAGTGAACTCAAGCGTGGCGCGAAGATTCCCACTGGCAAGCGGCGGTTTTATCACCCAACGTCCGCTCGCCTCATCATGACCACCCTCCCGCAAAGCGATCGCGCGATTGAACTGCTCCTTTCCACCCCCACTCCGGGAGTGATTGAGGCCGTCGCCCATCTCCCCGGCAATTTTATGATTCTAGGGGTCGGTGGTAAAATGGGCACGACCACCGCTGTCATGCTGCGCCGCGCGCTTGATGCGGCCGGCCGGAAAGAGGCCAGCGTCACGGGAGTTTCCCGCTTCAGCCGCGCCGAGGCGCGGACCGATTTGGAAGCGCTCGGCGTGCGAACGCTGTCGTGTGATCTGGCCGACGCCGCCCAAGTGGCCGCTTTGCCGGTGACCCCCAATGTCTTATTTTTAGCTGGGCAAAAATTTGGAACGGCGAGTGCGCCTGAATTGACGTGGATTCAAAATACCGTCGTACCGGCGCTGGTCGCCGAACATTTCCGCGCCTCTCGTCTCGTTGTTTTCTCCACCGGCTGTGTTTACCCCTTTGTGCCCACGAACGGCCCCGGCGCTAACGAACGCGAACCGGTCGCCTTCCTCGGTGAATATGCCAGCTCATGCGTGGGCCGGGAACGCGTGTTTACCCATTTCTCTAAATTACATGGAACGCCGCAGTTAATGTTTCGCCTGAACTATGCGGTCGAACTCCGCTACGGCGTCCTCGTCGATCTGGCCCTCAAAGTTCTCCGCGGCGAAATCGTCGATGTGACGATGGGCTGGTTGAATTGCATTTGGCAGGGTGATGCCTGTGCGCGCGCCATCCAATGTTTGGCGCACACCGCGAGCCCCCCGCGTCTGCTCAACGTCACCGGCCCAGAAAAATTGAGCATCCGCGCGCTCGCGGAAGAATTTGGCCGCCAGCTCCAACGCACGCCGATCATCAGCGGGCAAGAAGCCCCCACCGCTTGGATCGCCGACGCGAGCGAATCGCTCCAACTTTTTGGTCCGCCCCTCATGACGGTGCCCCGCATGCTCGAGCTCGTCACGGCCTACGTGAAGGCGGACGGCCGCCTGCTCGGTAAACCCACTCATTTTGAAACCCGCAGCGGCCAATTCTGAGCTCCCACCCGCATGAATCTTCGCTCCCATCTTCTCGCCGGCCACGTCATCCCAGCCCACCCGCTCGCCCTCGATGCGCAGCGCCGTTTTTCGGAGAAACATCAACGTGCCCTGGCGCGTTATTATTTTGCAGCGGGCTCCGGCGGTCTGGCCGTGGGCGTGCACTCGACGCAATTTGAAATTCGCGACCCCCAACATAATCTTTTTCGCCCCGTGCTCACCCTCGCGGCCGAAACGATTGCCGCCGAACAACGCACAGCCCCACGCGACTTTGCGCTCATCGCAGGGATTTGTGGCCACACTCAAGCCGCGGCGGCCGAAGCCGAATTTGCCCGAGGCCTCGGCTATGACGCTGGTCTCGTCAGCATGGCCGCCTTCCGGACGGAGCCAGAGGCGGACATCCTCGCGCATGTCGCGACCATCGCAAAAATTATTCCGGTGATTGGCTTTTACCTCCAACCTGCAGTCGGCGGTCGCATTTTTAGTTATGCTTTCTGGCGTCAGTTCGCCGAAATTCCCGAGGTCGTCGCCATCAAGATGGCGCCCTTTAATCGCTACCAGACTCTCGATGTGATTCGCGCGGTGGTGGCCGCTGGGCGCACGGATATCGCTCTCTATACGGGCAATGACGACACCATCGTCACAGATTTATTGACGCCTTTTACTTTTACCCACGACGGTCGCCCCGTCACCTGCCGGATCGTAGGCGGTCTCCTCGGCCACTGGGGCGTGTGGACCCGCGCCGCGGTGGAACTTTTCCAAGCCGCCCAAGTGGCCGCCCAGCAACCGCAAATCGATGCCACTTGGCTCGCCCGAGCCGCGGCCGTTACTGATATGAACGCGGCCCTCTTCGATGCGGCCAACCGCTTTCATGGCTGCATCCCCGGGATCTTGGAAGTGTTGCGCCGCCAAGGTTTGGTGGAGTCGGTCCATTGTCTGAATTCCGCTGAAATGCTCTCCCCCGGTCAAGCCGAAGAGTTATCCCGCGTCTGCCGCGCTTATCCGGAATTAACCGACGACGCTTTTGTGGCCAAACACCGCGCGCATTGGCTGCGGTAAACGCTCAAAATCTTTGCTTAAACCTTTTCGCCCATGACGTCATTTCCATTACCGCAATCCTGTGAAGAACTGCTCGGTCAGATGGTGGCGATCGAAACGGTTAATCCCGATTTTGGCGGACCAATTGGTGGAGAAGCGAAGCTCGCGGCCCATTTGGAAAATCTCGCGCAGCAGTGGGGCCTGCAGACTCGCCGGTGTCCGGTAGAAAATTCCGGCGCGTTCAATCTTTTGATCACCTGCGAGGTCGCGCCCACCGCGGAGTGGCTGCTTTTCGAAAGCCATCTCGATACCGTGAGTATCAGTGGTATGACCGTGCCGCCGCTCCAACTCACGATCAACGGCGATAAATTACACGGCCGCGGCACGTGCGATACCAAGGGTTCGGGCGCCGCGATGCTGTGGGCGCTGCAACAATACTCCCGGCAACCCCACCGACCGCGCAATGCCGGCCTAATTTTCTCGGTAGATGAAGAAGCCGGCATGGACGGAGCGCGCGCTTTCGCCGCAGGAGAATTGAGTAAATTTAAACGGCTCCGCGGCATCATCGTGGGCGAACCAACCGAACTGCGTCCCGTCATCGCGCATCACGGCGCTCTGCGCTGGCGGAGCATCACGCGGGGCGTGGCCGCGCATTCGGCCGATCCGACCAAAGGGCGCTCGGCCATTACGGGCATGCTTCGCGTCATTACCGCGCTCGAAGAAAAATTCATTCCCCTCGCCACTCGGGTGTACCCGCTGACGGGCCGCGCTGCGGCGAGCATCAATGTTATCCGCGGCGGGACCGCGGTGAATATCATTCCTGATTATTGTGAAATCACGTGTGACCGGCGTTTGGTGCCGGGGGAAACCACGGCGCAAGTACTCGCTGAGCGCGACGCCGCCCTCGCCGGGATTACAGTGGAGCATGACAACCAATATCTCGCGCCCCCCTTGCCGCCGGAAAGCTCGGCCAGCTTGCATGCTTGGGTGCAACCCGTGTTGCAGGCCCAAGGTTTAAGTCCCGCCGCGGTCGGTGCGCCCTACGCCACCAATGCCAGCCACTACGCCGCCGCCGGCGCCCAAGTGCTCGTCCTCGGCCCCGGCCAACTCGCGCAAGCCCACACCAAAGACGAATGGTTGGATCGCCACGCCCTCGCTCAAGCGACGACGCTCTACCGCGCCCTGCTCGCGGTGACTTAACGGGCAGCGAACCTTGCCCGCTTCAGGCCGACGGTTCTGCGCCTAGCCCTCGAGCGCCTCTGGTTTCTCCCTCTCCCTCGTCTCATGAAAATTTTCTGGCTCGGCCTCCTGCTCACCCTCGTCGCCACGGCGGCCCCCCACGCGCCGCTGCCCACGCTACCGCCCGAGCTGATAACCTTGGCTGTTCGTACGGCGCCTCCTCGCTGGAAGTTTGTCGACCTGCAACGCTCGCGCGAAATGCGCGAAACCTTTGCCCTCCAAGTTACCGCGGTCGCTGCTTTTCAATCACCGGCTACATTGGTGGATGGCCAATCACTCGCCAGCCATCTGGCCCAAAAGCTCCGCTCATTTTTAGTGACGCCCACTCGCTACCCCGACGGCAGCACCCGCGAACCCGAAGCTCAAGGCGGCCTGGGCGGGTGGACGCATGCGGTGCCGGCTCACGCCCTCCTGCTCGCCAAAAACACTCCAGCCGTTTGGTCGCAACTTTCCGCCACCGAGCTGGCCCACGCCGATCTGCTCATGCAGGCCCTCGCCCTCGCGGCTCATTTTTGCCTCGATGACGATAACGATTACTACCTCCTGCTGGACGGAGCCTCCGTCTACCATAAAAGCTGGAACCCCAATCATGTGGAAGGATACGTCGGGGTTATCATCTCGGCCTCACTTTATTTTGGTCCGGATGAGCTGAATCATTTTTTTACGCATTTCGATTTTGACGCTTTCATCGCGCGCTTAGAGGCGGCCAATTTCCAAAATATTAAACGCTGCTGGACGCGCAATCCCGCGATTCGCGGACTCATGATGCACGGCGGAACGATCGCCGTCCCTGCGGAACAAACGCTGGCGCCAGGCGTGCTGAGCACGGGAACCGGCGTACGAAATCCCTTCACCTTAAATGGCCAGACGCTGCATGAGCCTTGGGCGCTGCATCGCATGCAAGCGCTCCGCCTTTTTTCCCACATCACGCGGACCCAGATTGAAGTTAATCCCACCTTCACCTCGCAGCTCATTAACCAAGCCTCTGCGGCCACCCGCTCGCCCTGGGAAGGGCAAATGGGCATGTTGCACGAATTTGAAACCACGGACTGGCGGGGCCTCCGGACCAGCCTCGGTTACGCCTACGAAGGGGCGATGATCGATCTCCCCACCGCCACCACCTTAAAATTACTCGGCCGCTGGCAGGTAGCCGCCGGCGGCGATTTAATCGAACGACGCATGAGCGTGGGCATGGCGGATCTTCGCTTCAAAGCCCAAGCCGGTTACCGCGGCTGGTCGATGGGGAAAATCACCGAACAGAATTGGACGAATGACCTGCTCCCCATGGGCGCAGATTTTATTTTCGGCCTATGGGCGACCTATTTCCTTCCACCCCCGCCGCCACTCCAGCCGTAAGGCAACCGCGCAGCTAATCTAGGCGGCTGGAGCTAAGGATAAGTAAGGTTAATTAATCAGGCTGATAATTTTAGTGATTAGGCGGACGGCTTAAATTTATGGAATTAAAAAACGAGGAGAATTTCCCGTTTTAATTTTCATTCGTTTTCAATCGTCTCACGCGCCACTTCATTTTTAACTGAGCGCATGTCTCAGCCCGTTGCCTCTTCGGTTGTGCTGCTTCACGATCGGCCGACCCTGTTAATTAATGGCGTGGCCCATACGCCCCTGATCTATGCTTTGAGCGATTGCCCCGGCGCTCGCTGGTCTTGGGAAGAAGTGCCGGCCCGCAATATTAGTCTCTTCGCCGCCCAAGGGGTTCGTCTTTTTCAACTGGATGTTTGGTTCGAGCAAATGCTCACCGCAAACAGCCCGCTTGATATTTCGCTCGCGCGCAAACAAATCGCCGGCGTGCTCGCCCAATGTCCAGAGGCCGTCGTGATGCTGCGGCTCCACGTGAATGCGCCCGCTTGGTGGTGCGCGCGCCACCCCGAGGAGTGCGTCGGCTATGCTGATGTCAGCGCCCACGAAGCGCCCGAGTGGGGACTGCGTCGCCCGCTCGGCAGCGATGGCGATCAACCCGTGCGCGCCAGTTTCGCTTCGCGCCTCTGGCACGATTGGGCTTCCGCGCATTTGCGTGACTTCTGCACTCAGCTCGCCGCCACCCCCGAAGGAAATGCCCTGTTCTGTTTGCAAATTGCGAACGGGCTCTACGGCGAGTGGCACCAATTTGGCTTTCTCCACCACGATCCTGACACCGGCGACGCCGCGACGCGTTCCTTCCGCGCTTGGTTGCGCGCTCGCTACGAGACTGATGCCGGACTCGCTCGCGCCTGGCACCAGCCCACCGCTCGCCTCGACGCGGTGCGGCCGCCCGACTCCCCCGCCCGCGAACGCGCCGACTGCGGCCCCCTACGCGATCCCCAAAAACAACAGGCGGTCATCGATTACTTTACCTGGCTCCACACCACGATGGCCGACGCGCTGCTGACCTTGGCCGCGACCATTAAAAAATCTTGGCCACGCCCGATTGTAACGGCTGCCTTCCAAGGTTATTTTTATGGCCAATTTGGTCGCAACGCCGCTGGCAGCCACTTGGCCATGGATAAAGTCCTGGCCTCACCGCACCTCGACTGCTTCTGCTCGCCGCAATCCTATACCGAAAAAGTCCGCGCGATGGGCGGCTCGGGTCACGCCCGCGGAATCTTAGGCAGCGTGCGCCGCGCCGGCAAATTGTGGCTCGATGAAAATGATCACGGGACTTTTTTGGTGGGTTGTCCGTGGGACAAAAAATTTGAAACTACGCCCGCCGATGATATCGCCTGCCTCCGGCGCAATACGCTGCAAGCCGTACTGCGCGGCGGCGGCCAATGGTGGTATGATTTTGGCATGGTGGCCGGCACCCCCGCTTTTGCTTCCCACGGCAATGTCGGCTGGTGGGATGATCCGCGCTTAAGTCAGGAAATTGCCGCCATTCACCGCGTCGCTCAGGCGCGGCACGCCTATCCTTTCACGCGCCCTGCCGATACGCTCGTGATCCACGATCCTTGGTCCTTCTGCCACACGGTGGCCCAACGCTGGTCCTTGGAAGGTTTCAAATTCGGCGCCCAACCTCCCGTTGGCCCCAATCCTTTCTCCGCGCGCGGCATGGATGGATTGCTTGAGGGACTCTATCGCTCGGGACTCGTCTTTGATGAAGCCCTCATCGGAGAACTGGCCACGATGGATCTATCGCCGTTTCGCCTGATTATTTTTGGCACCACGCCAATTCTAACAGAGGCGCAGCGCCGACTCATCACCACTCAGCTCGCCACCGGCGGACGCCATCTGGCGCTCACTGGCTATGCCGG
>CAIVJE010000152.1 GCA_903906135.1 uncultured Verrucomicrobiota bacterium | reverse complement strand
GACCGCCGAAATTGCGCTTAACGCCGCCCTCACGGGCCATCTGGTTTTTAGTACCTTGCACACGAATGATGCACCCTCAGCGGTGACCCGGCTACTCGACATCGGGGCGAAGCCTTTTCTGATTGCGGCGGCGCTCCGCGCTGTCCTGGGGCAGCGACTCGTCCGGCGCATTTGTCGAAATTGCCGCCGTGCTTATACGCCATCTCCTCGAGAAATTTACGCGCTCGAGCTAACCCCGCCGCAGTTGGCCGCAGCTGAGTTCGCCTGCGGGGCGGGCTGCGCGACCTGCGGCGGCACCGGTTATTACGGCCGTCTCGGGATTTTTGAGCTCTGCCAAGTAGACGATAACCTACGCGAGCTCATTTATGCCAAGGCCCCCGCGATTCGTCTCCGGGAGCAGGCGCGGCGGGCTGGCCTGCGTTCGCTGCGCGAAGATGGGGTGCGTAAAGTGCTCGCCGGCCTGACCACAATCGAAGAGATTCTTGCCACGACTTGAAGTGAAGTACTTTAATCACGCTTAGCCCCCGTTTCAGCATGAACTATGAAATGAATGATCTCTTGGAATTGGTCGTGGATCAGAAAAGTTCCGATCTTCACCTGCAAGTGGGTGTGCCGCCGTGCCTTCGTTTGCGCGGTAGCATGACGCCGATCGATGGCCCCGAATTGCGGCCCGAGGATACCGAGAAGCTAATGCTGGCGATCACCCCCGATGAGCACATCCAAAAAGTAAAGCTCAACGGTGGCACTGACTTTGGTTTTGCCTTTGGGGAGAAGGCTCGCTTCCGCGTCAGTGTGCTCAAGACCAAGGGTCATTACGGCTTGGTGCTGCGACAAATCCCCAATCAATTATTTGATCTTCGTTCTATTGGTCTGCCGGATAAAATCAAAGAGCTGCTTTATCGTCCACGGGGTTTATTTCTGGTGACGGGCCCCACGGGGTCCGGTAAATCCACTACGTTAGCGTCGATGATAAATTATATTAATGAGAATCGTGATGGGCATATTATTACGATCGAGGATCCCATTGAATATTATCACGCGCATAAAAAATGCGTCGTAACGCAACGCGAAGTAGGGTCCGACGTCCCAAGTTTTGCGGAGGCAATCAAGCGCGCGCTGCGGCAAGATCCTGATGTGATTCTGGTGGGTGAATTGCGTGATCTTGAAACGATTGAGGCAGCCATCAGTGCCGCCGAAACCGGCCATTTAGTGTTCGGCACACTGCACACGAATAGCGCAGCTAAAACCGTTGATCGCCTGGTGGATGCTTTTCCTGCCTCAATGAAGGAAATGATTCGTACGCAGCTCTCGACTTCAATTATTTGCGTGATCGCCCAGTCGCTGTGTAAAAATAAAAATGGCGGACGCATCGCGGCCTACGAAATCATGGTCAATACCACGTCCATTGGCTCACTCATCCGCGATAATAAGACGTTTCGCATTCCCTCGGAAATCCAGACGGGCGCTGCGCTTGGCATGATTACCTTGGACACCCATCTCCTGAGCTTGGTCAATCGCGACCTAATTGAGGCGGATGAGGCCTACGAGAAGTCGCAAGAGCCGCTAGTGATGCG
Organism: uncultured Verrucomicrobiota bacterium; assembly: GCA_903906135.1. Taxonomy (GTDB): domain Bacteria; phylum Verrucomicrobiota; class Verrucomicrobiia; order Opitutales; family Opitutaceae; genus Lacunisphaera. The sequence goes on along the minus strand of CAIVJE010000152.1, from coordinate 8,335 downwards.
GGAGAAACTTCTCGGGCTTGGTTTTAAACTTCACGAGCACACTTAACCCTTAATTTTCGACCGTGGGCCCGGTCGAAATTCCTCATGTTCGAGGGATCTGATCAGGCCATTTATCAACTGCTGGCGACGCGCCGCTTAATCTCGCCCACGGCTTTGACCGCGGCGTGCGCTGAGCACGAGGGGGCCGGTCAGTCGCTGGCTGCCTGGGTGCTGCTGCAGCGGTTCCTTACCCCGGCCGAGTTGCTTGCGTCAGTCGCTGATTCCTTGGGTTTTCACTATCCCGCTACGGTGCCGGCTATTTTATCGCCGGAGTTGGTGGCGCGGGTGCCGAGTCATTTGGCCCACACCTACGGCATCATGCCGATCGCCGAGGAGGGCTCGGTGCTCGCCCTGCTGGTGGCGGATCCTTTTATTCCCTCGCTCCTTGACGAGCTGACTTTGGCGCTGGGGTGCGCGGTGTGTTGCTGGGTCGCTGAGCCCAGCTTGGTTCGTGGTCTCATCGCCGAGCATTATCCCGATATTATAATCCCCGAGGATCACAGATCGCGTCATTCTTCTACGCCCGCGTCCTCGCCGGTCGTAACAGCGATCACTGGGGGTGAGATGGGGCCCACGGGAGGGACCCCATCCGTGGTTCATTTTGTCGATCTGGTGTTGACGCAGGCGATTCGCGATCATGCTTCTGATATTCATTTTGAGCCATTCGAGCAGGATTTTAAAATCCGCTATCGCATCGATGGGGTGCTTTATGAGATGTCGCCGCCCCCGAGCCACTTGGCGTTGCCCATTATCTCCCGACTTAAAATACTCGCTAATTTAAATATTACGGAACGCCGCTTGCCGCAAGATGGTCGTTTTAATTTTCACCGTGGTGCGCAGCTGGTAGATTTTCGTGTCTCGACGTTGCCTACGCAATTCGGCGAAAGCGTCGTCTTGCGAATACTTGATCAATCTGCGGTCGGACTAGAACTTGGGCAACTCGGTCTGCCGGTATTGCTGCTGCAGGAAATGTCGAATTTGATTCGTCGGCCCACAGGGATGTTGATTGTGACGGGGCCCACTGGCTCCGGTAAAACTACGACACTCTATAGTTGTTTGCAGGCGCTGAACACCGTCGCCGTGAAGATGCTGACCGTCGAAGATCCCATAGAATATAATATCGATGGAATTATGCAGGTCCCCGTGAATTTGGCCGCGGGCCTGACTTTCGATCGGGCGATGCGTACCTTTCTCCGCCACGATCCTGATATTGTTATGGTGGGCGAGATTCGCGATCACGCCACGGCCCACATGGCGATGCAGGCTTCGCTCACCGGTCATTTTGTGTTGAGCACCCTCCACACGAACGATGCCCCCGGCGCCTTGACGCGCTTAGTGGAAATGGGCATCGAGCCTTTTTTGTTAGCCTCTACTTTGGCCGGCGTCCTTGCGCAGCGACTGGTCCGGCGAATTTGTCCGGCTTGTCGAACGGCTTTTACTCCCTCCGCTGCTGATTTACAGCAGTTAATGTTAAATGCGGCAGAATGGCAGGGCCGGCCCTTTTATCATGGTCGCGGGTGTGCCGCTTGTCATCAGACTGGCTATCAAGGTCGGTTGGGCATTTTTGAATTTATGTCTCTGACTGAACCGCTGCGTGATCTCATCGTCCAAGGCGCGGCGCTGGGGCAACTCCGTCAGCAAGCCGTAGCGCAGGGGATGATCACCCTCCGCGCAGCTGGGGTGGAAGCCATTTTAGCCGGGCAGACCAGTCTCGCCGAGGTGATGCGCTACACCTGAAGTCATGGCGCCTACTGATAATACCTTGCGCTCATCATTGATACGCGCTGCCCAAACTTAATTACCTGACCTTAACCCTGTGAGCCGATGCCCCATTTTAATTACACTGCGATTGATAACAACGGCATGACGCGAGAGGGTCAGCTTGAAGCGGGTGAGGTTAAGCTCGTGGCGCGACTGCTCCGTGCGCAAGGGCTCTTTCCCATCAAGGTCACGCTCGTCGAGGTTGCCGTTGCGGAACACATCGGGCTCGGGGTGACGCCGCGTAAAGCGCCGCTTCCTCCGACTTGGTGGCAAGAGCTGAGCATCCCCGGTCGAGCACCGGTTCCACCGAAGATACTGGCAATTTTCACGCGCCAGCTAGCTAGTTTGCTGAGGGCTGGGTTGCCCTTGTTGCGTAGCTTGGAAGTGCTGACGCGCCAGGAACGTACTAGCTATTTTCATAGAACGCTCACGGCGCTGGTGGTGACGCTGCAATCTGGGGGCGCATTCTCCGAGGCACTGGCGCAGCATCCGCAAATTTTTGATCGGCTTTATCTTAATATGATTAAGGCCGGCGAGGCGGGCGCCACTCTTGATGTGGTCTTAGATCGGCTCGCCCAATTTCGAGAAAAAAGTCTCCGTTTAAAGGGGCAACTGAGCGCCGCGCTCATGTATCCGCTGTTAGTTTTGACCGTGGCGGGACTAATTTTGGGAGGATTATTGATTTTCGTGGTGCCCAAATTTCAGCAAATTTTTGCAGAGCTTCTGAAAGGGGCTCCATTGCCAGCACTGACGCAGTTAATTTTAACGATCAGTCAATTGTTCAGGGTGCATTATTTTCCAGTGCTGGGCCTCGGCTTCGCGGTTAGCTTGGCCGGCTTTCTTTATTGGCGTACGCCCCAGGGCACGCGACAGCTAGCGCGTGGGATGATTAAATTGCCTCTATTCGGCGAACTGTTGCTGAAAAGTATCGTGGCGCGTTTTGCCCGAACTTTGGCTACTTTGCTGTCGAGTGGGGTGCCGATTTTATCGGCGCTGCTCATCACGCGCGATACCGTGGGTAATGTTTGGGTCAGTGCCGCCATCACGACCGTGCACGACCGCGTGAAAGAGGGCGCTACCGTGGCTCAGCCTTTGGTTGCTACAGGTATATTCCCGCCGATGGTGACTAGTATGATTGAGGTGGGGGAGGAAACGGGCCGCTTGCCGGAGATGCTCGAGCAGGTCGGGGCGATCTATGAAGCCGAAGTTGACCATACCGTGGCGGGGCTCAGCTCGTTGCTGGAACCGTTTCTCATTCTTTTTCTTGCGCTCATCGTCGGCACTATTGTCGTCGCACTTTTTTTGCCGATCGTGCGCATCGTGCAATTACTGACTTAGGGTAGGCCATCGTCCTGCGCTGACCGACTCAGTCCGAGACTCCTCTCCGGATTTATTTCAGCGGCTTCGTCAGCAACAACGGTGAATTTAAGCCGATGTGTTTATCGGAAAATTCATCATTTTCTCCTGCTTGGCGGAGCAGGCGCTGCACCATGCCCATTTTAGCATCAAGGTCGTCGATTTTGGCGACGAAGACGGCCTCGGGCGTGGCGGCGATAACAGCTGCGCCCCACTCGAGTTCGCCTTGATGACTTAGGACAATATGTTCGAGTCGCTCGAGCAGGTCGGCGTTGAGCTTCGCTTTAAGGCCAGCTTTACGGACCAATTGATAGCCGAGGACCACGTGACCCTGTAAAATACCCTTACGGCTGCGTGAAGTAGCGAGAGTGCCTTGGTACTCGATGACTTTGCCCGTGTCGTGAACCAAAATTCCGGCTAGAGCTAAATCGGCATCAACTTCCGGGTAAAGCGGCGCGAGCGCTTGGCAGGCCCGAGCCATATGACAGGTGTGCTCGAGTAGACCATGACGATAGGCGTGGTGCATAGCGAGCGCGGCGGGGGCGATGCGAAAGGCGTCGCCGATTTCCTCGAACACGGCCTGTACCGTAGCGCGCAACTCGGGTTGCGTGATGGCCGCGATCTGAGTCTGAAATTCTGCCCAGAGCGTCTCGCTGTCCTCTGGCGCTGTTTCCACGAGGTTGCTCATCAGCGGTGAACCGGCGAGTTGTTCGGCGGTAATTTCTTCCGCCCGGAGTAATTTAGGAGAAAATCGATTCTGATAATAGTCCACTTTGCCTTCAATTCGGACGACTAAGCCTTCTTTGAGTCCTTTAAAAAAATCAAAGGAGGGATTATCGCTGAAGCAATTGCAGTTAAAAATGCCGGTTTTATCGGCGAGCTCGACCATCAGAAATGAATTACCGGTTTTAGTCGGCTTTTCCGCGATCCGCTTGATCAGGAGAACGCTGTGAAAAATATCTCCCCCGGTGCGGTTGAGGGCTTTGATTTCACGGACGGTGAGGGCAGGAGTGATGTCAGACATAGGAGTGGCGGTAAAGATTGCCGGAACAGGAATTAGCGGAAGATGATTAACCGCTAGCAGGAAGCTTAAAATTTACGAAGCCCAGCGCGGACTAGCCATATTTTTTCACAAGAGCGGTGTAATCGCGAAAGAAAGTATGTTGGGCGCTTTGTAAGAGAGCGTAAAAGACAGTCTCTGCTGACAATACGGCGCAGCCTGCCTGGGCGAGGTGCGTCAACGCCGTGGTCGCATCACTCGTCCGGCGAGCGCCTACGCAATCGGCGAGGATGGTGACTTGGTACCCCGCGCTCAGCGCATCGCGAGCGGTCTGGTAGACGCAGACCGGGGTCTCGATGCCGCAGAGCAATAAATGTTGGGCCCCACTCATACGGAGCCGCTCAGCAATTTTAGCATCACCCATCGCCGAGAAGGCGGTCTTGCCTAAAGCGGTCGGGGCGGCGCAATGGGCCAGCAAATCTTCAGCGGTGCCGCCGAGCTTGTGCGGAACTTGTTCAGTGAAAAGTACGGGCAACCCTAGGCCACAGGCTGCTTCCAACGCAAAGGAGCAGCGCCAGTGCACGCGTTGGCTATCCGGGATTGCGGCCAAAAAAATTGGCTGCAGGTCGATGCAAAGGAGCAGCGGTGGTGGCGAGCTAGACGGAGCGGGCTTGGGGGCTTCGCCGGTGAGTGGGGGCCGCGAGTGGGGGAAGGCAGGCATGACCCTACCTTTGCGGGCATTGCTCGCGGGACAAGGGATAACTTATTTCGAAAAAATGATGGAGCTCCTGCTAGAGCAGTACCGAATTTTATCAAAAATCTTGCGATTATTTGTAATAAATTTCGCGCGCTTTTACCTGCACAATCCGCTTTTCGGGTAAAATATAGGCGGTGAGGCAGCCTCCAAGCACGCATGCCGTGTCGATGCCCAAGGTCCATTTAGTCCGGGCCACCTCAGGGCGCGGGGTATGGCCGTAGACGACAAAAGGCGGACCCACCCAGAGTTCCGACCAATGGGGCGCCTCAGGTGCCTCCGATCGCTTGCGGGGTTCGCCTGCTGGGTCGACCACTTGGATGCGCGTCACAATCCGCGCAGGTTGCTTGGCCCAAGGCCGGTTGGGCAAAAATCCTGCATGGACGAAGACCACGCCTAATGACTCGTCTTCATAGGTCAATTTCATGGTCTCAAGATAGTCCCAGTCCTTGGGGCGCATTTGCTCCATGGTTGCGTAATCGTATTTCTTTAAATGCGTCGGATCATCAGTTCGCCGGTAATTCAAATGACGCAGCTCATGATTCCCTAAAAGGGAGGCCGTGGCATACTCGCGGGCTAATTCGACAACTTTGCCGCTATCGGGACCCCGATTGATGAGATCGCCGAGGAGGATGAGGCGATCGTCTTTGCGGAGATCGAGTTTCTCGAGAAGGTCCGCAAATTCCTTGTGACAGCCGTGGATGTCGCCGATGGCGATTAATCTACCGGCCATGGGAAAGAATCGAGCGGCGGGCGCGGATTATTTTGTTAAGCTGAGGAGAGCGTTGAGCCGGGGCGGGGGTATGAACCATGGAGTTAATACTTTTCTTGCTAGCGTTCAGACTTCGAGAGGGTAAACAAGAAAACGACTATGGAGTTAAATCTTCACCCTATTGCCACAAAGTGTTTCGTGAGCGGCCGCGATTTCGCGGAAAATGACCGCATTGCCTGCTACCTGGCCCGCGAAGCTTCAGGGGAGGTTATCCGCCGCGACCTGCTGGAGCTTGAGGACGGCCGGTTCATGCCACCGGCTTTCATTTATTGCCGCTGGGTCGTGGCCTTCAAGCAGCGCAAGGCTGATGAAAATCCCGCGCTTACGCTGAAACTCACCGCCGATAATTTATTTCTTACGTTGGCAGACCCCGCAAATGAACCAAACGCGACGAACACGCCCTTGCTGCAGTTCCTCGCCCTCATGCTGGAGCGCAAGAAGCTGATTAAGCCTCGCGGTATCTCCGAGGATGGTCAGCGCCAAATCTACGAGCACATGGCGACCCACCAGCTTTACGAGGTCCCCCTTGGGGATTTGAATGCAGATTTTTTCCAAAAAATCCAAGAGCATCTCGGGGTGCTCGTGGGTACGCCGAAGCCCAAAGTGGAACCGGTGATCGTGACGGCCTAAAAGGCTGGGATCTTGCGCCAAGCGTGAGCTCGTCGGGCGTATTCTAGGCAGTCAAGCTGGTGCGCAAAAGTATTTTTTTCTGTTTGTTAGTTGAGCGACACGACGAATTGCTTTAGCTTGAGGGCATGAAAGATCTCTCCCGGATTGCCGCAGAACTGGGCATCGCTTCGCAACATTTACTGTTTTACGGTCACGACAAGGCGAAGGTCTCTTTGGCGGCTCTCACGGGGCGACCAGCTCGGGGCCGCTTGATTCTAGTTTCGGCCATCACGCCGACGCCAGCGGGCGAGGGCAAAACGACTGTTTCGATTGGGCTGGCCCAAGGTTTAAAAAAAATCGGCCGCTCCGTCGCCTTAGCCTTGCGCGAACCATCCATGGGCCCCGTCTTTGGTCGCAAGGGTGGAGCGACCGGCGGCGGTCGGAGTAGCCTTACTCCGGCGCAGGATATTAATCTGCATTTTACGGGTGATTTTCATGCGATCACCGCGGCTAATAACTTACTGGCCGCAGTATTGGACAATCATCTGCATTTTAAAACTGCTCGGTTGGCCCCAGCGGAGGTCCTCTGGAAACGCGTCCTTGACGTCAATGATCGCGCGCTGCGCGCCATTACTACCAGCCGGGCCGGTGCGACTGAGCGGCCGTCCGGGTTTAATATTACGGCGGCCTCAGAGATTATGGCGATCATCTGCCTCGCCGAATCGCTGGCCGATCTCCGGGTGCGCCTCGATCGTATCGTGCTTGGTTTTACGGCGGAGGGAGCCGCGGTGTTTGCGAAGGAACTAAAAATTACGGGGGCGCTCCTCGCCGTCTTGCGTGACGCGCTCATGCCGAATCTCGTGCAATCGGTGGAAGGCGTGCCGGCTTTCGTGCACGGTGGACCCTTTGCGAATATTGCCCACGGTTGTAATTCTGTTCTCGCGACGCGTCTGGCCCTGGCCCATGCCGATTTTGCCGTCACGGAAGCGGGTTTTGCTTTTGATCTCGGGGGTGAAAAATTCATCCACATCAAATGTCGGCAGAGTGGCTTAACCCCGGCCGCGATTGTCTTGGTCGCTACAGTCCGCGCCTTGAAACACCATGGGGGCACAGCGGCGCTTGATCTCACTCGGCCCGATGTGGCCGCCGTGGAGCGCGGCTTAGACAATCTCGCCGCCCATCTCACCAGTGCGGGCCAGTTTGGTCGACCCGTGATCGTGGCCATCAATCGCTTCGCCAGCGATTCAGGAGAGGAATTAGCCGCGATCCAAGATTTCTGCCGAACTCGCGCAGTGCCGTGTGCCGTGGCAGATGTTTTTGGACAAGGCGGTGACGGCGCCATGGACTTGGCGCAAACTTTGGTGGCAGCTCTGCCCGCGGTGACGCCCGCTTTGCCGTTTCTTTATGGTGCAGATGAGCCGGTAGAGCAGAAATTACAAAAAATTGCTCGCGGTATGTACGGGGCAGACGGTGTTGTGCTAACAGAAGAAGCGAAAGCCAAGCTCGCGCTCTTCACGCAAGGAGGTTTTCACCACCTGCCGATCTGTATGGCGAAAACTCAGGACTCCCTGAGCGACAACCCCAAGTTATCTGGTCGGCCCCGTGGATTTACGATCACCGTGCGTGATTTTGAAATCGCGAACGGGGCCGGTTATCTGGTCGCGCTCACCGGCCAAATGATGCGGATGCCAGCGCTTCCTCGGCTCCCAGCCGCTGAACGGATCGACGTTACCGAAGATGGAACAATAACTGGTTTATAAATCCGACAGCGCTGATCGCCGCCACTTGCACGAGAATTGACGGCCCCTGCGAAGAAGTTTCCGGAATGTAACGTTCTGGCCGTTGACTTAGTCCCTGCTCGGAGCATGGGTTGATTAGCCCTCAACCCCATTCGTGATGCCTACAAAATCCTCGGCGGTAAAATTGCTAGCTCGTGCTAAATTAATTTCGCGCGTAGCTGTCAGCCAGAAATTGCTCGAAGCAGCCAAGAAAACGGCCAAAGGTGCCAAAATTCAGTTCAAGCACACCAAACAGAAATTTAAAG
>CAIVJE010000151.1 GCA_903906135.1 uncultured Verrucomicrobiota bacterium | reverse complement strand
GAGCAAAGGCGCGCGTCACCTTGCGCACACTCAGGCCCCATTTCTCAAAAGCCCATTCCTCACCCACGCGGCTCTCGAGCTTTTCTGTTACCATCGTTAAGGCGAGCTGCTGCGCCCCACGTTTCACCGTCAACACGACCGACGTACCGACCGGAAAGCTCGCGATAGTTAGCTGGATAGGTGGAAGCTGTTCCGGGAAACGCCCGTCAAGTTTCTGCCCATTAAGCGCCAAAACGACATCACCCGCGCGCAGACCAGCCCGCGCCGCGGGTGACCCCGGATCCACGCCGTTAATTAACAGCCCATTATTGGCGGCGAGCGCGTAAAATTTCTCCAAATCCTGTAAGACCCCAGGCACGAGACCCAAGTAACTACGGCTGATGCCGCCCTCGCGCGCCAACGACTCAGCAACGCGACGCGCCACATTGGCGGGAATGGCAAAACCCAAATTTTCTGCTCCAATGTAAGCCCGAGAATTAATGCCCACCAATTTACCATTTTCTGTGACGAGTGGGCCGCCGCTATTCCCAGGATTGATGGCGGCATCCGTCTGCAGCCAATTATTGAAGAGCCCCGTCTCGTAGCCGCGAACCCCGCGGGTGTCGGAAAAGGGCCGATTCGTATTAGAAATAATTCCGCGGGTCAGGGTGCGCTCGAGACCATAAGGCGTGCCCACCGCGTACACGGTCTGGCCCGCGTAAAGCTCACTCGAGTCACCAAATTCTGCGGCTCTAAATTTTATTTTACGGCGCTGCATATCCTCAAGATCAAGGCGTAAGACGGCTAAATCAGTCCAATGATCCCAGCCCACCAGCTTAGCGCTCACCCGCTCCAGGTTAGCTAAAGTGACAGAGATCGTCACCGCTTGCGGACTCGCGACGTGCGCATTGGTTAAAATGAGCCCATCCGCCGAAATAATGACCCCAGAGCCAATGCCCCCCGTGAAGCGCTTAGACCCCGCTTCAAATTCTATCTCACTGACATCGATGCGCACGACCGCCTCGAGCAAGCGATTAAAACCGCGACTCATGGCCGCCGAGGCAACGGCTGAAAGCAGGAGAAAAGCGGTCGCTCCCGTCAGCAGACGGCGGATGGTTGACGGTGATAAGGAATCTCTCAATGTGCGGATTCTATTCAATGGCTACTAATTGCAAAGACTACGACTTTCTCCAGATCGAGCCCCATTGGCAATCTTTCTGGGATCAAACCAAAGCTTTTCGGGCCCCCCAGCCTTCGCCGCTGCCGAAATACTACATCCTCGACATGTTTCCCTACCCCTCGGGTGCGGGTTTACATATTGGCCATCCGGAAGGCTACACCGCCACCGATATTCTCGCCCGCTATAAACGCGCCCGTGGCTTCAATGTTCTCCACCCCATCGGCTGGGATGCCTTCGGCCTGCCCGCCGAACAGCATGCCGTTAAAACCGGCACGCACCCCGCCACTAATACCCAAAACAATATCACCAATTTTCGGCGCCAAATTAAGGCTTTGGGGTTTTCTTATGACTGGGATCGTGAAGTCGACACCACTGATCCGAAATATTTCCGTTGGACACAGTGGATTTTTTTACAGCTCTTCAAGAAAGGCCTCGCGTACGTCGATGAACGCCCCGTGTGGTGGTGCCCTGAGTTGCGCACCGTGTTGGCCAACGAAGAAGTGGTTGACGGCAAATCAGAGGTGGGAAATTTCCCCGTCGAACGGCGCAATCTGCGCCAATGGGTCCTGCGGATCACGGCGTATGCCGAGCAACTGATCGACGGACTGAAGAACGTCGACTGGCCCGATTCCACCAAGCGCATGCAGGAGGCTTGGATTGGTCGTAGTGAAGGCACCGAAATTTCGTTTGCCCTCGAAACCGCGGTGCTTGGGGACCTGAAGGTTTTCACCACTCGACCTGATACGTTATTTGGCTGCACCTACATGGTTATCGCGCCGGAGCACCCCTTGGTCGATGCCCTGACGGCCCCCGCCCAACGCGATGCGGTCAAGGCTTACCGCCTGAAAACCGCCAGCAAAAGTGATCTCGAGCGAACAGATTTAGCCAAAGATAAAAGTGGAATCTTTAGCGGCAGCTATGCGATTAACCCGATCAACCAAGCGCGCGTTCCCATCTGGATCGCGGATTATGTGCTGATGGGCTATGGCACCGGCGCGATCATGGCCGTGCCAGCGCACGATGACCGTGATCATGAATTTGCGGTTAAGTATGCTTTGCCAATTATTCGCGTCATTGCGGCGAGCGAGGCCACGGTTGAGCTGCCCTACACGGGCGACGGCACGCTCGTAAATTCGCCGGGGTATGATGGCCTCGCCTGGCCAGAGGCTAAACAAAAAATTACCGCCGCGCTGGCGACCCGCGGCCTTGGCCAACGCACGATTAATTACAAATTACGCGACTGGCTATTCTCTCGGCAGCGTTATTGGGGTGAACCCTTTCCCATCGCCTGGGTCAGTGCCACCGATTACCAACTCGCCGCCACCACCCGCGGCGATTTGCCGGCGCAACCAGTCACCTTCCTCGAAGATGGGGTAGTCCATTATGCGCTCCCCTTGCCCGATGCGGCCCTGCCCTTAACCTTGCCGGAGGTGCAGTCCTATCTCCCCAGTGGCACGGGCGAAAGCGCCTTGGCCAACGAAACCGCTTGGCTCCAAATTTGGCTCGAAGTAAATACGGGCGCTAGTGTCCCCGCCACTCAAACGAAGCCCGCGAACGGCACTTGGGTGCGCGCGCGACGCGAGACCAATACCATGCCTCAATGGGCCGGCTCGTGCTGGTATTATTTACGCTACCTCGATCCGAAAAATTCGACGGCACTCGCGAGCACTGAGGCTTTGCGCTATTGGGGAACGCCCGATCTTTATGTCGGTGGCGCCGAGCACGCCGTCCTGCATCTGCTGTACGCCCGTTTTTGGCACAAAGTGCTTTTTGATTTGGGGGTCGTGACTGAAAGCGAACCCTTCCAGAAACTTTTTCACCAAGGAATCATTCTCGGTGAGGATGGCGTCAAGATGTCGAAGAGCCGCGGTAATGTCGTTAATCCCGACGATATCATCGCCGTTTACGGCGCTGATTCACTGCGGATGTATCTAATGTTTTTAGGACCGCTCGAAGCGATGAAGCCGTGGAATCCTCAGGGCATCGAAGGCGTGCATCGGTTCCTCCGTAAAGTCTGGCGAGAGTGCCTTAATGAGGAAGGCGGACTCAACGCTCGCGTGAGCTCGGTCGCCGCGCTGACCCCTGACGCCGAAAAATTACGGCACGAGACGATCAAGAAAGTTGGCGAAGATATCGATAATCTGCGCTTCAACACCGCGATCTCCCAAATGATGATCCTCTTGAACGCGCTGCAAAAAGAACCGGCACTGCCCCTCGCGGTGATGCGGGATGTCCTCCGTTTACTCGCGCCTTTTGCCCCCCATCTCGCGGAAGAACTGTGGGCCCGCCTCGGCGGCACGGAATCCGTGATGACCGCTGGATGGCCTACGTTCGACCCAGCCAAACTCGTGGCCAATACCATCACCATTGTCTTGCAGGTGAACGGAAAATATCGGGGCGATCTGACGGTGCCGGTCGATACGACTGAAGCTGAACTCCTCAGCTTAGCTTCTGCCCACCCCAAGGTGGCCGCACACATCGCCGGGCAGGCCATCAAGCGGTCAATTTATGTTAAGGGGAGAATTCTTAATATATTGGTCTAGAGAATGATGGAGTTACAAACTAGCCGATTTATTAGCGGCTAGTTTCCGTTGCCCACAGGGGAACGCGCAAGTTGCTGTACCAGGGATAGACTCACCAACTAACCCTATTGCAATTATGTTGTTATAGACAAAAAGTAAGTTTTATAGGAACGTAACCTATAGGTATATAACCCTAATTTTATGCAATAATCGGCCGATATTTTATCACCAGAGTCTCAGCCAAAAACCGCCCCTCTTATGCTCAAAAAAATAATGGTCCTGATCATTTTTTGCCTACCGACAATGATCGTGGTAGCGGCGATCGACGTGGTTCAAGGGCCAGCGAAGATTCACAAGGGGCCTGCCAGTAAGATTTATTTAGCTGAAATTAAGGGCGACACCCAAATTCAGAATAGCGGGAAAATCTATACGGCCCGTCAAGCGTTGGCCTTCCATGCTCCGGATAGCATCATCACGACAAAAGAAGATGCTCACGCCGTCATGGTTTATTCTAATAGAACCGGTTTATTCATCGACCAGAATACCCAGGTAAAAATCCACCAATTCACCCAAGAGCCCTTTCTGCCAGAGCGCAACCAAGAGCCCGACCTCGTGCGCGAACCCTCTATTTCGCATAGCCAAATCCAACTGCAGTATGGGATGATTGGGATTTGCACGAGCCAATTGGTGGCGGGCAGCTCGATGAGCTATGCAACCCCCGACGCGCGAATTGTTATTCGCCGCGGCCGGCTCACCATCAAAAGTAATGCGGCGGGCACCACCATCGACTTACTCGAAGGCGACGTCACCGTACATAGCCGTTATCAGGATACCGGGAGTCAACTGCTGCACTCAGGTGAACGCGCCTTTATCTCCGCAAAAGCCAGTGGTCTTGGTGAAAAAATCGCGATCAGCGCGATCCCTAAAGAGGAATTAAAAATTGGCGATGATTGCACGACCCTCGCTTGCACGGCGAAAAAATCGGTCACCTTCGAGATTATTCAAAAGAAAGCCCAACGCGGGCTCGAAGACCCTTCAGCTAATGCCTCCAGCACGAATGATGGCGCCGCGCCAGCCGCCGCCACTGACGATGGCGCCGCGACTGATCCTAACGTTGAGCAAGAGATCGTCGTCAAACCAACGGTCCCCAATCAATTACCGATGAATATAGTCATCAGTCCTGATCGACTGCCCGGCGATTAAAGCGCGTGCATTTTTTAATCCCCAGCCGTCTCGTCATCACGATTAGCCTTGGACTATTCCTCGGGCTGGTACCGAGCCATGCTTTGCTCAACGTCGATGGCACGCGCAATCAATTCATCACCTTCGGCAGCGTCACTTACGCTTATAATTCCAATCTCTTTGCCGAAGCCAGTGGGCGCGGGGATGATAGTATCACCGCCACAGCGGGCTTAGAACTCAAGCGGGCGGCGGGCCTAATTGGAGTCAATGCCGCCTTTAAAATTGAATATGAGCGTTTCGAAAGATACGCGAATGAGAATGCGCTCAAACCCAATTTCTCTCTTGAGCTCAATAAAATGAACGGCCGAACCACGGGGGCGCTGACGGTTCGCGCCTATCGTGAAACCCTTTCTGATAGCGCCGTAAATTTGCGCACCAGTAGCTGGAATCTTCCCCTAGCACTTAATCTGAAATATCCCATTAATGATAAATTTTACGCGACCTCGGAGACAACCTACTTACAACGGCGCTATACAGATACGACCACCTTCCGCGATCTCACCGATTACGCTGAAGGCCTAGATCTTTTTTACGTTTACACCTCCAAACTCGATCTGCTGGCAGGCTATCGAGTGCGGCGATCGCAAACCACTGCAGGCCATGATACCACCGATCATTGGTTCAATGTTGGCGCCACGGGTGGGCTCTTCGCCAAACTTAATGGCACCCTGCGACTCGGTTACCAAATTCGCCAAGCAGATAGCGGCCAAGAAAACTTCACCCATTTAAATGCACTCGCGGCCTTGGGCTGGCCAGTCACGCGTAAAATCCGCCTCGACGGACAGATTAGCCGTGATTTCAACACCATCGCCACCGGCGCATCGGTGGATACTAGCAGTATAAACCTCCGCACTGCTTATGCCTACTCACGCAAACTGGGGCTCTTTGCAGGCGTCACTTATGGCCACAATCTTTTCTTGGGGGTGACGCAAGCTCAGCGCCAAGATAGCTTCTTCAGCACTGATCTCGGCGCGCGCTACCTCTTCAATGAGTACCTGAGCGTAGCCACTGGCTATACCTTTCTCCATAATTGGTCTTCGCTCAATTTTGCGGACTTTGAACGCCGTGGACTCTCCTTAAATTTCACTGGTCGATTCTAACGCAGTCCCACTTTGTCTCAATCATCTCCAGTCCAATTCGTACTCGGCCGCGCTCTCCTCCTCGCCCTACTGGCGATCACCCTGGCCTTCGCGCCAAGGCTACTGCGGGCCGAAAATAGCGGCGCAGCTCAAGAAAAAAATTATACCCATACGCTGACTCTCGCGGATCGCCTGCGCATTTCAGTCTATCAAGAGGATGATTTAACCACGCTCGCCCGCCTCGACGCCCGCGGCCATGTCAACCTCCCCCTGCTCGGCGAAATTAAGCTTGGTGGTCTTACCGTCTCTGAAGCTCAGCTCGTGGTTAAAAATGCCTACATCGAGGGACGCTTTCTGCGCAATCCTCAGGTCACGATCAGCGTGGAAGAATATGCCATTCGTGAAGTTTCCGTCTCCGGACAAGTCCGCAGCCCGGGCCGGTACCAATTGCCGAACGAATCTACCTACACCCTCGCTGAGCTTATCACCAAGGCGGGCGGCATCTCCGACGTGGGTAAAGGGAGCGCAGTTTTGGTGACGAGGATTTTGCCGGATGGTTCAAAAAAAGTTTTTACCGTCGACGTCGATAGCATCATCAAGGGCAAGACTGGCCATAAGGCTGACGATAATTTCCTCCTACAAACTGGCGATAATGTGTACGTGCCGGAGCGCTTGATCTGACCATGGCCGACTTCGACCCGCTCCCCTCCGCCGGCGCCAACAAGCCGAACCCCACCTCCCTCCACGGGAACGACCACCAGGTCGTCGAACGCCGGACCGCGCGTGATTACTATATAATTCTTCGGGAACGACTCGGCATAGCCCTCCCGGTCGCCTTATTGGTCGCGTTGGGCATCGGCTACTGGCAGGCGCAAGCCACGCCCCTGTATTCAAGCACCGCGACCATGCAGTTCGAACGTCCCGATCGCGTGGTCCTGAACGAGCAGGTCGTCGATAACTCGGTTCGCTCCGATGCTGAACTCAATACGTACCTACAAATTCTCAACAGTGGGCGCTTGCGGACAATGACAGCGCAGTCGCTGACGCCAGAAGAAATTAAAATCTTACAGCGCCCCTACCTAAAGAAATTTGGTCCGGGTAAAGACCTGCCGCCAGTGACCACCTTACTGGGCACGGTCGCGATCGCCTCGATCCGCAATAGTTTTCTGATCAACATCACGGTCGTCAATCGCGACCCCGAAGGCGCCGCGCTCGTGGCCAATCGTTATGTCGAACAGTTTATGCGTTACCTGATGCAAAATGTCGGGGGAAAAAATGAATTCGCGGTCGAATTCCTGCGTAGTCGCGCCGAAGATCTACGCAAAGAATCGGAACTCTCGGAGGTGCGGCTGCAAGATTATCGTCGCAAACACAATCTCGTCTCTCTCGATAACAGTATCAATATTATCGGCGATCGCTTGCATGCGATCAATACGTCCCTGACAACCGCCCGCTTAGGCCGTCTCGATATTGAAACCTTGCTCGGCCAAATCGAGCGCATGCAGCAGGCGAAAGGCAGTTTGCTCGAAGTGAGCTATATCTCCAGCTACGGCAGCATCCCCACGCTCAAAGGTCAACTCGCCGAGCTGAATCGCAACCAGTCGAATCTCAGCGTACGCTACTTGGAACGCCACCCGAAGATGGTCGACCTCGCTAATGCGATCGAGGTGCTCACCGAGCAACTCAACACCAACATCAATCAATCAATTGCTGATTTGCGTACGCAATACATCAAGTTGCAGGAGACCGAAGCGGCCTACCAGCGGGAATACCGTGAAGCGGAAAAAGACCAGCTGCGGCTCGGCGATTTGTCCGTAGAATTCAAGAGCCTCGAGAACCAAGCGCAGGTAGCCAAGTCCAACTATATTCAAATTCTCGATCGCCTCAACCAGACCACTACTTCAAAAAACCTGGAAAATATCCCGGTCAAACCACTCGACCGTGCGAACCCCGCCAGTGCCCCCTACACCCCCAATTTACGCAATATCATCAAAACGAGCATTGGCCTGGGCCTACTGATCTTCGCGGGCGTCGCGATTGGCCTCAGCTTCCTCGACGACCGGGTCAAAAGCGCATGGGACATTGAGGGTTTTATCGGCGCCCAGCTCCTGGGGATTATTCCTGAACTTGCGAATGTACCCGAGAGCGATAAGCACGCGCTGATAAAAAACAGCCAAAACTCACCCGGCACTGAAGCATTTCTTAGCGTTTATAGTGCGATAAAAATTAACTCAAAACTCGATTTCCCTAAATCGATTTTAGTGAGCAGCACGGTTCCGGGAGAAGGCAAAACGATGGTCAGCTGCAATCTCGCGGCGGCGTTTGCCCGCCATGGCAAACGCGTGTTGTTGATCGATTGTGATATGCGCCGCCCCATGCTTCACCGCCACTTCCAACTAGCCAATGAGGCCGGTTTACTGACTTGGTTTGAGGCGGGGGCCCATTGGACCGACGACCCCTTCACGGATGCCTCATTGGGCTTCGCCAAAGTAGACGAAAATCTCTACCTCCTCCGCTCTGGGGGGCGCTCTAAGAGTCCAACTGAATTGCTCGAGAACCCCGCTTTTGGCCAATTCATCGAGCGCATGAAAAAACATTTTGACCTCGTTGTAATCGACTCGCCGCCGATGGGTGCTGTCACCGATGCCCTCCTAATCGCCGCACGGACCGACGAGACCCTCTACGTTTGCCGCTTCAATTGCGCCCACCGAAAGCATATTCGGCTTTATATTAAGCAACTCAAAGAAAGTAAGAATGAGCTGCTCGGCATTGTCCTGAATGGACTGTCAGCTCGACGCATCGAATATTACAGCAATTATCGATACTATCGGAGTTATAAAAAATATTACGGCTCACAATCATAGTTTCGGGGCGTGAGGCCGTCGATTTCCCCGCTAACCTCGAGGGACTTTACTCTGAGCAAAAATTCGCCCATACTGTGCGCGTGTTATCTGCCTATCTGCCCACAAATTTCGCTCCCCAGCGGCCGCTTGTCCTCATCGCCGGTCGTGGGCTCTACCCGATTATTACCGCCGCCGCTATTCGCCGCGCGGGCATCCCTCTTCGGTTAATCGCAATGGATGATGAAACAAGTCCTGAACTCATCGCCAGTTTCCCCCCGAGCGAGCGAATCAGTCTCAACGTCGGCCAAGTAGGGAAGATGCTCACCGCCCTGCGCAATTTCGATGCAGGCTACGCCCTCATGGCCGGACAGGTCACTCCGAAGAAGCTTTTTCATGGCCTCACTCCCGACCTCAAAGCAGCGGCGATTCTTTTTTCCCTCAAACGACGCAATGCGGAAACAATTTTTGGGGCGATTGCCGCAGAAATCGAGCAACTGGGGATTACCTTACTCGATGCTCGCGCCTTCCTTGATGACGAATTAGCCACGCTGGGGTCGATGGTGGGAAAATTCACCATTAACGACGAGTACCTCCAACACGGGATCCAAATTGCCCGAGAAATAGCGCGGCTCGATATCGGCCAAGGTTGCGTGGTGCGCAAGGGAACCGTGCTCGCGGTGGAAGCTTTCGAAGGCACTGATGCCATGCTCCGCCGAGCGGGTACTTTCAAAACCGATAAATCCCTTTTCGTGAAAATCAGCAAAACGGCACAGGATTTCCGTTTCGATGTTCCCGTTTTTGGACTGCAAACACTCGCCAGCATGCAGGAAGCTGGTCTGACCGCGGCCGCCCTCGAAGCCGGCAAAGTAATCATTCTCGGAAAAGCGGCGGTCCTACAACAAGCGAAGGCTGCGGGTATCGTCTTGATCGGCTTTTGAGAGAACCGGCCGCGACCCACCGCCCCGGCAACGGACAGGCGCAGCGTGACGGGCTGACACAAACTTGCACTTTTCAACGCAGGCTTACATATTTAGTGTATGTCTGCCGATATCATTGAAGTAACCATCAAAGGCCTGATGCCCACCGCGAATGGGTGTGCGGTGTTTTTAGGTAATGAGACCAAGGTCTTCGTGATTTATGTCGATCCTAGCGTGGGCAGTGCAATTTCCATGACCATCAATGGCGTGAAAAAAGAGCGTCCGCTGACGCATGATCTCATCGGTCATTTGCTGATGGGCTTGGAGATCAACTTGGAGCGCATCATCATCAATGACGTGAATGAAGGTACCTATTTTGCCCGAATCATTTTCCATATGCAGAATGAGCTCGGTCGAAAATTCCTCGAATTAGATGCTCGGCCCAGTGATTCCATTGTTTTAGCGCTGCAGCAGAAGCGGCCTATTTTTGTCGCGCGCAAGGTCTTCGAGGTCGTCGAAGACATGACTGAAATTCTTGAGCGGGTGCTGAAGCAGCAAAAAGAAGAGCCCAAGGACGAGGGCGACCAGTGAGCAATCCGCCCGCCGCCCGGTCGCCCCTGCCCGCGCGCATCCAGCCGTCCCAAGCGCTCACCGCCTTGGCCCCGATGCAAGATGTGACCGACCTCCCTTTTATGCGGGTGGCGGCGCACTACGGCGCTCCGGATTATTTCTTTACAGAATTTTTTCGGGTGCACAGCCAATCCCGTCCGGAAAAGCATATCCTGAGGTCGTTGAGCGAAAATAAAACCGGCCGGCCCATTTTTGCCCAGCTCATCGGGGAACATATTCCCGACATGGTGCGCACGGTGAAAGCCTTGCTCGCCTACCCGATCGCTGGCATCGATCTCAACTTAGGGTGCCCAGCGCCTAAAATTTATAAAAAAAATGTCGGCGGTGGTCTCCTGCGTGATCCGGATAAAATTGATGCTCTCCTCGGGGCCCTGCGCGATGCCGTGCCGCATCTTTTCACGGTAAAAATGCGCCTTGGCTTTGCCTCGACCGATAATTTCGAACGTATCCTCGGCCTCATTAATAAACACCAGATTGACCTACTGAGTGTTCATGGCCGCTCGGTCAAGGAAGGCTACCGGAGTGATGTTCACTATGATTTCATCGGCCTCGCCGCCCGCGTCGTCAATTGCCCCGTACTCGCGAATGGCAATGTTTCCTCAGCAGAAAAAGCGTCCGCAGTTTTAGCCGAAACCGGGGCCGCCGGCGTCATGATTGGCCGACACGCCATTCGCAATCCGTGGATTTTTAGTCAAATCCGCGAACGCCTAGCGGGGCAGTCAGTCAGCGCCATCACCCTCGCGCAAGTTCGCGAATATATTGATCGCCTCTATCGTGAGACCCACTCCCCCGAAGTACCGGAATTCGCCCAAGTGGCAAAAATGAAGAAATATCTCAATTTTGTGGGTCAGAGTGTCGATGAAGCGGGCGCTTTTCTCCATGATATGCGGCGAGCCTTAACCGCCGCCGAGCTCTTTGCGGTGTGTGATCGCCATTTGCTCACTGAGCCGTCCCGGCTGTTTTCCGCGGAACCTTATCCCGGCGTCATCGCTCGTCCCAATTGCGAAACCCCCTTGCAGAGCTGTTCGCTTGATACGGTGTCTGCTTAATTATTCTAGCCCGAGAATTTTACGACCGGCGGGTGAGATCATTTGTGGGGCCCATTGTGGATCCCAGACGATATGCACCTGAGCTGATTCTACACTCGGCAGGGCGGCAATTTTTTGCCGCGCATCTTCG
>CAIVJE010000150.1 GCA_903906135.1 uncultured Verrucomicrobiota bacterium | reverse complement strand
TTACTCGCTGACCCCAAGGATCCGGCCAGTTTAATTTCGAGCGTCAAAGTCGGCGAAGTAGAGGGCCTAAAAAAGAAAGGGATTATTGGGAAAGGGATGCGGCCTAAGGTGCAGAGCGCTGTGCGCGCTTTGCAGGAAGGGGTGCAGCGGGTCCACTTTGTTGACGGCCGGATGCCCCACAGTTTGTTGCTCGAGATCTTTACTGATCAGGGCGTCGGCACAGAAATTGTGCATGATTAAATTTTGGATCATTGGCGGGTAAGCTAGAATGATCAGCGCAAACTATTTAAAATGAATCAGCCCACCATCGTTCGCTCCAATGCTGCCGAGCTTTATGACGCTTACGTTATGAAGAATTATGGCCGGCCACCCTTGACGCTCGTCCGGGGGCAGGGCGTGACGGTGTGGGACGACGCCGGGCGGGAGTATCTTGATTTTACTTCGGGCGTGGCGGTATCAGCCCTGGGGCATTGTCACCCGGTGTGGGTGGAGGCGATCCGCCGGCAGGCAGGGGAATTGATTCACGTCAGCAATCTTTTTCGCCATCCCAATCAAGGCGAGTTAGCTCGGCGGCTCGTGCAGCAAGCTGGCCCTGGCCGAGTCTTTTTTTGTAACAGTGGGGCGGAGGCTAATGAAGGTCTCATAAAATTGGCTCGGCTGCATGGCCTCCGCAAATCGGGCGAAGAAGGGAAGTGCATTAAGATTATTTGCGCCAAAAATGCTTTTCATGGTCGGACGTTCGGCGGGATGAGTGCCACGCCGCAGGAGAAAATCCAAAAAGGCTTTCGGCCGCTCGTGCCCGGTTTTGTCTTTGGTGATCTCAATAATTTGGCAAGTTTCCGCGACCTGATCGACGAGCAGACGGCGGCGATTTTTATCGAGACCATCCAAG
This sequence comes from uncultured Verrucomicrobiota bacterium, assembly GCA_903906135.1. Classification (GTDB taxonomy): domain Bacteria; phylum Verrucomicrobiota; class Verrucomicrobiia; order Opitutales; family Opitutaceae; genus Lacunisphaera. Next base: position 1,074 of record CAIVJE010000150.1, on the reverse strand, counting down.
GCGAGGGTGGCGTGACGCCTTGCACCAATGAGTTTCTTCTCGGTCTGCGCCAGTTATGTGATCAGCACAATTTGCTGCTGATGCTCGATGAGGTCCAGTGCGGGCTCGGCCGAACCGGCGATTTTTTCGCTTTTCAGCATGCTGGGGTACGGGCTGATGCCATTGGCATGGCGAAAGGACTGGGGGGCGGTTACCCAATCGGAGCGATCTGGGCTGCGGATAAATATGCGGATCTCTTTACGCCTGGTTCGCATGGCTCAACTTTTGGGGGCACGCCGCTGGCCTGTGCGGCGGGGTTGGCGGTACTTGATGTGCTGGAACGCGAAAACCTACTATCGAAAGTCCAAGGGTACGGCGCGGCATGGCGGATCGAATTGGAGAAGCTCCCCATTGATTTCCCTGCCCAAGTTAAAGCCGTCACTGGCCGTGGGTTTATGCTGGGGTTGCTGATGGTCGGTGAACCGGGTCCTTACGTGGTCGCGCTGCGCGAAGCTGGCTTGTTGGCGCCATCCGCGGGCACGAATACCATTCGGCTGTTGCCGCCGCTGATCGCTACCCCCGATCAGCTCGCTCGGGCCACGGCGATTATTCGGTTAGTGCTGACCAAGAAAGCTTAAGCTGGCGGTTCCACTCGCGGGAAGATTAGCGCCCGCTGCTCATTCAACCTTAATTAATAACGATAGATTTTGGCCGGAGCGGCAGACGAGCAGATTTCACTCTCGCCGCTGTTGGATCTAGGACTTACATACCGCTGTTTCCATGAGACACTTTCTGCAAGAAACTGATTTCTCTCGCGCTGAGGTGGCGGGAATATTCGCGTTGGCGCGTCGCTTTAAACAGGAGCGTGGTCGGCATGAACAGCCGCTCGCCGGCCAGACGTGGGCCATGATTTTTGCGAAAGCGAGCACGCGGACCCGCGTATCGTTTGAAGTAGGCATTCACGAGCTCGGTGGTAATCCGCTCTTTTTGAATAAGAATGATATTCAGATTGGGCGGGGTGAGACGATTGCAGACACCGCGAAGGTGCTGGCGCGGTTTGTGCATGGTTTGATTGTACGGACGCATGCGCAGGAT
>CAIVJE010000149.1 GCA_903906135.1 uncultured Verrucomicrobiota bacterium | reverse complement strand
TTTACGAAGTGCCTAACGGCCAGAATCAAACCACCCCCGTGGGGGTGATTGCCCTCAATTCATTCTATGGCCCCTCGGATGATACCAAAGAAAATGAGGGGAAAAATACGGCCACTAAAGATGTCGCCGAACTCATTGGAAAGTTGCAGCAACAAGGAATTAACGCGCTGGTTATTGATCTACGCCGCAACGGCGGCGGCCTGCTTTCCGAAGCCGTCGATCTAACAGGGCTCTTCATCAAACAAGGCCCAGTCGTCCAAGTAAAAGACTCGCTGGGGCATCTCACGGTAGACAGCGACAATGACCCAGCCATTGCCTACGCGGGTCCGCTGACGGTCTTGACCTCACGATTTAGTGCCTCGGCTTCGGAGATCTTTGCCGGCGCCCTTCAAAATTATGGTCGGGCCGTCATTATTGGCGATAGCACCACGCACGGCAAAGGCACCGTCCAGGCTGTGCTAGAAATGAAAAATTATCTTCCCCGACTGAGTCAAAATACTGAACACACGGGAGCCGCAAAGTTAACGGTGCAAAAATTCTATCTACCCAACGGATCCTCCACCCAGAAAAAAGGCGTCACGCCGGACATCACCCTACCTTCGATTGATGATTTCCTGCCGATTGGTGAGGCTGATTTGCCCCACGCCCTCGTGTGGGACGAGATTAAGTCGACCTCCTTCGAGGGCCAAATTTTAGCTCCCACCGTCGTCAAACCGTTGCTCGCAGCTAGCCGCGAGCGGCAGACCTCGCTCGGTGAATTTCTCTACCTCAAAAAAACCATTGATTGGTTTAAGGAGCGCCAGGAACAGAAATCGATTTCTCTGAATCTCGCTCAGCGCGAGGCCAGTAAATTAGCCGATGACGACTATAAAAAGAAAATCGAGGCCGAGCGCGACCTTCTCGCCAAAGCTAACTTTGCCACGCGCGTCGTTAAACTTGATTCGGTGTTAACTGCCGAGGCCACCGCGCCCAAAGCGGTCGCGGCTACGGCCACCCTGGCAGATGGTGATACGGATGCCCCCGACGCTGAAGCTCAGAGTAAGCTCGATATTCATTTACGCGAAACGCTGCGCGTCGTCATCGATGGCCTCCATTTAAAACAAGATCAGCAGGTTTCGGCGACAAGTCAGCCGCCGAGCACTGCAATCACTCGCCTACCTAAAAGCTAGGAGGTAGCGATCGCGCCCGGTCAGATCCTGTAAAGATTCGAGCCGCCCGTATCCCAAGGTGGCGGCCAGCTCCTGCAACTCAGCATGCTGGGTGATGCCCGTCTCGCAGGCCAACAAACCACCGCTGGCTAGATGAGGTAGCGCACTACGGATAATTTTCTCCAGTGCCGCCGCGCCATTTTCCCCAGCCGAAAGCGCCATCGCGGGCTCAAAATCTTTCACTTCCGGCTCAGTCGCCTGCGTCTCTTCATCGGAGAGATAAGGGGGATTCGCGACGATCAGCTGAAATTGATCCTGCGCGGTGAGACCAGAGAACCAATCAGCCAACAAAAAGCGAACCCGCCCGCTTAATCCGCAAGCCGCGGCATTTTCGCGGGCTAAAGTTAAGGCGGATTCACTCTGATCCACTGCGGTAATGGCCGCCTGAGGATAAATTTTGGCCAAAGCCAACGCGATGGCTCCGCTACCGGTACCCAAATCAAGAATCCGCTCAGGCGCCACCGCCAGCCGCGGCGTGATCAATTCGATCAAATATTCCGTCTCAGGACGGGGAATAAGCGCCCGTTTATCCACCTTAAGCTTTAAATCCAAAAATTCGGTCTCGCCCACAATATGTTGCAGAGGCTCACGGTTGCCGCGGCGCATCACCAACGGGCGAATCTTCTCCAGCTCACTCTCGCTGAGCGCACGCTCAAATTGCAAATAAAGCTGCATCCGCTTTAAGCCCAGCGCATGTCCCATGAGCAACTCCACATCGAGCCGCGCCGACGCCACCCCACGCTTTTCCAAAAAGTCAGTGCTGCGTTTAATAATTTCGAGTAAAGTCGGCATGCTTAATCGTCATCACTCGTGCTGGCAGAACGCACCGGCAACGGCCCACCCGTGAGCGCCGCCAGTTTTTCTTCAAACTCCGCCCGCTGCAGCGCCTCAATAATGCCATCGATGGCCCCTTCGAGAATGGCTGGCAGACTATAAATAGTTAGGCCGATGCGGTGGTCGGTGAGCCGATTTTGCGGGAAACTATAAGTACGAATGCGCTCGCTGCGACCGCCCGTGCCAATTTGGGTGCGTCGCTGAGCCGCATACTTCGCGTGCTCCTCATCTTCTTTAAGCTTAAGCAAACGCGAGCGGAGAACCGACATGGCCCGCGCTTTATTTTTTATCTGCGACCGATCATCGGCACAATAGACGGTTAGCCCGCTCGGCTGATGCACAATCCGCACGGCCGAATCGGTCGTATTGACCCCTTGCCCGCCGGGCCCGCTGGCGCGCATCACGCTGATCAACAAATCTTCCGGATCAATCTGCACATCCACCTCCTCGGCCTCCGGCAAAACGGCCACCGTCACGGTGGAGGTATGCACGCGTCCATTGCCCTCCGTCACAGGTATGCGCTGCACGCGATGCACCCCACTCTCATATTTTAATTGTTTATAAACTTGTTCACCGGTGATGAGAAAAATGACTTCCTTAAATCCGCCCCGATCAGAAATGCTGGAGCTCATCGATTGGATTTTCCAGCCGCGACCTTCGGCATAGCGCACATACATTCGATAAAGCTCGGCGGCAAATAAGCTGGCTTCATCGCCACCGGTGCCGGCGCGAATTTCTAAGACAGTATTACGAGAGTCCGCCGACTCCGGTGGGATCATTAACCGCAGCACCGTCTGCTGCAGGGCGGCGCGGCGCGCTTGTAAATCGGGGAGTTCTTGCTGCGCCAACGAGCGCAGATCGGCATCCGCCAAGGGATCTTTTAAAAGCGTGGAGCACTCGGCCAACTCACGCCCCACCCGCTCATACGCAGCATATTCTTCAACCAATACGCGCAACCCTTGTTGCTCACGCGCGACTTCCGTGGCCTTGCGCGGGTTAGCGTAAAAAGCAGGCTCCGCCGTCTGCGCCTCAAGTTCGTCGAGGCGGCGCTGAAACGGAATGATGTCGGGCAAAAGATCCATGCAGAGTGAAAGAGAGGAAATTGCGAATTGCGTCAGCTAGGCGGCAAGGTTTTATCAAGGGCTACACCAACGGCCGCAAGAGCCGTCTAGTAGAAAACATCAGCGATGGCCTCCACTCTCTTCACTCAGAACATCATCGCCTGCGTTTGGGATTTTGACAAGACCTTGATCCCTGAGTACATGCAGGCGCCCTTATTTCGCCGTTATGCGGTGGATGAGGCTCGGTTCTGGGCCGAAACCAACGCACTGGCGGCCAATTATCTCCAGCGCGGCTACCATATCGCCCCGGAGATCAGCTACCTCAACCATCTCCTCACCTACGTGCTAGCCGGCAAGATGCCGGGGCTTAATAATAAGGTACTACGCGAGTGCGGCACCGAGATTGGCTTTTATCCAGGGCTGCCCGCTTTTTTTGAATCCTCCCGCGCATGGGTAAAGACTAAGCCCGAATACGCGGAACATGAGATCGTCTTAGAGCACTACGTCGTCAGCACCGGCCTAGCTGAAATGATCCGCGGCAGTAAACTAGCGCCGTACATCGATGCGGTTTGGGCCTGCGAATTTATTGAGAATCCGCTGCAGCCCGGCTTTCTTAAGCAAAAAGAATTTCCTCTCGAGGCCGCAGCGGAGATCGCCCAGATCGGCGTCATGATCGACAATACCACCAAAACCCGCGCCATTTATGAGATCAACAAGGGCACGAACCGGAACGCCGCCATCGACGTAAACGCCAAAGTTGCCGCCGAAGACCGCCGCATTCCGCTGCAAAATATGATCTATATCGCCGACGGTCCAAGCGATGTGCCGAGCTTCTCCGTCGTTAAAAAAGGCGGCGGCAAAACCTACGCGGTGTATAATCCCGCCGTAAAAGCAGAATTTGAGCAAAATGATCGTCTCCGCCAAAGCGGGCGAATTGACCACTACGGGCCAGCTGATTATACGGAAAATAGTCCCACGGCTAATTGGCTCCAACTCCAGATTGAGAAAATTTGTGATCGGATTGTAACGGACCGCGAAGCCGCGGTGGCCTCGCGCGTCGCTAAGCCACCGCGACACCTCAACACGGCATCGACGGCAGAGGATACGCGCAAAGCCAACCCCTCATCGAAACAGTCCTCCTTTTTGGAGTAAGGAGCAACGAGCGTTTTCTGTTCAGCGCGTCGCCAAAACAAAGCGCGGGTTGGGCTCCAGGATCCGAAAACGCAACGATTCGGCGTTTTCATCAAAATAAACCCGATGGGGGGTGCTCGGAGGCAATTCCTTTACGACTACGGGCTGAGCCGAGAGCTCTTGATCCATTTCGATCAGATTAGCTACGCGCTGAGCATAGTCGTAGCTAACGCTGGGGGCACGACCGCGCAGGACAGTCTCCAAGCCACAATTCCAAGCCATCGCGATGTTAAAGGCACTCGGATGGACATTCGCCTGCTCCAATGAGCGCTTAATCCATTCGTAATGCTTCACGGCTACTTCATTAGCCTCCTTGCGTTGAATCGCTAGGCGGAACGGCTTGTCAGTATGCATACGCCAAGTCGCTGGTCTAAACTGATAGGGCCCTAATTCCCCAAATCGACCAACGTGGGTTTGATTGGTGGGATTCTCGACCAAGTTGATGGCCCGCAATGTTTCCCAACGATCACCAGCCTTCGCTTTAATAGTAAAAACGAAAATGGTGATGAGGAAGAGGAACTTACTGGAAGGTGTTTTCATAGCCTTGATGGCCGGGACAAAGATCATCTCTACGACCCCGACAAGGGGGATTTTACCCCTGAAATCACAAGTGAGACTAAGTGTCTCTTTTTTTACTAAATAAGCCTCCAGGTTTGTAAAAAAAGACCTCCGAGCGCGCCTTTTTGCACAAATATTTTCGATGAGTCACAATGGGAAAGTCCGTCAAATCCCCAGCTCACCAGATTCATTACCTAGCGAATCAGCTTCATATCAAGCAGGGCCCCTAGACGACGCATTGTCTCGGGTAGATCTTAGATGCCTTGAGGGGTAAAATTCTGACGTCTAACAGCCCCTAAAGTCTGATCCGGGGGGACCTCATCTCAGCTCAGCTCGTATACTCTCGGACTTTGCCCTGAGAGAACCTGAACAGGCAGGACTGAACTGAGGTAAAGTGGTGGCGAGTCTCGGAATCGAACCGAGGACACAAGGATTTTCAGTCCTCTGCTCTACCAACTGAGCTAACTCGCCATTCACTAAAGGGCCGAGTTAAAAGGGCGGCGCATTGG
>CAIVJE010000148.1 GCA_903906135.1 uncultured Verrucomicrobiota bacterium | reverse complement strand
TCGACAACTCACCCACCCGCTGCGTGAGCAACAGCATATCCTGACGAAGATTGGCTAATTCCACGCGAACATTGTCCGAGTAAGTTTGCCCCCACGCCGCCGTAGTCAGCACGACCAACCAGCTGCCTGCTCGTAATAAATTACTACCCATAAGGCTATGTTCAGGAAAACTTTGAAAAAAACAAGCCTTAGCCTTTCGACCGCACAAAGGGCCGCGCGGCGACGAGCGGCGCCATCGCTTGGCAGGGCAACGCCGTCGCCGTCGGCACGGGGAAACCCCGCAGAAATTCCGCCGCTGAGAGCATCTTGCCGCCGGGACGCTGCAGCTGTCGCAAACGAAGCAGGCCTTGACCCGTATCCACGAGGAGCCCATCGGCGTCAGTGCCATACACCACCCCGGCTCCAACCGGCTGGTACTGGGTCAAATTGCTCACGTCGGCCAAGCCTAATTTAATCGGCTGACCGTTGATCAAAACCGTGCAACTCGGCCAGGCAGCCAGACCGTTAATCCGCGCCGCCAACACCCGCGCGGGGACATTAAAATCTAGCGCGCCATCAGATTTTTCCAATCGCCGACAAAAAGTTGCGGCCGTCGGATTTTGCTCTGTAAAAATCTGGGTGCCCGCCAAGATGGGCGGCAATAAACGCTGCAACAATGCCACACTGGCTTGCGCTAACTTATCCTCCACCGCGAGCGCGGTATCGAGCGGATCGATCACCACCAATTCCTGCCCCGCAATCGGCCCAGCATCCAGTTCCGGCACAATGCGCATGAGGGTGATCCCCGTCACCGTCTCCCCTGAAGCCAGCGCGGTTTGAATCGGAGAAGCCCCTCGGTACGCGGGTAAAATCGAGGTATGGAGATTAAGCGTTCCCCCAGGCGGCGTGTTGATAAAATCCGGCCGTAAAATGTGTCCGTAGGCCATGACCAACGTGATATCGGGCTGTAACGCGGCTAATTGTTCACGTTCGACGCTACCCAATTTAGCCGGTTGCAGCACAGGTAAGCCCTGGGCCAGCGCCCAAGTTTTAATGGCATTAGCTGCAATTTTTTGCCCACGGCCCACGGCGCGATCGGGCTGGGTGAAAACTGCCACCACCTCCGCCCAATCCTTCGCCGCGCTGACCAGCCAGTTCAAGGCGGGCAGCGCAATGCCATCCGAGCCCATGAAAACAATCCGCCGCATAGCTTAGTCGTCGAACCCGTCCTCATCGACCCCAGCAGCTTTGGCGCGCGCCAGATTATGGCGCTGACCTTTAGCCGCGAGCCGATCAGCCACGCTTTGTTTTTTCTTGCCGATGAGATCGAAGTGAATCGGACAGCCATCCAAATCAAATTCCTTAACGAGCCCCGCTTCAAGGTAACGTCGGTAAGATTCCGTCAGACTCCGTTCTTGGTTACAGAACAATTTCATGCGGAAGGGGCGCGTGCTGGTCTGCGTAGCGTAATAAATACGAAAACGGATATTATACGTGCTCGGCGGCGGCGTCCGCTCCGCGAGCCGGATAATCGCAGCATTCAATTTAGCCGTGGGGATCTTCGTATCTAGCCGCTGATTCAGCGCGCGGGCCGACTTGAGCATGCGGGTAATTTCATGACCGGTGAGTGCGGACACAAACATCACGGGAGCCCCGGGAGTGAAAAATAATTTC
>CAIVJE010000147.1 GCA_903906135.1 uncultured Verrucomicrobiota bacterium | reverse complement strand
TTGCGATTTTTTAAATGATATCTTAGGTGGCATTATGACACCTTGACTCTAGATATTTTAATGCCTTAAAGGGTGTCAATATGACACCATTTAGATCTACTACCTAAGGCCATGACACCGGAAGAAATCAAAATATTAGCTGAGGAGATTGCTGTCCGGGTTGTCGCGCACCTGGAATTCCCCAGAGGCATTGACTCGCCACCTGCGCCGACTTTTATTCGTCGTCTTACGGTAAGGCAGTTCGCAAACGTGATTGAGAGAGGGGAGGAATACGTTCGTCGCCGGATTCGAGCCAGAATTATTCCGCGCAATGAAGTCAATGGTCCTCCTTTCTTGATCATGCCCCAGGCTCTCTCTCGATTTGGCGTTGATCCGGAACTAGCTATGATACGTTTGGCGCATTTGGAGGCCACATATAAAAAGAAGTTCATTTAGTCAAACTAGGATGAATTCCAGTCGTGATTACACGCTATTACACGTTAACACTCCTATTCGTGTGGCATTGCGACTAAAGTATTTTGTAAGGCTTCGCAAAGTGTTACCCTGTGTTATCTGCTAACAAGCATCTGACAACCGAAGTATTACTTCGCTCTGTGTGGGTATCATCCGTTAGGGTCCACCACTCATTACCCCACTTCGGTGGGGTTTTTCGTTTTCAGAGGAGAGGTCGAGTTTTACCGCTCTCTCGCTGAATCTACGCTTGCGCGGTGGCGGCGGTTTGCTTGGCGATGAAATCGCGGATCACTTCAGCGCGTTCACTGGCGAGGGTTTCTTGTTCGACCTCGTCGGCGTTGCGTTGCTTGTGATGGCTCTCGATTTGTTTCCGTAATTGACCGAGGGCGAGATATTCGAGTTGCCGGATGCGCTCGCGGGTGACTTTAAATTTCTTGCCGACTTCTTCGAGCGTGTGCTCGCTGCCCCCGTCGAGGCCGAAGCGCATTTTGATAATACTGGCCTCACGTGGGTCCAACGAATTGACCATCGCGCTCAGGTCCTCTTTGAAGTTTTTATCGCCCAGCCCCTGATCAGGGCTGATCGCGAGCTCATCCCCAACCAGATCTCCGAGTGTGGCGGAGTCCTGGTCTTCGCCGACTGGGGCGTCGAGCGATGCTGGGCGCACGCTCACTGTTTTGAGCAGCGCAACTTTGGCGGTGGGAATTTGGAGCTCCGCGGCGATTTCCTCGTTTTCTGGTTCGCGGCCTAGTTCGTCGGTGAGTTTCACGATCATCTTGCGCATGCGAGAGATTTTATCGACGAGATGTACTGGCAGGCGGATCGTTTTGGACTGATTAGCCAGGGCACGTTTCATGCACTGTTTGATCCACCAAGCGGCGTAGGTGGACAATTTCCCGCCTTTCGCGGGATCGAAACGTTCGACGGCCTTGATGAGGCCGAGATTTCCTTCGCTGATGAGATCCATCAACGGCAAGCCCATCTGGTGGTAGTCGTAAGCGATTTTAACTACGAGACGCAGATTGGCGCTGATCATGTGATCGCGGGCTGCCTTGTCGCCTTTCTTAATTCGAGCCGCGAGTTTGATTTCTTCTTCGACCGTCAGCAGCGGAGTCCGGCGGATTTCATTGAGATAAAGCTGCAGATTCGAGCGATCGTCGCGGCGATCGACGGGCGATGCTTGATCGAAGGGGGAAGGAACCACCGAGGTGGTGTCGATCGGGCGCAGGGCCAGGCCAGCGCGAGATGAAGGGATCGTCAGAGGGGACGTGACGCGAGATTCCGGCAATTGAACGATGACGGGCGTCGAACGAAGCAACTTTTTGCGGTGCGGCATGGTTTTAAGGACGGGCAGTGCGACAGCATT
>CAIVJE010000146.1 GCA_903906135.1 uncultured Verrucomicrobiota bacterium | reverse complement strand
GATTTAGTCTGGCGCGTGATTATATTGCGCAAGTCCTTACGGACACCATTGCCGTCGGTCCATTAACCGAGCCCTTTGCTGGTCCGCATTTCTTTTTTGCTTCGGCTTTTGCGCCCACGATTGAAACGGGCGCGGCCTTCCCGGCTTTGCGCTTGTTTGTCCCGCGGTGGCAGGTGGCGCGCATGGGCGACAGTACCGTCGCGGTTGCTAATTTATTAATTTCCACCGATGCCCCGGTTGATTTACTGGCAGCGAAAGTGTGGAAGGCGCACGAAAAATTCCGCGCCTTTGATTATCGCAGTGCATCGCGTAAAAATCGCCCTTCGGCACCGCGGCAGACCGAAGAACTAGGTGGAGCGGGCGCCTATCAACAGGCGGTGAAGCAGGCGCTGCAGGAGATTGCGCAGGGTCATTATTTAAAAATTGTTCTAGCGCGTGCCCGGAGGCTGACGACCACGGAAGATTTCCATCCACTCGGCGTGCTTAATCATCTGCGGCAACGGTTCCCCAGTTGCTACGCTTTCTCGATCGCCAACGGCTGTGGCCAAAGTTTTATCGGGGCCTCGCCCGAACGTTTAGTCCGGGTAGCGAATGGCCGCATGCATACTGAGGCTCTCGCCGGATCTGCCCCGCGCGGTGATTCTGCGAGTGAAGACGCGGCGTTTGCACGGGTCCTATTGAACAGTGAAAAAGACCGCCGCGAACATCAGCTAGTGGTGGATTCAATCGCTCGGCGTTTGGCTGATCTTCATTTGCAATTGGAGTATGCCGCCCAACCGCGCGTGTTGGGCTTAGCCAATGTGCAACATCTGCATTCGCCCATCAGTGCACAATTACCGGCTGGAGTGCATATTCTTGATCTGGTGGCCCGCTTACACCCCACGCCTGCCGTGGGCGGGACGCCGCGGGAACCTGCCGTGGCGGCCATTGCCCGCTTAGAATCATTTAATCGCGGGCTCTACGCCGGACCACAGGGGTGGGTTGATCATGGCGGGGGGGGCGAATTCTTAGTGGGGTTACGCTGCGCGCTGATTGATGGCCCCACGGCTACCGTCTATGCTGGAGCAGGCATCGTCGCCGGTTCTACGCCGGAGAAGGAATTTGCGGAAACCGAATTAAAGTTTAAAGCTTTGCTCGAAGTTCTAATCGCCCCATGAGTCGCCCCCTTCAACCAGCCCTCGATTTCCGTAACACGAACACCCTGTGGGGTAGTGTTCTCGTCGAAACGCTTTTTCAGCTGGGGGTGACTCAGGCTGTTATCTCACCAGGATCGCGTTCTACCCCACTAACGCTAGCTTTTGCGCGGCATGCGGGCTTTGCGGCAATTCCCGTGCTCGATGAACGCTCTGCCGGTTTTTTTGCCCTTGGCTTGGCGAAAGCGCACGGCCGGCCCGTCGTCTTGGTCTGCACCAGTGGTACGGCGGGCGCTAATTATTTCCCGGCGATTATCGAGGCACAGGAGAGCGGGGTCCCGCTACTTGTTTTAACCGCAGATCGTCCACCGGAGATGCGGGAATGCCGCTCAGGGCAAACGATTGATCAGCAAAAACTCTACGGCAGCCATGTGAATTTTTATCATGAATGCGCGGTTCCCGTAGCGAGCTTGGCGATGCTGCGCTATCTTCGACAGACCGTTGCAGAAGCGGTTGTCCGTACCAGTCAGCCGCGGCGAGGACCGGTGCATTTAAATTGTCCATTTCGTGATCCTTTACACCCCGCAGCGGAAAAAATACCAACGGAACTATTAACTTCGATTGGAAGTAATTTTTTCGCCGGGTTGGCCGAGCCCAAAGTGGCGAAAGTGTCCGCACTTGGACGTTCGGGGCTCAGCAAGCCATTTACCGCAGAGCCCGCTGGCCTGATTGTGGTCGGGGCCGTCGAAACGCCCAAGGGGAAAGCTTTCGCGCAACTCGTAGGACAGCTATCACGCGCGTTAGGTTGGCCCGTCCTTGCAGATGGACTAAACCCGCTGCGCATGCATGCGAACAGCGCGGGGCACCTGATAACACACTATGATACCATTTTACGCCACGAAGGGTGCGCTGAATTGCTCCGACCGAAGCGTGTGCTTTGTTTAGGGGGCTGGCCCACTAGCAAAATTCTGCGCAACTGGTTGCAGCAGGGGGACCCCGAGACGATTATGGTGAGCGATCGCCCGATCAATCTCGACCCCCTCCATCTGCGCAGTCGCGCGTTGACGGCGGATCCCACCACATGGGTTCATGGATGCACGGGGCGGCGGCGACTGAGTTCGTATGCGCAACAATGGCTGGATGCTAACCTTCAGGTTAAGAATTATTTCTCGAAATACTGGCGCGCCAGCGCCGATGCATTTGAGCCACGCTGGGTACCGGTTCTGGCGCGGCAATTACCGCTTCGAACCAAAATATTCGTCGCTAATTCCATGCCCGTGCGGGATCTGGAATATTTCTGGCCCGCCACTAATCGGGGGCACGATATTTACTTTAACCGCGGGGCCAATGGCATTGATGGAACCCTCTCAACTGCTCTGGGCGTGGCGTCGGGGCCCGGATCGACGGTTCTAATTACTGGTGATTTGGCTTTATTGCATGACACCAATGGCTGGCTTTTAGCGGCTAAATTTAAAGGCAGCCTAACGATTGTGCTCATCAATAATAATGGAGGGGGCATCTTCGAACATCTGCCGGTGGCGCAAGTAACGCCGCACTTCGAAGATTTCTTTGCGACGCCTCAGGACGTAAATTTCAAGCAGTTGTGTTCGGCCTATGGCGTGAAGCACTTGCTGGTGCGCGATTGGTCTCATCTGGCGATTCTCCTAGCGTCATTACCACAAACAGGACTGCGCGTTTTGGAAGTGTGTACTGCTCGAAAAGCGGATGCCGCCCAGCGGCGAGCGTTGTTTCAAGCCGCCGCCCAGAAACTGCGGTAAATCTGGCGGGTGCCACGTGATCGTGGTCCCAACACTTCGCGGCTTACAGTTGAATGGGTAAACCCACTTCGATGATTTGCATCGGGGGAAGCTGGTAATAATCGCGGGCCTGGCGCGCATTTCGACTGAGGAAAGCGTAAAAATGTTTTTGCCACTCAAGCATGTTGGTGTCGCCGCCGGTGACGATCATCTCGCGATTAAAATAGTAAGTGGCTTCGCTCAGCTTTAGAGGCACGCCCGCGCTGCGGACCTTTTGCATCAGTGATGACACATCTGGTGATTCCATGTAGCCATAGCGACCGATGGCGCGCCAGACGCCATTGCCGATTTCCGTTACCGTGAAACGATCCGCGTCGGCAACGACGGGAACTTCATCGGTTGTAATGCTCAACAAGACCACGGTTTCGTGCAAAACCTTATTCGCTTTGACGTGGTGAAGGAGCACCAGCGGCGTTCCGGTGGGATTGCCAGCCATGAAAACTCCTGTACCGCGAACGCGGGTTACATGCTCGCTGCAGGCGATTTTACTCAATTCGCTTTCCGTAATTTCATTAGCATAGATGCGGCGAAAAATCTCCGCCTTTCCCAGTTTCCATGTCGTCATGATTGCCAGAAGGCCAATCGCGATGAAAACGGGGAGCCAGCCCCCATCAGCGAATTTATGAATATTCGCGCCAAAGAAAGTCACATCGAGAATGATAAATAATAGGCAAAGCAGAAACGCCTGCCAGAGGGGCCAAAGCCAAGCACGACGCATGACGACAAAAAGAATCAAGGAAGTTACAATCATGGTAGCGGTAACCGCGATCCCGTAAGCCGCGGCGAGCGCGGAACTTGATTTAAATCCATAGACTGTGGCGATGGCACCCAGTGCGAGTGTAATATTAACTAAAGGCAGATAAATTTGACCGGATTGATCGGGATTCGTGTGCTTAATAGTCAGGCGCGGAAAGTAGCCCAGTTGAATGGCCTGACGGATCAGCGAATAGGCCCCTGAAATGAGCGCCTGACTGGCAATAATGGCTGCACAAATCGATAGCGCTAGAAGCGCAAGCCGAAGCGGTCCCTCGGGGGCTAGGGCGAGAAATGGGTTTTCCACATGGCCGCCCTGCGCGATGACATTAGCGCCTTGGCCGAAGTAGTTAAGGGTCAGGCCAGGAAGGACGACCGCGTACCAACCCGTGTTAATTGCGCGGCGTCCAAAATGCCCCATGTCGGCATAAAGGGCTTCGACGCCAGTAATCGCCAAGACGACAGAGCCGAGGAGGATGGTTGATTCTTTCGGATGCAATACCAGCAATTCAACCCCGAGTAAGGGATTGAGCGCGTGGAGCACAAAAGGATTTCGAATAACATGCCAAAGACCCAAGGAGCCCAAAACCACAAACCAGAGCAACATGACAGGCCCAAAAATTCGCCCGATAAATTTTGTCCCCTGATATTGAAAAGCAAATAAGCCCGCTAAAATAGCAATGGCGATGGGCAGGATGTATTGATCGACGCCTGGCCAGACTTCCTTGATGCCCTCCGTCGCCGAGAGCACGGTCATGGCTGGAGTAATGATGGCCTCGCCGCAAAGCATGGCAGCGCCGGTCAGCACCACGATGACGCCAAAATTGAGCACCTTTTTTCCAGGGCGATCCAATTGACTGAGCGCTAAGAGGGCAAAAATTCCGCCTTCACCGCGGTTGTCAGCGCGTAAAACAAAGAGGGTATATTTGAGGCTTACCACAAGCAGTAAGGACCAGAAAATAAGTGAGAGAACCCCCAAGACGGCCTGCGCATGTTCACCGGGAGGGAGCGCACGGAGGCACTCACGAATCGTATAAAGTGGGCTGGTCCCGATATCGCCAAAGACGACTCCAAGCGCACCGAGCGTCAGAGCAGTTCTAGCAGCAGCACTAACCTTGGGCGACTGATTTTGCATTGAGGAGGGCATTCTCCGCTTCCCCCCGCGCACTCCAAGCAGTTTTATGGATTATTTAAATACAGCTTGACCGCTATTTGCAAAAAATAGGCAAACTAGCAAAAACGGTTGCGGCTCAGGGGGTTTCCCGTACATTGCTCCCATGCTTCCCGCTTGGAAAACAGTTAAAAAATACGACGATATCATCTACCAGAAGTCCGCTGGCATGGCCAAGATCACGATTAACCGGCCGGAAAAGCGTAATGCCTTCCGCCCGCAGACGATCGTGGAGATGCATGAAGCACTCTTAGACGCTCGTGAAGATCAAGCCATCGGGGTTATTTTTATTACTGGGGCCGGTCCTGCTAAAGATGGAAAATATGCTTTTTGCGCTGGCGGCGATCAGTCAGTACGCGGTCACGGTGGCTATATCGATGGTCAAGGTGTGCCGCGCCTTAACGTACTTGAAGTGCAAAAACTCATCCGATCGATGCCTAAGGTGGTCGTGGCGCTGGTCGCTGGCTACGCCATCGGTGGGGGGCATGTGCTGCACGTCATGTGCGACCTGACCATCGCCGCCGACAATGCTATCTTTGGCCAGGTGGGGCCTAAAATGGGCAGTTTTGATGG
>CAIVJE010000145.1 GCA_903906135.1 uncultured Verrucomicrobiota bacterium | reverse complement strand
TGGCTGATTTGCAGAAAGAGGAAGCGGGGGTGGCGGGCTATGCGCGACGCTTGCGCCACGGCACGATTGGCAAAGGCCTCAATGATTATGAGACTATTTTTCGTGAATTAAAGAGCGTTGGTTTTGATAGCTGGATTAGCATCGAAGATGGCGTCGATGGCATGTATCAACTCGTTGAGAGTATAAAATTTGTCCGACAAAAAATGGCCGAAACCTGGCCCGAGCCGCGCTAAGGTTAATTAACTTCGCCGTCGGAGCTCTGGTTTGAGTCCAAACGGTGCGCCCTGCTCAGCGCACTAAGCACGGCCGCTTGGGATCAAATTTCCACCCCGGCAACAGGTATTGCATGGCGATCGTGTCATCGCGCGCTCCGCCGCCGATCCGGCGATAAAGCTCATGGGCCTGCGCTAATTGCGCGAAATCAAGATCAAGGCCGAGCCCAGGGCGTGTGGGGACGCTGATCTTGCCGCCACAAATGACCAGCGGCTCGCGCGTGAGCCGTTGACCGTCTTGCCAAATCCAGTGCGTGTCGATGGCGGTGACACGTCCTGGGGCCGCGGCGGCGACGTGCGTGAACATCGCGAGGGAGATATCAAAATGATTATTGGAATGAGAGCCCCAGGTGAGCCCGCGTTCCTGACAAAGCTGCGCGACGCGAACGGAGCCTTGCATGGTCCAAAAATGAGGATCGGCGAGCGGAATATCGATCGCCTGTAAGGCTAGGGCTTCAGTTAATTCTCGCCAGTCGGTCGCGATCATATTGGTCGCGGTTGGCAGACCGGTCGCTCGCCGAAACTCGGCCATACTTTCGCAGCCAGATAATCCCGATTCTGCCCCGCAGGGATCCTCCGCATAGGCGAGGATCCGCTGTTGACCGGTGCAAAGCCGCACCGCCTCTGCGAGCGACCAAGCGCCATTGGGATCGAGCGTAATCCGCGCTTGCGGGAAGCGCTCGGCCAAAGCGGTGACGGCCTCGATTTCCTCCGCGCCGTGGCGGACCCCGCCTTTTAGTTTAAAATCGTTAAACCCATAACGGGCTTGGGCTGCTTCGGCTAAGCGTACAATGTCGGCCGAGCTAAGGGCGGCTTCATGCCGGCGCCGGCCCCAGTCATCGGGCGCGCTGGGCTCACTCGGATAAGCGAGGTCAGTTTTTCCGCGATCACCGATGTAGAAAAGATACCCGAGGACCTCAATCGACTGGCGCTGCTGACCGGCGCCGAGCAAGGCGGCAACGGGGAGCTGACAAAATTGTCCGTAGAGATCCAGCATCGCCGCTTCGATTGCCGTCATCGCATGAATCGTCGTGCGCTGATCAAAAGTTTGTTGTCCGCGCCCACCCGCATCGCGATCACCAAAACGCTGGCGCACGGTCTCAATGACCGAGGCACTCGCACTGATCGGCTGGCCGATGACCAGTTCGCTGGACTCCTGGAGGGTTTGGCGAATTTTTTCTCCGCCCGGTACTTCGCCGACCCCAGTCCCGCCGGCGCTATCGGTCAGCAGGAGAATATTGCGGGTAAAATAAGGCCCATGCGCGCCACTTAAATTGAGCAACATGCTGTCATGTCCCGCGACTGGCACCACCCGCATCGTGGTTATTTTTGGGGCAGTGCGGTCGTCCGAAATCATGATGCAAGCAAGCGGCTGGAGGGCGCGCTGACTTAGAGCGACTTAAGCTCGAGGCGCTTGATCTCACCCACAATCAAGAGATAGCTCACGACCGCGAGGGCGGCGTGGGCGCTGACGTAGACGAGCGCCCAGTTGAAGGAGCCCGTGGCTTTCAAGATATAACCAATCGCAATTGGAGTGATGATACCCGCCGTATTGCCGAAGGTATTAAATAAGCCGCCGCACAAGCCCGTGACCGACTTCGGCGAGGTGTCGGCAATTACCGCCCAGCCGAGTGAGCCCACGCCCTTGCCGAAAAAGGCCAAGCTCATGAGTGCGATGACGGCCCACGAGGTGTTCACATAATTACAAGCCACCATGCTGACGGACAACAATAGTCCTGCCACAATGGGGAGTTTCCGAGCCATGGTGAGTGGATGGCCGCGGCGAATTAGCCAATCCGAGAACCAGCCACCGAGAATGCCGCCACCGAAGCCGCACAGGGCAGGCAGCGTGGCGACAAAACCGGCTTGTAGAATAGATAAGCCCCGCTCCTTCACGAGATAGATGGGAAACCAAGTGAGGAAAAACCAGGTGATGGTGGTGATGCAATATTGGCTGAGATAAATGCCCAGCAGCATACGATTACGCAGTAATTCACCCAGCACCGCCCAGCGAAAGCCGCTTGGGTCGGTCGGCTTCGTCGCTGACTCGAGGTCGATGAGTCCGCCGCCGCGTTCGATATAGGTGAGTTCCGCCTGATTCACGCGGGGATGTTCGCGCGGTGGGTAAACTAATTTGGGCCAAGCCAGCGCGAATATTATGCCGATGCTGCCCATGAACCAAAAAACATATTCCCAACCCCACTGATGGGCGATCCAGCCCATGATCGGAGTAAATAGCACGGTCGCAAAATATTGAGCTGAATTAAAAATAGCCGAAGCTTGGCCGCGCTCCGCCGTGGGAAACCAGCTGGTCACAATTCGCGCATTCGCCGGAAAGGAGGGGGCTTCGGCTGCGCCCAGTAAAAAGCGCAGACCAAACAAAATCATTACCGCCACTTTGCCATCAAGCCCACCGACGCAGCCCTGCAGTAAAGTGAACAAGGACCAGAGCCCAATGCTCCAACCATAGACTCGCCTTGAACCGACTCGATCGAGGAGCCAACCGCCCGGACTATGCGCGATGGCATAGGACCAGGCAAAAGCCGAAAAAAGATAGCCCATCGCGACCGCATCGAGTCCGAGTTGCTTCGATACCGCCGTTCCCACAATCGAGAGCGTCGCGCGATCAGCGTAGTTGATTGAGGTCAGTAAAAACAGAATCAACACGATCTCATACCGCACTCGGGTACGTGGGGCGGCGGCGGCGGGATCGAGTGGCAGGCTCATTTATTGTGTACCTAAACCTTGTATTAAAGCGGCGAGCTGGGCGGATTCGGCGGCGGTTAAATCAACTAAAGGCGGTCGCACCGGTCCGGCGTCGTGGCCGACAATCCGCGCGCCCGCTTTAATGATACTCACCGCGTAGCCCGGCATCCGATTGCGGATAGCTAAAAATGGCAGGAAAAATTGGTCCAGCAGTCGTCCCATAGTGGCGTGATCATCCGTCGAGACGGCCCGATAAAAATCCATCGCGGTTTTGGGAATGAAATTAAATACCGCCGAGGAATACACTGGCACGCCGAGCGCCTTGTAGGCCGCCGCATAAACTTCGGCCGTGGGCAAACCGCCGAGATAAGCAAAACGATCACCGAGTTTACGTCGAATGGTTACCATGAGCTCAATCTCGCCCAAGCCATCCTTGAACCCGATTAAATTGGGGCAGCGCTCCGCCAAACGGACCAAGGTGTCCGCCTGCAGCCGGCACGCCCCGCGGTTGTAAATAATTACACCTAATTTAACGGAGCGACACACGGCTTCGACATGAGCCGCCAAGCCCTCTTGCCCCGCTTCGGTCAAATAGTGAGGCAGCAACAGGATTCCCTGCGCACCTAGCTGTTCAGCTTCTTGCGCAAAAGCCATGGCCTGTCGCGTCGGTCCTCCCGCGCCGGCAATAATCGGCACCCGCGGGTGACACGTTTTGACGGCGGTGCTGACCACGGCGCGATAATCAGCCGCAGTTAAGGAAAAGAATTCCCCCGTCCCGCCGGCCGCAAAAAGCACGGTCGCGCCATAAGGCATGAGCCACTCTAACCGTCGAGTATAAGTCTCCGCGCAAAAATCGCCCGCGGCATCAAAGTCCGTGATGGGGAAAGACAGCAACCCGGCGGCCATCGTTTTTTTCAATTCAGCAGGATTCATGTGGGGGAATGATAAGGGTTAGTCATGAAGCCCGGGCCGCTCTCAAGACAGCGCGGTCGCCATTATTTTTTCTGGGGACTCGGCTTGGGGTCAAGATTCGCGGCCAGTTGAGCCGCGGTGACGCTCGACACCACGCCCGTCTGGGGCACTTCGACGTGGGCGATCCAAAGTAATGCATTCAGCACAACTTTGCGCTGGTTGTCGTCCCCCCAATTGAGGTGCGTATGGCCGCCGGTAAAGCCAAAGCCGCGGCCCCCATGGGGTCGGTCATAGACCCACATCATGGTTTCCGCCCGCCCCTCGGCTTGGATGATATGGGCATAAGGTCCCTTGGGAGAAACGTAGGGGCCACCCCGCACAGTCGTCGAGGGCTGGGCGCTCAGGATCGGCGTGAGGCCCTGCGTGTTTTCGGGCCAGCGCATGTTGAAATACCATTCATCGCGGTTGCTGAATGGTTGGACCCCGCGAGCGACGGGATGGTCGGGGAAATGCTGATAATCAGGCGACCACATGGGATTACAGGAATAGTTCGTTTCGTAGTAGCCGCCGATCCATTGCAGGAATTCTGGCCCGCCATTTTTTGCCGGGATCTCGACGCCGTAGTGCATGAAGCCGAGGCCGACGCCTTTTTGGGCGAGGGCACGGAGAATCTCGCGGTGATCCGCTTGAATGGCGGGATGCTTATCGCCGCCGTCGCAGTAAAGTACCACTGCATCCGCGCCGTCGAAGGCGTCGGGTGTCTCCGGCCAGCCATTGCGATACACCGTTGTTTTTACACCCGGAGTTTTAGCCAAGCATTGTTGTAAGAGTAGCAGCCCGGCATGAAATTCATGCATGCCAGGCGGATGGCTAGGCTTACCGGCAATGAGCACGATGTGTTTATCCGCGGCGGGGAGTTCCCCGGCCATGAGGAGCATAGCAACGAGGAGGAACCGCAGATTCTTCATGGGGTTAGTCATAAAATTACCGTAGGCCCGCCGGTCGCCTTCGAGATCTACCTGGCAGCAGCGACAGGCATAGGACTCGCCGGTTTGGGGCTTGGGGTGAAAGGTTGATTGATCATCGCGCGAGGCGCGACCTGCCGTAAATTAGGACTCATATTAGTTGCGGGGGCATCGCCGAGCGCCCACTTGAGGCCGCCGGTCAAAATTTGCTGAAAGATGGGATTAGTCCAGATGTCGTCGCGGTGGCCCATCGCGGTGTACCAGACGCGTCCTTGGCCTTCGTAGCGGGCCCAAGTGTTGGGGAAAGGGGGCCGTTGGTAATCATCGCCCTCGAGGGCGGGATCATTGAAGACCGTGAGCACATGCAGATCAGCGGCGAAATCTTTCAGTGAATACCACTCCTCCATTAAACTGTATTCAGTCCCCACATTTTCAAAGCCGGGGAAGCTGGGATCGATGACTTGATTGCGGCCGACTTGCTGTTTGCCGTGGCGAATGAATTCCGCGCCGATAAAATGGACATAGGCATCCGCCTGCGCCCCATGATTGGCAAAACGCTCGGGCCCTTTGCCGGCCTCATTGCCCGTGTGAAAGGTGTCGGTAGCGGAGTGCGTACCGACAAACCCTTTGCCACTGCGCACAAAATCAAAAAGCGCTTGCTTGCCGGCGAGGGACATCGGCGGGTTTTTATCAGTGCCTTCCGTGCAAAGATCGCCCGTGGTGTAAAACATTACGGCATCAAATTGCGCCAAGTAAGCGGGGGAAAATTTGGAGCCATCTTTAGAGAAAACAAATTCCCAATTGTTCGCCGCGCCCAGTGCGAGCAGTTGCTTTTCAGCAAAACTGGGCGAGCCGTCTTTGTAAGAAATTACGGCATGCTCGTAGCCGGATGATTTAGTGAAAAAAAGAATTTTTCGTGCCGGATGATTCGCGGCAAAACAAGCAGCGGCGGAGGTGGCGAGGAGCAGGCAGAGTAGTAAGCGCATGGGTAGGGGGAGTTATTAATAAAAAAGAGGCTGATTTTCCGGCGTCGTGATCGCGTTAATTTTTGGCGCCGCCGGCATGAGGGGTGGAGGGTGCATGATCGTGCGCATAATGCTCGGCTAACATATCGCGGGCGAAATCGCCCGTAAAATTGCGCCACACGGTATGGATATGATTGGCGTTGTTTTGCGTGTTGTCGAATTCGACGACGAAGGTTTTTCCCTGGATGCGATAGTAGTGTCCGGCCCTGCGGTCGAGTACTCCGGCCCAAGCGAAATGGATGCCATCAAGATCGGCGGTGGCGAGTGCGGGGGCGGCGATTGCTGTTCGATAGCGATCAAAATAAAGCTGGAGTAAGGCTCGGAGTTGTTGGCGTTGAGTGGGGGTCAAGGCCGTGGCTGCCAGACCGAGGGGAGCCAGGGGCTCGACGCGCACTCGGTTGCCCGTCGCGATGTCATGCGGCGCGGTGGCGGCGATCACGGCGCTCGCTCGCTGGGTCGCATCAAGCGAATTGACGAATTCTAGGGCCAGATCCTCTTCGGCCGCTAGCGCGCGTGTACCAAGTTGTGGGCCTGTGCGGACTTCAGCCGGATTGGAGCCGAAAAATGAGGGGGTGACGACGATATGCTCAGCGTCAGGGATCGTGAAATTGAGCGACAGATGGTGGCCTTCAAAGCGCCAGCCCCACGGCGGGTGAGCCGGTTCCCCAAAGAGGGTCACGTAATAGAGCGTTGGATCGCGGCGAATGGGGTCATGCTCCATTTCACGGAGTACATTTTCGAGGGTGATGATCGTCTCCGCCTGCAGCGATCCGCGCTGACTTAGACCGGAACGCAAGAGGGTGTACGCGAGTTCTTGCTGGGCAAGGGTCATGTCTTTGAGCGGTAAACCCAGTCGCTTGGCGGGCACAAAAGACCAGTGCGTGCGCTCAGGGGCTGTGAGACTGAACATCGTGCGGGCGCGTTGGGCTGGATCAAGCGCGGCCATAAATTTCTGGGCGGCCATCGTCATCGCCGTACTCGATTCGTGCCCCAGTAGGGAGCTGACGGTCAATAACGTTGCGCCAAGAGCGAGAAAATAGCGGAGGGTCAGGCGCATCGAGGGAGGTTCGTGAAAGCTGGCTCGGCCGCAAGGGAGGAAATGCCCCATTAAACTCGGCCGGCCCCAAGCATTTTTGCCAAGGGTGTCTGGTTATTGCGCCTCGATAAACACTAACTCTGATATCGGCGCACCTTTCAGGGTAACCGCGAGACCTTGAATTAATTCCGTCCCTGATTTTTCCATCGTCGGGTTCGTCGCATCATCAAAGGTGATTCGATATTTTTTCTGTGGATCGAGACCGCGTAGGCGAATCGACATCGAGTTGGCTCCCTCTGCCGGTTTGAATATAAAAACCACTCCTTTGCCGGCGGCGGGATCGTAATATTGCAACCCATCCCAGTTTTTATCGTCCGGCCGTGGAAAAATATGATACAGATCGGCGGTGCGAATCAGTGGGCGTAATTTAGTTTTGTAGGTATTAACTGACCGAGCGATGGCCTGGCGCTCCGCCTCGGTCCAAGCCTGACCTCCATTGGTGGGGTTGGGGCTGTCGAACCACCACATGAAAGCGCCCAGCGCCACCGAGCGAAAATCATAAACTAATCCTTGTGGCTGGCTGGGCAGCGTGCGGGCGTGCCAACCCAAAAAAGATTGCATCTGGATGGGATGCAGGACGTGCGAGCTATCGTAAAACACACGGCGGTTCGTGATGGCCGGACTGATGCTGTCATGGATTTGAATCTTCGTCGCTCGTTTCAGCGCGCCGTAATCCTTGATGGGGCCGCCGCCGGAGCAATTTTCCCACTGAAAGCGTGGCAGTTCGTTTTTTAGTGTGTCTAACATTTCGTAAAAACCTTTCACCGCCCAATAATCGTCACGGATGACCGCTCCCCGCGTGCTATCGGAACGCCAGGTATCGGCGCCATATTCCGTGAAGAGGCGTTTGATGCGCTGGGCGCGAAGCGCGCGGCCGTGGGGCGTGCGCGTATCCACGCTGTCAGTCCAGTAGAGCACGTAACGCAGGCCCAATTTATGCGTCGCTTCACCCGCTGCCTTCATGCCCTCGGGCCAGTCGATGAGGTCGGCATCCGGCTCGTTGCCTTGCCACCAACCAACATCCACCGTCATCTCTTCAAATCCCAGCGCAGCGGCTTCCTTAATGAGCGGATAATATTTTACCGCTACGGGGTCCCACGAGGTTGGCTCCGTTTGCGAGCCGTGCGTTTTCCCGGTCGCGGTAAAAGCATTCCATTCTAATTTAGGGTAAGTAACATCGGTGCGCAGTTCCGCTGGCATGGAGTAAGCGAATAAATATTTCCTCAGGCTGTTGCCCGCATCATCAATGTCGCCGCGATAAGTCCCGATGAGGGCAGGGGGAACTTCAAATTCATAACCGGCGGGAGCCTCGATCGCGACGTTCGTGGAATGGCCCGCTTGCAGTTGCACCGCGAGGCCGGTCGCTGCGGCCTGGCCGTTCATTTTAATGAAGCAATGGCTCCATTCCATGCCGAGGTAAATTCCTTGGGCGCCGTCGGCCTCAAGGAAAACCATCGGCACCCAGTCGTAGCCCGGAGTGGCGGCGATTTCTTTATGGTAGGAGGGCGTGACGATGTCTTTTACCACGCCCGAGATTTTGGCGATGCCGGGATCGGCTCCCCACAAGGCACCTTCATCGTTCACATACCAAGCCTGCAGCACTTTATTATTTCCGTTGGGCGCAGCCAAAGTCAGGTCGATACTAGCCTGGGGAGTAAATTGAATAGCTTGGCCCGAGGCATTGCGAATGAACATGGCATGCCGAATCGGGCCGCGGCCAGAACGGGCCCACCACTCACTGCGCAATTCCAAGGCCGGCGAAGCACAAGTGAAGCGCACGCTCAGCTTTTGTCCGTCGCGCTGGTCTAAATGGGCGTCTTTAAATATCCAATGGACCGTGACTTTCTTTTTATCCGCGGTGAAGACCTCGCTCATCAAAGGCACAAGCGCGGGCGCCGAGAGCCAATTCCAACCCGCCGCTGGGTTGCTTAATTCGTAGAGGGCCAGCTGTCCGCTTGAGTCGATGCCGATCGATAATTTCGTGTCATCCGTCGTAAGGTTCCAAATCGAATCAGGTAGCGCTAGCCTCGCGCTGGGTTCAGCGCTAAACATTACCAGGGCCGTGAGACTCCCGGAAAATAGGGCCAGTGTTAATAAATAAAGTGGTCCGCGGTTGCTCCGGGAATAAATTTTCATACCGAGGTAAATTTGTTGGATAATCAGGGGCCATGACCGCTGCCGGCCGCGGCCAGCCCTCGTGATTAGCTCCCGCGCGCCCTAAGCTAATTTCTCGAGCTTAATCGGGTAGGATTGAAAGGCATTCCACTGACAGACGATCAAATCACTGTTGGGGAGAACGCAGACATCGTGTCCATGATCAAAGACGGGTTCGGCGCGGGTGAGGGGCTGCAATTTTCCGTCAACATAAGTAGGCGCAGTCCCGCCGGGAGCACTGACCACTTGATTTTTGCCATCAAGAATGACGACAAACCCACTGGGGTTATTGGTGAGTTTACTGAGGATGGGGTTATTAGACCAGCACACTCCCGCGTAGAGTTCTTGGCCGGCGAAGACGGGGCGGCAAACCATGGCGCCGGGTACGGTGATGGTCTCGCGATACTTTCCGTCGAGGGTAAAGCGCCGGAAGCAATGATCCTGCCGCGAGGTGATCAGGAGCGTGGCTTGATTGACGCCCGCGCGGAGATCAACCGCGATACCGTGCGCTGTGTTTAAACGCTGTTCGGTTGGGACCTCGTCCTTGCCGCCAAATCGGCGGATAAATTTACCGTTGTGATCATACTGCAAGACGAACTGGGAGCCATAGCCATCGACGACGTAGATATCGCCATTCGGAGCGACCGCCGTTTCGGTGGGATTGAATAGCATCGACGGCTCGTAGGCCCCCACTGCCATCGGATGACTAAGACTGAAAATTTCTTTCCCGTTCAGATCGGTCTTAGTGACCCGCCCCGTTTGGCGGAAGCCGCCATTGCCATTTTTCCACAGGCCGCAGTCCGTCACCAAAAGAAATTCTTCACCGTTCTCGGCTGAGAGCGTCAGGCCATGGCCGCCCGGCCAGACGCAGCCCCATGAGGTCAAGATTGTGCCGTCGGTATTATAAACCAACATTTGGTTAGTCTCATGATCCCCAATCATAAACAAGCGACCGTCCCTGACCTGAATCATTTCGTGGCAATTTAAAATGGGGTGGTGGCGGCCTTGGCCCGGAGCGACCCAGTCTTTCTGCACTCGATAGCGAAATTTACCGTGGCCAATAATTGTTTCCGTCAGAGGATTCGGCGCGCCGGAAACTTTCTGTACCCAGACCGAAGCGGCGGCCGTGGACAAACCAACGAGAAAATGGCGACGGGTAAGCATCGGGGGAGGAATTTATGTTAATGCTTTTCTTTTCGATCGGGAGGAAGCAGCAAGCTAGAACTTGGTTGCTGGGGTTACGTGGTCAGGCCAAGCAGGCCGCGGGTAAGTTGGAAATCGACGAAGCCCTGAGCGTTTGAAGCGGTGAGGCGATCGCGCTGCGCTGTGGCAATAATTATGCGCATCAAATCAGCGACGTCCACCGCCGAGTTGCCGCTGAGAAAGAGATCGATGTCATCAGCGGGGATGATGCCGCGTTGCGAGGGTTCAGCCCCTTGGATGACGGGCAACAAGGGATGGCCCTGCTGCGCGTGGGCGTGTACGATACTGAGGCCGAGATGGGCGCCATTACCACCGAAGCCGGTGAGATTTTCAACCCAGTGATCGGTCTCGCTCGCAGCGATGTGAAAGCCTGCCAGTGTAATCGGCTCCCCGTAGGCGATGGTGGCACGCGGTGCAATTGCGCCGAGAGTTGCCGATAGAAAAATGGCATTGGTCAGCAAGGGGTCGCTTTCAGCCATTACGATAGACCCACCTGCGCCGACAACCGTTTGGACGATAGCCGCGAGGCTCGCGGCGGTGGCTGAGGTTACCTCAGCTGCTGTGAGCAGGCTGAGAGTGAGGGCGCCGAAATTTACGACGCTGGCTTCTGCAGGCGGCAGCGTCGCTATTTTGTGGTCAAACCAGCGATCAATCTGGCCTATAGCTTTTTCCATGCCTCCGTCGAGTTGCACGCTAGCCCAACCGAATTGAGCCAGCGGAATACCGGCGAGATCGAGTTGATGGCGCATC
>CAIVJE010000144.1 GCA_903906135.1 uncultured Verrucomicrobiota bacterium | reverse complement strand
GATGCCACTCATCGCTGAAATGACCAAGCGGCCAGCCGCTGCCCCAGTGGCTGGCGTCGTGGAGCCGTTGCGTTATTTACGCTGGGCCGCGCTGGGAACCAAATGTGAAGTCCAGTATGTCTGTGCTGATCCCGCCGCGGCGCAGGCCTTTGAAGGGGCGGTGGTGGCTTGGGTGGCCGCTTTTGAGGCAAAATATTCCCGTTTTCGCCCAGATAGTTTGGTCTCGCGCATCAACGCCGCGGCCGGCCGTGACTGGGTGGAGATTGATGGGGAGATGGAGCAATTTCTCGAGGTGTGTCATTCGCTGCATTTCATGACCCAAGGGTTATTGGATGTGACGGCATTGCCGCTCATGCGACTGTGGGATTATAAGGCAGCTGTACCGCGGGTGCCGGCCCCAGCAGAAATCGCGGCGGCGCGGCGGCTCGTTGGTTGGGCCCGCGTGGAGCGGACGCCCGGGCGAGTGCGCTTACCCGAAATTGGGATGGCGCTTGATTTTGGCGGTTGGGGCAAAGAATACGCGGTGGATATGGTCGCGGGGATTGCGCGAGAACATCAGATCACCTGCGCGCTCGTAGATTTTGGTCATGATATTCATGCGATCGGCGCGGCGCCGGGTAAACCCGGTTGGCATATCGGACTAGAAGATCCCGCGCGTCCCGGGGTGGCCTGTTGGGGGAGTCTCGCTTTAGCCAATCGGAGTGTGGCTTCCTCGGGTGATTATTTGCGCGGGTTCACGGTGGATGGCATCCGTTACGGACATATTATCGACCCGCGAACGGGTTATCCTGTGGCGCATGGTGCGCGGCAGGTAACCGTGATCGCGCCGACTTGTTTGCTGGCCGGCGCGCTGTCCACCACGGCGTTCATTATGAATCCGGCGGATGGGATTAAATTTATTCAGGAATCCATGGGGGCAGAAGGCTGCATTGTGACTACCCATGCTCGTCATCAAACTCGGGGGTTTTTCAATTATGTCGTTACTACCTAAATTTATAGTGGGGCTGGTCTTGCTACTGGCTGGCTCGGTCGCCGCCCGGGCGGGCGTTCAAGTGGGTCAACCTTTCCCTGATCTCGCGAATTATGCGCTCGAGGGTAACTTGCCGGCCCGGGCGGGCCAAGTGGTGCTCGTCGATTTTTGGGCGACATGGTGTGCGCCCTGCAAGGCCTCCTTCCCCGCCTATTCCGAATTGCAGCGCGAACTGGCGGGCCGCGGCTTCGTGCTTTTGGCCGTGAGTGTTGACCAGACGAGCCGGCCTTATGAGGAATTTCTCCACCGCTATAGTCCGGCCTTTTCGGTGGTGCGTGACGGCACGCAGAAATTAGTAGCGGCGCTGCAAGTGCCGGCGATGCCGACTTCCTACCTGATTGATCGGCGCGGCGTGCTGCGCGCCGTGCACAGTGGTTTTTATGGAGCTGAGACCGTGCGCACCTTGCGCGCAGAAATTATCCGTTTATTGGAGGAAAAAATATGAAACGTAACGCCTGCATATTGCTATTATTGGTCGGCCTCGCCGCCCTTTTTTCGGGCTGCACGACCGTGCAGCCTTGGGAACGTGCGACCCTCGCCGATTACACCATGCGGCCGGACCGCGATCCGATGCATAATACTTTGTTTGAGCATATTTATTTTTCTCGCGAGGCCTCCTCCGGTGGTCGCGGGGTGGGTGGCAGTGGCTGCGGCTGTAATTAAATGCGCGGCTGAGCTGTCGCAGCTGGGGTTAAAAATTAAATCTAATTAATCTATTCTGTCATGAAGCTCACTTCGCTCGCCCTTCGTTTACGTTGGCTGCAATTTCCCACCGGCTTGCTCGTCTTGCTGCTGCAGCGCGCTCCGCTGCTGCGGCTGATGGTGTCAGGGGAAGGACAGCTATTAGGCAACGCTCCAGCTATTTTGCGTTCCGCTTTCGCGGTAGTGGCAATGGGTGCATATAATTCAGTAGCCGGAGCCACTGTTTTTAATGTAGTCGCTACGCCCACAGCAGCGACTCCTACCAGTGGCTCGGCCAATTCCACGTTTACGATTAATGGCACGGTGGGTACTGCAATGGACATCGGCATTACGGAGAGCGGCGCGCCGGCTATTCTTAAATCTTGGCGGGTAACGGGAACGCTGCCTACAGGGCTGAGCGTCGTCGGCGGGAATCCGGTTAATGTGGTAGCGCCCTATAAGATGACGATTAGCGGCACACCCAGCGCCTCCGGTACTTTTCCTGTTACCGTAACTGGCTATGATGTGGTGGGTGGAACCGGTGGGAATAATGCGAAAATCACCGTCACGTTCACCATTACCGGCGGAGTGTCCACCGCGCCAAGTATCACGACTCAGCCTGCTGCGGTCACCGTCACAGCGGGAGCGTCCGTCGCTTTCACCGTCGCGGCGAGCGGCAATCCTGCGCCCACCTATCAATGGCAAAAAAGCGGGGTAAATATTTCTGGAGCGACGAGTGCGACTTACTCAATTGCCTCTACCGTTACGGGTGATGCGGGGAATTATGTCGCGGTGGCCACGAATACAGCAGGTTCAGCTACCAGTGCGGCGGCTACACTCACCGTCAATCCGGCTCTCGCTGCACCAACAATTACCACGTCGCCAACCGATGTGACGGTCACCGCGGGGGCGTCCGCTACCTTCACCGTCGCCGCGAGCGGTAATCCCACGCCGACGTATCAATGGCAAAAAGGCGGGGCAAATATTTCTGGCGCGACGAGCGCCACCTATACGATTGCGAG
>CAIVJE010000143.1 GCA_903906135.1 uncultured Verrucomicrobiota bacterium | reverse complement strand
TCGTGGTCGTAACCGATCTCACCGAGCGCAAGCAACGCGAAGCCGACAAGCAGATTCTGGAGTCCCAGAGGCTCGAAAGCATTGGCGTGCTGGCCGGGGGCATCGCCCATGATTTCAACAACATTCTCGCCGGCATTCTCGCTAACGCCAACTTGGGCAGTATGAATCTGCCCGTGGATGCACCAGCGCAGAAATATCTAAAAACGATCCAGGAAGGCTCCCAGCGAGGGGCCGAACTTTGCCGACAGATTCTCAATTATGCCGGCAAGGGGACCTTTGAGCGTAAAATTTTCTGCCTTAATCAGCTGATCGAACAAACTGCGCGTCTGTTGGAGCTTTCGATCGGCAAAAAAATTGCCATCCATTACAATTTTCTCCCTGACCTGCCGGGAATTGAAGGTGATGCCTCGCAGATCCGGCAGGTGATTATGAATTTGGTGCTCAACGCCTCGGATGCCATCGGCGAAGGGGACGGGGTAATTAGCCTGAGTACTGGACTGGATTTAGCGGATCGCCCTCAGGCGGGCAGTCTTAATTCCATGCCGAAATTGCCAGAGGGGGCGTGCGTTTATTTAGAGGTAGTGGATTCTGGATGTGGCATGAGCGCGGCAACGTTATCGAAGATCTATGAGCCATTCTTCACCACCAAGTTCACGGGGCGAGGCTTGGGTTTACCCGCCGTGCAGGGTATCATGCGCCGCCATAACGGCACCATCAGTGTCCAATCCGTACTCGGGCAGGGAACCACCTTTCGGCTGCGGTTTCAGCCCGCAAAGAAGGCAAGCGAGACAATCGAGGTCGCCAGCGAGGTTGCTGTGACGTGGCGCGGCGAAGGCTGTATTCTGCTGATTGAAGATGATGAAGTCGTGCGCTTAACGATCGTGGACATGCTGGAGATCATGGGCTTCACCACGGTTATGGCCACCGATGGACGCGAGGGGGTTGATATCTTTCAGAGTGATCCGAGCCGTTTTGCGCTAGTCATGACAGACCTGACGATGCCACGTCTCGACGGCGGTGAGGTGTGCCTAGAGGTGCATCGAATTAAGCCAGGAATGCCGGTAGTAATGATCAGCGGATACAATGAAGCTGATCTGGGTCCGAGGTTTTCAGAAGCGGGGTTGGCCGGCTTTCTGCAAAAGCCTTTTAATTTCGAGAGTCTTAGCGTGGTCCTCAAGAAAACGCTGGAGCGCGGACCAGCTGATACCCACCGAGCGCCCGATAAAAAGTGAAGCAAGCGATGCAGTCGAATCGCCCGTCTGATTCTATTTAGAAAGCGATCGTGCCGTTCCCGGGCTCCCACAGCCTGAGCCATCGCCCCAAAGCAGGTATGATCCGTCCAGGGCTTTTGGGTCGGTAAAAATCTCATTAATCGGCCCTACGACCTTTCGTAACCCGCCTTTGGCAGCAATTTGTGAATAAATTTTAGGGAAAATCGTGGAGTGTTTTCTTGACTGAGGGGTAGGAAATGGGGAGAAATGGGGCGTTCTGGGGAATTAGGGCCCCAAACTCACCCATGTCGTCTTCAGGTAACACCATTTATTCCGGCCGTTTTGAGCACACGCTCGATGACAAGAATCGTCTCACGATTCCGTCATTGTGGCGTTGGGCGCATACGGACACGGAGACGTTTTTGGCGATCCCGCATCCCGATAGTTACATCGCCGTGCTGCCGCCGGCGCGGGTGGCAAAATTACTCACGCAGGTTTCCGAAATGAAAATATCGGACCGCGAGGCCCAGGCGGTGAAAGCCAAGATTTTTTCTGAAGCCCTTTCCTTCACCTTTGATAAGCAGGGCCGCTTCGGCATCAGCCCCGATCTTTTGCGTCATGCGGGTATTGCGAAGGACGCGGTGCTGTCCGGCATGGGCGATACTTTTAATATTCTCAGTCCGGCGCGTTGGACGGATCTGCAACGCACGACGGCAGGCGAAAACTTCGGCGACATGATGCGCCGCATCGGGCTCTAAAATCATGAAGACCCTCACGCTGATTCGTCCGCAACCTTTACCGAGGCTCGCGCTCATCTTCTGTGCCAACCGG
Source organism: uncultured Verrucomicrobiota bacterium (assembly GCA_903906135.1). Taxonomy (GTDB): domain Bacteria; phylum Verrucomicrobiota; class Verrucomicrobiia; order Opitutales; family Opitutaceae; genus Lacunisphaera. The sequence continues at coordinate 4,086 of CAIVJE010000143.1, read as the reverse complement.
CGCGCCTTGCTCCGCGAGTCGCTCACGCTTCCGTGGAAAAAAATCCATGCTCGCGCCCGCGCTTGAATCTCTACCGCTCGCGATGACTCAGGGCCACCAACCAGTCATGTTGACGGAGGTCTTGGCATACCTCGCCCCCTTGCCTGGGCAGGTTTACCTCGATTGCACTTTCGGTGGGGGCGGGCACACCCGCGCTATTTTGGCTACGGGGGCGAGCGTGCTTGCCCTGGATCGGGATCCGGCGGCCCAGCCCCGCACCGTTGAGTTGAGCGCGGAGTTTCCGGCGACCTTTCGCTTTGTTGATTTAAATTTTGGCGATCTCGCAGCTTTGCCGGAGACCGGCTTGCAGGGCATCCTGTTTGATTTGGGCGTATCGTCATTTCAGTTGGACGAAGCCGAGCGCGGTTTTGCTTTTCGTCATGATGCCGTGGCCGACATGCGGATGGATCCGCGCGCGGGCTTAGCGGCGGGGGTTTGGTTAGAAAAAGCGAGCCATGATTCGCTCGTTCGGGCGGTGCGCGATTTGGGTGAGGAAAAAAACTGGCGCCGCGTCGTTGAGGCCATCGAAGGCGCGCGGGGCACGGGCGGGCTCGCCCGGACGGCCGCCTTGGCGGAGCTGATCGCAGCGGCCATTCCCGCCGCGGTAAAGCGGGAGAGTCGCATTCATCCCGCAACGCGTAGTTTTCAGGGGATCCGTATGGCGGTGAACGACGAACTCGGCGCCCTCGAACGCGCGTTGCCCGTTGCCTTCGCCAAACTCGCTTCTGGCGGGGTGCTCGCGGTGATCAGTTTTCATTCACTCGAGGACCGCCCCGTGAAGCAATTTTTTCGCAAGGCCTGTGGTCAACCGGTTGATGCCAACGATGCCACGCCCCAGCAACTGCGGGCTAAGTATGCCGAGCCGCTCACCCGCAAGCCGCTGACTCCCTCCGAGCGTGAACTAGCCGCCAATCCGCGGAGCCGTTCCGCTAAGTTGCGCGTGCTGCGTAAAATTTAATCTATCGCCATGAAACCACCTCCGGCCCCCGGCCTTATTAATCGCGTCATTGCCTTGACTCTCCTGCTCTTGATTTTTTCCGGTTCACTGGGGCTCGGGGCCGTGTGGGCGCGCCAAGGACTTTCGCAGGTGGCCAATCGCAACCGCATACTCGTGGGCAAATTAACTGATATCGATCGTCGGCTGGATGAGGTTAACGCGCAGGTCGCCACCGCCGTTAATCCTGATACGCTCTTGCGTCAAAACCAAGTGATGCGGCTCACGCTGGCGTCGCCGCGTGAAGTGCAGGTGGTGCGGGTTGCGGAGTCCCCTGAATTACGCCTGGCCCAGAAACGTAACAGCGAAATTTTTAATCTGACGGCCGCTACTTTTAACACGGGCCAGGCCCCCGCGTTTCGTGTGCTAACCGCGGCCTTGCGTTAATCTCATGTCGAAGGGTTTCGCTTCCAACCGTCTCAGCCTGCTCGCGATCGGCGTCATTGCCTGTTTCGTCAGCGTCGGCGTGCGGTTGGTGTTTTTGCACGTGGTGGATCGCGACGAGTTATTGCGCTTTGTGGACAAAGCGCGCCGCCAGATCGTCGTCGAGCAAGCCCGCCGCGGTACCATTCTTGATACGCGGGGGAACTTGCTGGCAACCTCGCGCTCAGAAATCACCGTCGCCGTTGATCCTTGGACGTTGCAAGAATACCTAGAGATCGAAAAAAATCCCAGCAAGCGCGCGCGCAAGAGCGCCGCGGAAAAAACTAAGTGGGTGCAATTGGCCGCTTTGCTGGATCTGCCGTTGGCCGAAGTAGAGGCCGCTTTTGTGCCGACGATGCGGCCGATCGACCCGCTGAAAGATCAGCGTGATGGCAAGGTTGATGGCCTGACCAAAGATCGCTGGGTGAAACTGCGGGAAGCTTTGCCCGAGAGCGTCTATGATAAAATCGAGGCCTTGGCGGTCCGCGGGATTACGCATGATCGAGTTTATCGGCGGGTCTATCCGGGGGATGGCCTCGCGGCGCATTTGATTGGTTACTTAAATAAAGAGGGCACGCCAGTGAGTGGGGCGGAGCATCATTTTAATCTCTATCTCAAGGGACAGGATGGGTGGATTGAATCAGAAAAAGATGGGGCGCGGCGGGAACTCGCCCAATTTCGCTCGCGCGAGGTGCCCGTCGCCAACGGCAATGACGTCGTGCTGACCATCGACTCCGTGGTGCAGCACATCATCGAGGAAGAATTAAAAACCATCGCTGCTAAATTTCAGCCGCATTTTGCCACGATCATCGCCAGCGATCCGATGACAGGCGCGATTCTCGGTCTAGCGAACTACCCCAGTTTCGATTTAAATCATTACAGCCAGGCGCCGCTGGAGGCGCAGCGTAATTATGCGATCACGGACATGATCGAGCCGGGTTCCACGTTTAAGATTGTGGCGGCGGGGGCGGCGTTAAATGAAGGTTTAGTTACCACGCGCACAACGTTCGACTGCAGCAATGCGACCATCGACTATAAAGGCCGCACCTTAAAATTACCGAGGGAAGATGAACTGTTTGGCCGTTTGAGTGTGGCTGATATTGTGGCGCATTCGAGTAATCGCGGAGCGGCGCAACTGGCCATGCTCATGGGCGAACAGCGTTTTTACGATTATGTCCGCGCGTATGGCTTTGGTGAAGCAACGGGCTTTGGTCTCGGGGGCGAGGTGCGAGGGCAGCTCGCGTCGCCGGCTAAATGGGACGGCCTGACCATCACGCGCATGCCGATGGGTCATGCGGTGGCCGCGACCCCGCTGCAAATTCACATGGCGATGAGCGCAGTGGCGAACGGCGGCGTGCTCTTGCGCCCGCAGATCATCAAAGAAATTAAGGATCCGAACGGAAATATTGTGCGCACCTTTACCGCCGAAAAACGGGGGCAAGTGCTCAAGCCCAGCACGGCGGCTCAATTAGCCCAGTTGCTCACCGGCGTCGTGCGCGAGGGCACCGCGAAGGGCTTTGATATTCCGGGCTTTGAAATCGCGGGAAAAACGGGGACGACCCAGAAAATTATCGGCGGCAAATACAGCACGAACCATCACGTCGCCTCCTTCGTGGGATTTTTCCCGGCGAGTCGGCCCGAGATTGTTTTATCGGTGATTGTTGATGATGCGGTGGTCGTCGGCGGTACGGCCTACGGCCGCGTGGTGGCCGCGCCCGCTTTTCACCACATTGCCGAGCAACTCATCCAGTATTTGGATATCAAGCCAGTGCTGCCGACGAATCGCACTTTTCTCGCGGCGCAAGGAGGTTTCCAATGATTGGTTATCTCACGCCTAACTATCCGCTGGTGGCAGCGTTTCGGGCGCAACCGGTTGTGCGGACCCGGGTCAAGCATCGGCTGACCACGGGACTCTTCAAATCGGCGCCAAATTTAGCGGACTATTTTCCGGCCGATGAAATCCTCGCGAGCAAAGGTGATTTAGATCGTCCCATTTCGGGTTTAGCGAGCGACAGCCGTCGCGTGCTGGCCGGCAATGTGTTTTTTGCGCTGCCGGGGCATCGGGCAGATGGAAATTCTTTTATCGACCAAGCGATCAGTCGTGGGGCCGTGGCGATTGTCGCCGAGAAAATTCCGAGCGGCACGGCGGCGCGCGTGACTTATATTCAGGTGGCGGATGTGCGGTGGACCCTCGCGAAAGTGGCGCAGCGCTTTAATCATTTTCCGGATCGTTCGCTGGAGGTGCTCGGGGTCACGGGTACGAATGGTAAGACCACGGTCGCCCATCTCATTAAACATTTATTGGCGACGACGACCCAGCGGGTTGGCCTGGTGGGGACGATCAACTACGATCTCGGGAATCGGGTGGTGCCCGCGTATCAGACGACGCCGGAGTCTTTAGAATTGTATGGTCTCTTGGCGCAGATGCGTGAGGCCGGTTGCCGCCAAGCAGTGGTGGAAGTCAGTTCGCATGGTCTCGATCAACAGCGGGTGGGCGGTCTGCAATTTGGGGTGGCGGTCTTTACTAATTTTACGGCGGACCATCTCGATTATCATCAGACGATGGCGGCTTACTACAGTGCCAAGGGGCGATTTTTTAATGGCGAACATGGGCCTTTACCGAAGGCGGC
>CAIVJE010000142.1 GCA_903906135.1 uncultured Verrucomicrobiota bacterium | reverse complement strand
TGGGTTCAATTGCAGTCGGATCAAACGGCCGTGGTATTTCATAGTGGCATTTACCAAGAAACCAGTCCCGGGATCGGCGAATTTAATCCGGTCGGGTCGTTGCTCACTACGGGCACGCCTGGCCATGGCCCAGACTATCAAAACACCGAGGCCCCACTTACCACCGGCCAAGCCGAAGCGGCCTTACGCGCGTCGCCCTGGATTTTTTCTGGCGAGTGCCTGCCGCTTATTACGCCGGTAGCCCACTATGCTTTTTCGGCCACCGCTGCGTCGGCTAGTAAATTGCGCTATAAATTGCAAATTCAGCCGGGACTAATGCGCGTGATCACCTGGGCGGAAACCTTCACCCCGGAAGGCGCTAGCCAGCCGAGCGACTATCGCTTTAAAACCGAATCGGTGGGCGCAGCCCAAACGGAAACGTCTACTTATCTGCTCGACCCGTTTGCACGTTTCGGCGCCCAACCCGGAACATATCAAATCCAAGGCTTTGAGAGCGAGGCCTTGGCGGCGGCGCTGACGGTTGATGCCAATCATGATGGAATTCTTTTACCCGCGACTGGTCCGATCACCCCTTACCTAATCGCGCACGCCGATATGACAAATCCCACCAGCCCGTACGCATGGCTGGTTAATACTCAGGATGCAAATCACGATGCTCTTGCCGATGGCACTGATGCCGTCGTTAACGGCGTGGCTGATCTCACGAATTTTTTCCCATTATTCTTAAATATTCAGCAGCTACTCAATACCCTACCGCCGAGCGCTGGGACTCACTATTTACTCAAGCAAGCTGATGGAGCCCTTAATTTTATTTATACCAGTCTTACCCAAGCGACGGCTTTTGCTTACCGCGAGGGGACCCTCGACACTGGCTTTGGCCCGAGCTTTGACCAACCAGCAGCCTCGGCCCCAACTCAACAGATCACCGCGGCGGGCGTGGAGCTTTCCCTGGAATTCCTGCAACGCCTCAAGGATCAAGGACAGGGGGTAGTCCTCATTGAAGGCCGTGCTTTTACGACCAAGCCACTTGTTCTGACCGTGGAAACTGGCACGGGTATCGTACTCGTTAATTTGCCTTTGCAGACGATTCAAGCGGAGCTGGCCGTTGACGCTAATCGTGATGGCGTAATTAAACTCCAGACAGAGAACAGCTCGGATCTCACCTCCACGACAGATCCGTTTCGGTTTTGGATTAACGATGATGATGACTCCGGTGACATGGGGGGCGCGGATATTTCGATCGGCACGAACCCCAGGGCGAATGCTTATGATGACATCGTTAATGGAAATCGTGACTTGATTGATTTTTTCCCGGTTTTCCTCGATCTCAAACCACTGCTGGCGATGCTGCCCACCACCGCGGGCTATCGATATAAACTGCAACAGGCGGATGGGGCCGTGAATTTTGTTTATACTTCACTATCGCGAGCTACGACCCCGGCTAGTGACGGGGCGCTAGCCTATCATCAGAGGATTTTCCTGACTGGGTTTGGTCCAGATTTCATGCAAGCCGCCGGGGCGGCCACGACGCAGCAAGTGACGCCCGCAGGCGTTCTGTTATCCGAGGCATTTTTGGCGCGTATAAAAGATAGCGATACAGGCGTAATCCTCCTCGAGGGACGTGCGCCGACTAGTGCCCCTTTGATTCTTTCAATCGAAAATAGTAACGGCGTACCCATCACCCATGTCATGTTGCCGCTACGACTTGGGGCGGTTGAACAGATGTATCGGCATATTGATTTCACGACAGGTCCGAAAGAATACGATAACACGCCGCTGGTTTTGCCGGAAACCGTGAGGCCTACGATGACGAGTGATCCTGGTGACAGCTGGCCCGATCGACTTACGAATGGGAAATATTTCGTCTTCATGCACGGCTTCAACGTAGACGGCAAGCTGGCCCGTGGCTGGAATAATGAAATTTTCAAGCGGCTGCATGCTATGGGCAGTCAGGCGCGCTTTGTGGGCACGACCTGGCACGGCGCAACGGGACCCAAAGTGTTTGGGGAATATACGGATTACCATCAGGCCGTTTACAACGCCTTCCAAACTGGCGACATGATGGCAACGGCGTTGAGCTTTGCCCAAGGGAGCGATGTAACGGTCGCCGCCCACAGCTTGGGCAACATGGTAGTAAGCCACGCTATTCAAAGCGGCGGGTTTACCCCAACACGTTATTATATGATCAACGCTGCCGTCCCGATTGAAGCGTTTAAATTAGCTGATGTAGATACCGCTCAACAAGCCGCCATGGTTGAAAATGACTGGAAGACTCGCGATCCCCGCTTCTACGCCGCGAATTGGCACCAACTGTTTTCCGCGTCACCCCTCGATCACCGGAATGAGCTGACCTGGGCGAATCGGTTCCAAGACGTCAGTCTCAAAGCCTATAATTTTTACTCAACCGGTGAAGATATCGTGGAAAATCCCACGAGCGCTACCTCCAACATTGTATTAGATATGATTTCGAATTGGAACAACAGTCGAGGAGCATGGGGTCATCAAGAGTTCGTTAAAGGGACGAATTTCCTCTCATCTGGCGGGGCTTCCTTCGCATTCAAGCGCACGCAGGCTGGCTGGAATCGCAATTACATTGCATATCCGCTATTGCCGGACGCAGATAATTCAACCGTGCTTGAACAATTGAAGATCAAACCGGTATTCGAGTCTTTCTTGGAGCGCGATTTATTCGATGCGGATGCGACCATCGCCTCAGCCAAAGCCAGCGAAGTAAACGTGCAATACGACCTGCTCGCTCGCGGCCTGCCTGCATTATCATACGCCGCGGCGGCAAATAATTTGCCGAGTCTTAGCAAGATTTCACCATCACGAAACTTCGACCTCGAATTCCTCGGTCGGAATCCCAGTCAATGGCCGGTGGAAGGGCATGACACTAAACAAACTAGGGGGCACTGGCTTCACAGTGACTTTAAGAATGTAGCGCTACCTTATGTATATCAAATGTATGAAAATATGATTAGCAGCGGTTCTCTCAAATAATTTTTAATCATGAATTACCAAGACCTCAGAAGACATAAAAATCATAGAATCAATCTCACAATGCTAGCTGATTTCGGTCTCAATTATTTTTGGCTACCGAAAGAACAGGGCTGATCATAGCACATTACGTAAACTCACAACCAATGAAGCCATTTATTTTGATCACGGTATTTTTCATCAATACATTCCTATTCGGTTTTGATATCAAAATGAGGGTAGTAGATGACGAAGCTCGGCCTGTACCTGAGGCGCATGCTGGCATTTCATTCGTGATGTATCGTCAAGGTACTGATGTTGAATACGACGGCATAACTGATAAAAATGGGTTCTTTGGTGCGAATGGGACTGCTAAACACAGCGTTTATTTAGAAGCTAATAAGCCCGGTCACTATGAAGCTCGGGTTGATCGACTCCCCAAGGATAAAGACCTTGATCTCACGGTCGTCATCCCGCGAATTATACAACCAATTCCGCTGTATGCCCGTCGGGCGGATGCGGTCATTCCGATCCAGAATGAGTGGTTGGGCTACGATTTTGAAGTTGGCGATTGGATCGCTCCAATTGGCGCGGGGAAGGTGATCGATATTCGTTTCAAATTCCGAAATGAATTTAAAGGCTATCTGGATGCTTTTCGGGATTTAGCCGACGAGATTGCTTTCAGTAAGCGCGCGTTTGCTGCTCGCAAAGAAGAATGGACCGAAGAGAAATTTAAGTTTCTGGCTGGCAAATGGGATGGTGAGCTGGAGATTTCCTTTCCAAGTGCTAAGGAAGGCCTCGTCGAGGAGCTGCGTTTTCTCAAATACAGTCGGTTGAAGCTGCCACATCAGGCGCCGCTTGAGGGTTACGGGCCGACGTGGCGCTATACCGACAACAGTTATTCGCCGCCCACGACGCGTGAGCAGGTGGGCTTCTTCCTGCGCACGCGGGTTAAATTAGATGCGCAGGGCGATATTATCTCTGCCCATTATACCAAAATTATGGGCGATATCAGGTTGGCGGCTCAAGGCTCACTGCACTTCACCTACTATTTTAATCCCACGGCAAATGATCGAAATCTTGAATTCGATCCGACCAAGAATTTATTCCGCACCAATCATCCCGGCGCTCATATCATTGATCCCTGAGCGTTGGTCCCGCGGCCTGTCGACTCGGAAGTCAGAATCGCCTGGCACTTCTGCTGTACTGACTAAGATCAGCTTTTGCAGCTACGGTGCGCCAATTAATTTTAGCTGATCGGAATTATAAAATCTGCTTTGCCCGCAAATCAGCTCGCGATTGCATGAGGTGGTTCACGCGCTGCACCAAATCGTGGGGACTAAAAGGCTTGGTCAGATAGTCCAGTGCCCCCAACTCTAAACCAAGATTGCGCGAATCGGGTGAGGCCCACGCCGACACGATAATTATCGGAATCATCGCCGTCAGCGGATCGCGACGGAGAATTTCACAAACGCCAAATCCATCAAGATCAGGCAACATCAGATCGAGGAGGATCAAGTCAGGCCGAGAGTGTTTGATCGCATCAAGGGCCTCCCAACCATTCGCCGCCGTCGTCACATCGTAACCGGCCCGCGCCAAATGGTACTGCATCAAATCCGTGAGCGCGGGTTCATCATCGACGGCGAGGATTTTGGCTGGGTAGGGCATGAGTGACTTTCGCACTGCCGTGTGACGATTGCGTGTATTTTTCGTAACGACTGGGTAATATACCCCAGCATGTCGCGAAATTCTGCTTACCAGTGACCTGCTTACCGCGAACGTGCCCCTTATTTCCCCAACGAGTCTCGCTGAAATATTCTAACGTTTGGGGAACTGCTGCTCACCAGCGATGGTAGGCTGGATGTCCAGGCTGGACCGCGACGAAAGTCCCCCGACATGTCGCGCGCGGCTTACCTGCTGCCGTAAGCACACCTTCAATCACCGCCCGATCCGCGGTAAATTCCACGACCCTCGCCGACAACTCCACGGGCTCATCAGTAGGGGTCGGCCGCAGCAGCTTGATCGCGTAGTCCGCTGTCACCGTGCAGAGCGGCTGGGCGAGTTGCTTCATTTGCATCAGATGCCACGCGGCGGTCCAATTACTGTGGCAATCAAGTAAGGTCCCAATGATCCCACCATTCAACATCCCCGGGAAGGCCTCATGGTGTCGCTCCGGTTGCCACCTTGCCACCACCACTTCCCCTTGAACGAAACTGCTGATCCGCAGGCCCTGAAGGTTAGCTGGGCCGCACCCGAAGCACAAACTGTTCGGGGCATATTTTTCTTGGAGGCTTAGCTCGTCCATGCAGCTCAGTTTTGCGCGAATTGTGTCGAGGGAAACAATAATCAAGCGGCGCACCGCAACGTCTCTATTGCAATATATAAACGTTAAGTTACATCAGCTATTCATTCATGGATTCTCCTTCCAGTTCTGCTTCAGAATCCCCGTCGCCGCCTTCCTTTCGGCCGCCGCATAAATTAGCGCCGCCGCCGCCAGATTTTCCCGCGCCGAAGAAATCAAATCCCACGTTCAAGCCCACCACAGGATCAAAGCCCCTCGTGCTACCACGGCGGGTCAATCCACTGCACCGCGCGCAAGCAGCCACGGAGGTTAGCGTGGCGACTCGGCGGTCGCTCAACCCGCTTGAGGCCGCGAATGCATCGTCCCTTCGCGACCAACCCACGCTAAACGATGCTCGCGTCGCCGCCTTAGAGAAAGCGCTCGCGCAGTTAGAAACTAAGGTCGGTGAACAAGAGCTAGCCCTCGCGGCCGCCGAAAATAAATTAGTGGAGCGCGATCGCGAATTAGCCGAATCAGAAGCGTTGCTGCGTGCGCGCGAAAAGGTACTCGACGCCGTGCGCAAGCAACCTGCCCCAACGATTAATTCAGGGATTCATTCTGCAGAAATAGCGGCCTGGACTCGCCTCAAAGATGAACTGGATTCCCAAGAAGTGGCGCTTAAAGAACAGCGAGCCGCCCTTAAAGAACGGGAAAATTTTATTCAACTTAGCGAAGCTGCTCTCCTGCGAAAAATCCAAGCCCAATCAAAATAGGTTAGGTCGCCCGAAGTTGGTTCGGAACTAGGCTGAAAGCAGGGGACGAGCGTAAAGATTGCCCTGCCTAAGCTATTT
>CAIVJE010000141.1 GCA_903906135.1 uncultured Verrucomicrobiota bacterium | reverse complement strand
TGTCGAAGTAGCTGATATCCCCGCACTGCCTCGCGTGCTGCTCATCGGTGATTCGATTTCAGTCGGCTATACCTTGGCGGTGCGGGCGCAGTTAGCGGGGCGCGCGAATGTGCATCGTCCGAGCGAAAACTGTGGATCGACCGGCTACGGGCTGGAACGTCTGGAGGCGTGGCTCGGGGCGGGACCCTGGGCGGTGATTCATTTCAATTTCGGCCTTCACGATTTAAAATATCTGGATGCGCAGGGGAATTACGTAACGCCGGAGCAAGGCCAACAATTGGTTCCGGTCGGGGAGTATGAAACTAATTTGCGGAAGTTGGTGCAGCGACTGCAGCAGACGGGGGCTAAGCTTATCTTTGCTACGACCACGCCGATCCCCGCGGGCAGTGCGGGTCGCGTCGCGGGGAGTGAGCTACTCTACAATGCGGCGGCGGGGCGCGTGATGCGCGCGCTGAAGGTCGCGGTCGATGATCTCCATGCCCATGCGCTCGCTCGGCAGGGTACGATTCAGCTGCCCAAAAATGTGCATTTTACTCCGGCGGGCTCAGAGGAGCTCGCGGGGTTGGTTACGCAATCTATTCTGAGCAAATTAACTCCTTAATTTATTCTATGTCTGCTTCTACCCTCCTTGATTCTCCCGCTAAAATATTGGCCACGGCGGTCGTGCCGTGGACTGATCGTTACGAATTTGATGAGCCGATGTTTCGGCGGCAGGTTCAGGCAATCGCGAAAAATCTCACGCGACACATCTACATTTTTGGGACCGCGGGTGAAGGTTATGCGGTAACCGAAAAGCAATTCGATCAAATCACGCAGGCCTTTTGGTCCTGCGCGCAGGAGGCGGGCGTTACCCCCATGGTGGGATTAATATCGCTCTCCTTGCCGACGATCATCGAGCGGATCGAACGCTGTCGGGCGCTGGGCTTTCGGTTATTCCAGCTGTCGCTGCCGTCTTGGGGCGCGCTCAATGATCAGGAACTCGATCGTTTTTTTGCGGAAACGTGTGGTCGGTTTCCTGACTGTCAGTTTCACCATTACAATTTGCTGCGCACGAAGCGGCTGCTGACCGCGGTTGATTATCAACGTCTCGCTGACGCTCATCCTAATTTTATCGCGGTGAAAGCGGGCTCCGCTGATCCGGCGGTGATTGCCGATTGGTTGAAGGTGGCGCCGCGTTTGCGCTTTTTCCTGACCGAATTTGGCTACACGATCGCCCGGCGCACGCACGATGTGGGGTTCTTGATTTCGCTGGCCTCAGTCAATCCGGTGCGGGCCAAAGCTTTTGTGGCCGGCGATGATGCCCTGCGGGTGGCGGAGGGGGCGGCCTTCACGGCGATGGGCGCCATGCTGAAGGAGCTTTCGGCCGGCAAGTACCACATCGATGGCGCCTACGATAAGATGCTTTATCGGGTGTCTGATCCAAAGTTTCCGCTACGGATGTTGCCGCCCTATGCGGGCGCGAGCGAGGCGGACTTTGCGCATTTTCTCGCCGGACTACCGGCCGGTTGGCGCCCGTGATGGGTTGAGCTATGAGCTGATCAATAATTTGTTAATGAACACCCCGTGCGCTGTTTATTTTTAATTTTCTCCACGTTCGCGTTGCTGCAGGCTACCGAGGCCGATCGCGCGATCGGGCCGTCCGCCGGGGAGGTGCCCTTGCAGGTTATCAGACCAGCGCAGCCCATCGAGTTTGCCCGCGCTCGGATCACAGAGGCTTGGGCGGTTTATGCTGATCGGCTAACTTTTGGTCGCGGGCAAACGCTCGCGCTCTTGGATGATGGTTGCACGCTGGCTAAGCCTGAATGGCAGGCGATCGTGGACGGAGTCCCGAAGGTGCGAGTGGCTTATGATGCCGTCGATGGTGATAATGATCCTAAGCATGAAGGTAAAGGGTACCACGGTACGACGATCGGGATCCCCTCGTCGGTTAATCATGAAGGGCTGCGGGGCGTCGCTTATAATAACCAGATTGCCATCGTGCGTAGCCTGGAATGTTGCCATGGGTCATTAGCGGATAGCGCTCCGTTGGCGCGGGCGCTGCAATGGGTGATCGATCATCATCGTGAGTATCATATCACGACGGTGAACTTAGCTCCGGTCGACGATCAGGCTCATGCGGTGCCGGTGCCGAGTGCGATTGATGACAAATTAGCGGAACTGCGCGCGCTGGGTATTTGGGTGAGTGCACCGGCGGGTAACCACAACTACACTACGGGTATTTCTTGGCCGGCCATTCAGCCCAACTGCTGGGCGATTGGGGCGGTTAAGTCTGGGGAAGATGTCGTTATTCTAGATCGCCACGCGAAGGTCGCTCTTTTGGTGCCCGCTGCTGCCACCAGTTCGTCTAATGCCGTGGCGTGTGGGGCGGCGATGCTGCTGCGCGAGGCGATTGAGGTGAGTGGCTATCGTTGGGAGGGGGAGGGCAAGAATATCGTCGAGGCGATGATGAGAATTTTTCAAATCACTGGGAAAGCGGTGGAAGATCCGATGACGCAGCAAACCTACCGGCGGCTCGATCTTATGGCCGCCCTTGACCACGTCTCGGCGCCACGATCGCCTGCAAAATTATGACAATAATTCCCCTGATCATTGGGCCAATCTAACAATGAGCGCTTGGCTCATCATCATTCTAGTTTTATCATATAATTTGTCTTAGGTTTCAGTCCGAAATCCCCCTTAAGCCCATGAAAAAATATTTGTTTTTGCTGATAATTTCCGCCGCGGCTACGGCCACATTTGCTGGCACGATATTGCCCAAACCGGTGGTGCAGGAAATAAATGCAACCGCCCCGCGGGTAAATATTTTGGGGGCTAAAATTGCCGCCGCGCCGGCGTTTGCGGGAGCGGCTGAGCAATTAAAAACGCAACTGGGCGTTGGTGGTGCGACCGTCATTCACTTGGTGCAGGTCACCAGCTCCGTACGGAATTTTGAGTTAGGGCCAGAAGGTTATGGGATCGAGGTGACGGCTCAGGGGGAAATTATCATTTCGGCTCAGACCGAAGCGGGGGCGTTTTATGGGACAATTTCCCTGCTGCAGCTGGCTGATCGCCGCGCGGATGGGCTGTGGGTTCCTGCGGTCGTGGTGCTCGATCAACCGCGCTTCAGCTGGCGCGGGGTCTTAATTGATGAGGGGCGGCACTTCATGGGGAAGCCGGAAATTTTGCGGATGCTCGATCTGATGGCCTTGCATAAACTGAATGTGCTCCACTGGCATCTGACTGAGGATCAAGGCTGGCGCGTGGAAATTAAAAAATGGCCCAAGTTGACCACGGTCGGTTCCCAGCGGGCTTCCTCGCCGCAGATGGGTAATCGGCTGCAATCAGACGGCCTCCCTTACGGTGGTTTTTATACTCAGGCCGATTTGCGCGAGGTGGTGGCGCATGCGGCGAAGTTACACATTACCGTCGTGCCGGAAATTGAGATGCCGGGTCACGCCGGAGCGGCGATTGCGGCCTATCCCCAGTTGGGTAACACCGACATTCCTCATTTCGATCCTCAGGTGATCACGAGTTGGGGCATTAAGCATTATATTTTCGCGCCCAAGGAAGAGACCTTTGCGTTCATTGATGATGTCTTAGCCGAACTTTGTCCTATTTTTCCCGGAGCCTATTTCCACATTGGCGGGGATGAAGCGGCGAAGAGTCAGTGGGAGGCCTCACCCTTTGCGGCCGAAGTGATGCGGCGCGAGCACCGGAAGGATGCGCATGAATTACAGGCTTATTTTATTGGCCGAGTGGAAAAATTACTAACGGCCCGCGGGAAAAAGTTAATCGGTTGGGATGAAATCCAAGAAGGCGGGCTGTCTAAAACTGCGACCATGATGGTCTGGCGAGATTGGAAGTGGGCCCAATTAGCGGCTGAACTGGGCAACACCATGGTGATGGCGCCATCCAGCCATACCTATATTAATTTTAGCCAAGGCGTGACCCCCGATGATCCCCGGTTTGATTGCTGGGGTGGGTTGCTGACGCTTGAGCAAGTTTACAGCTTTGAGCCAATTCCCCCGGCGTTTACGGCGGCGCAGCAGAAGCTCGTGCTCGGATGTCAGGCGCAACTCTGGTCTGAATATATTTATAACGGCGCCAAACTCGAGTATATGGCCTTCCCGCGGCTCTGTGCTCTCGCCGAGGTGGCGTGGTCCAGCCAAACGTCGCGTTCGTGGCCGGAATTTAAAGGCCGCCTCGATGAGCACTTAAAGCGGCTGGACCTTTTGAAAGTTAATTACCGTCGGGAAGACGGATCCCCGGCGGTAACGGATCGGCTGGGGCGTGGAGAATAATTTTTAACTTAATCCCTCAGGAACCATCAGAAATTATGAAAAATACCTTAGATTTTGAAGCCTTGCGTGAGCGTTACGATCAAGACGGTTTTGTAATTGTACGAGGGCTTTATGAGCCAGATGTTTTCCGCGAAATTCAAACCCAGCTCGAGCGGTATGTGCGCGAGGTCGTCCCCACGCTGCCCAAGGATGCTGCTTTTTTTGATGATTATGCTAAGCCCGAAACGCTGCGGAAGATGCAGTCCCTCAATCGTCACGATAGCTGGTTTGCTGATTTCATTTTAAAAGGCGCGCATGTTCCCTTGTTGGAATTTCTGCTCCGCGATCAATTTAGTCCACAGGCCATTGAGTGGTTTAATAAATTACCCTACGATACGCAGGCGACCCCCGCGCATCAGGATGGATTTTACTGGTGCCGAAAACCCAATATCGCCTGTGGCTTGTGGATCGCGCTCGATCCGGTGGATCGGGAGAACGGTTGTCTCTGGTACGCCCGCGGCTCGCAACGGGGTGGAATCCTCCCGCATGCGGGCAGTGGCGTCCTCGGCTTCAGTCAGGGTTTACAAAATTTTGATCCGCGCAGCGTAGATGCCGTGCCGATCGAACTCGCGCCGGGCGATGCGGTCGTGCATTCATCGGCGACGATTCATTGGACCGAGGTCAATCGAACTGCGCGGCACCGGCGCGCCCTCGCGACCTTCTGTTTTGGGGCTTCGACGGTTCGCGATGAAGAGGCTTTTGCTCGTTACAAAGATAGTCTGAAGCTGCAGCTCGAAAAACGTGGGATACCTTCCACCAGCTAAAGCTGAGTTTAAAGCCGTGCAATTCTTACCCCCCATAAAATGAAAAACTGCCGGCTGGCTTTTGGTCTTTCTTTGCTCGGATTCTGCGTGATCGGTAACGCCGCAGACACGCCTTTGCCGGCGGCGGAATCCGCTCCGGTCTCTGCTTATCCACGGATTGATCTGGCACCCCAATATCAGGTTGTGGCGGGTTGGCCGGCCAAGCCCGCGAACGTCGAGTGGGGCGGCATGCCTTCCATCGCGGTGGATGGTAATGATAATGTTTGGATCTTTACCCGGAAGAATCCGATGGTGCAGATCTACGCCTCGGATGGTCGCTATCTCGGGGGCTGGCGGGAGGAGAATCCTCAGGCCGTGCCGCATGCTTTGAAATTTGACCGCGAGGGCAACGTTTGGCTCGTCGATGCCGGCTTACATGTCGTGCGCAAATACTCTCGGGCTGGTCGATTGCTGCAAGTGATCGGGACACTCGGCGAGCTCGGGGAAGACGCCACGCATTTTAATAGTCCCACGGACATCGCATTTGCGCCCAATGGCGATATTTTTGTCTCTGATGGCTACGGCAATAATCGGATCGCCCGCTTCGATGCCATGGGCCGATTCATCAAGGCGTGGGGTAAGCTCGGGGTAACGCCTGGATTATTTAGTATTCCCCACGCGTTAGCTTTTGATTCCAAGGGACGCTTATATGTCGCGGACCGTAATAATGTCCGCATTCAAATTTTTGACGTCGACGGGCAGTTGCTTGATGTCTGGTCGAATATAATTGTGCCGTGGGGCTTCTGGATTTCGCCGCAAGATGAAATCTGGGTCTGTGGTTCCACGCCGATGCCATGGCGGACTGATCCGCGCTATCCTACCGCGCCCCTCGGCTGTCCGCCGCAAGATCAGATGTTTGCTAAATTTGATACGGCGGGGCGGATGCGGCAGCTGACGATGATTCCGAAAGGAGTGGATGGGCAGGAAAAGCCGGGCGAGCTCAATTGGTTTCACACCATGGCGATCGATAGCAAGGGCGACATCTACGCGGGTGATATTATTGGCAAGCGGGCCCAAAAATTTATTCAGCGATGAAATCTACACCTACTCGATCCCTGCCGGCGGAGCGTCCTTTGTGGATTTTTGCGACACTCTGGTCGTTGCGGCAATATCCGACCAAAGCGCGGGAATGGTCGTGGGCGAAGAAATTTTCCATGATTCGATCGGCTGGTTTCGATGGAGTTTTTGCTCCGCCGCAGCCGTATGTTGCTGAGCGCGGCACGCTTCGCTATTTAGCCGTAACGAGTATTGATGACGCCCAAAAAATTGCGCCAGCCTTGCAGGCCGCGAAGGCGCTGGGGGCGGTGGCGATTGATATTCAATTGGGTGATTACGATACACCGGTGGCGGACGCGGTTAAATTGGCGCTGCGCATTCGCGCCGTAGCCCAAGAGCTCGCGTTGCCGTTCGCGATTGAGACGCACCGCGATACTTTTACCGAAACCCCCGAGGCGACGGTAGCCTTAGCCCGTGGGTATCGCCGGGTAACCAAGGAAGTATTGCCACTGTGTCTCGATCACTCGCATTTTGCGATTATCCGTCATCTCGCCCCAGGCACTTATTGGGATCGGCTCAGTGAGCCCGCGGAGTTGTTAGCCGCCGCTACGCAATTTCATCTGCGGCCATTTAATGGCCATCATTGTCAAATTCCTGTTTTAAATGCAGCCGGCCGGCGCACGCCCGAGTACCGTGACTGGCAGGTCTATTGCGCAGCATTATTCGCGCATTTGCAGGGGCAGAAAGCTCGCACTCCGGTCTTGGTGGTCCCGGAGATCGGTCATGCCGCTCCATCGTATGGTTTAAGTTGTTTCAGTGACACGTGGCGTGATGCCCAAACCCTCGGCCTTGATTTGCGCAAGCAGTGGCGCGCGGCCGTTTAAATTTATGCATATATTTTTTTACCCCTTAACGATCGCCAGCTTTTTGAGTGCGGCGATGGCGACAAGTTTGCCGGCTGCTCCAGCCTCACCGCAGGTAGGTATTCGAGCGGAAAACAACCCGACGATCTTGCAGGCAGATGCGCGGGTTCAGCTTAAATTTGGCGCTGAACAGTTCGTGCTCGCGGGGGGTCTCCAACCCTCGATGCTTTACACGCGGGAAGGGGCTTTAGTGGTGCAAGCGCAACTGCCGGAGAAGCCATTTCCGTCCCAGCGCCTTACTTATCACAGCGCGATGGGCACGGTGATTTCGCGGGATGAGGGCAAGACGTGGAATCGCGTGCCGTTAAAGCCGGGCGAAAATGGCGTAAATCTAGAGGGCGGGGGGATTCAGCTACGGGATGGCTCCCTGCTCGCGCTTGATTCTTACGTCGTGCCGGGGGCAGAACCAGGCCAAGGCGTGGGACAGTTATATTTCTCTCGAGGCGATTGGCTGAAGTTGGAGGGGCCAATTGATATCACGTTCAATTTACCCGGAGTTAATTTTCACGGATCAAGTGATGATGGTGGACATCCCCATACCGCCGTACGGCTTCATCGCCGCATCCTGGAACTGCCGAATGGTGATCTGCTGACGACCCTGTACGGGTGGTTTGCGGGCGACAACACGCCTTCAGCCTACATGGCGACGATGCACAAGACACGGGTC